>NZ_JBHVGU010000001.1:293866-400374 GCF_042800575.1 Streptomyces sp. NPDC057616
GGGAGGGCGTGACGCCCGTGATGCTTGCCCCCCCCGAGGTGGTGTTTTTTGGTTTCCTTGCGCGGCCGCCGCCACACAAAAACGGTGCGGCCCCGCCCGGTACGAGCCTGTGACGTGGCCGTCCGGGCTCAGACGTTCACGCCGAAGTCCTGCGCGATGCCGCGCAGGCCCGAGGCGTAGCCCTGGCCGATGGCGCGGAACTTCCACTCCGCACCGTGCCGGTAGAGCTCGCCGAAGACCATGGCGGTCTCCGTCGAGGCGTCCTCGGAGAGGTCGTAGCGCGCGATCTCCGCCTCGCCCGCCTGGTTGACGACGCGGATGAACGCGTTGCGCACCTGGCCGAACGACTGCTGGCGGTTCTCGGCGTCGTAGATCGAGACCGGGAAGACGATCTTGTCGACGTCCGCCGGGACGGCCGCGAGGTTGATCTTGATCTGCTCGTCGTCGCCCTCGCCCTCACCGGTGATGTTGTCGCCGGTGTGCTCGACCGAGCCGTCGGGGCTCTTGAGGTTGTTGAAGAAGACGAAGTTGGCGTCGCTGCCGACCTTGCCCGAGGCGTTCAGGAGCAGGGCGCTGGCGTCCAGGTCGAAGTCGGTGCCGGTCGTGGTGCGGACGTCCCACCCCAGACCGACGATGACCGCGGTCAGGCCCGGGGCCTCCTTGGTCAGCGAAACGTTGCCGCCCTTGCTGAGGCTGACTCCCACGAGTCCCTCCATTGGTGTCCAGGGGCGGAGTGCCCCGCCGTGCGTTTGACATCGGATCAACGAGTCGATCCTAGTGAGGGGTTCCCGAACCACGCAGGGCTTGGCACCGAAGAATCACAGGGTGTCGAGCGCCTTGACGTACTCGTTCAGGTCGCGGGCGTCGGGCAGGGCGTTGACGACGGTCCAGCGGACCACGCCCTCCTTGTCGATGACGAAGGTGCCGCGCACCGCGCAGCCCTTGTCCTCGGCGAAGACGCCGTAGGCGCGGCTGGCCTCGCCGTGCGGCCAGAAGTCGCTCAGCAGCGGGTACTCCAGGCCCTCCTGCTCGGCGAAGACGCGCAGGGTGTGGATGGAGTCGTTGGAGACGGCGAGGACCTGGGTGTCGCGGTCGGCGAACTTCGGCAGGTTGTCGCGCACCTCGCACAGCTCACCGGTGCACACGCCGGTGAAGGCGAACGGGTAGAAGAGCAGGACCACGTTCTTCTCGCCACGGAAGTCCGAGAGCTTCACGGTGGCGCCGTGGTTGTCCTTGAGCTCGAAGTCGGGGGCCTTGTCGCCGACCTGGATGGCCATCGCAGTACGTCCCTTTCGGTGGGGCTGTTCGGGTGGCATCCACCCTACGCAGCGATCACCGGGGTACGACGGACGGGCCGGGCGGCGTGCCCGGCCCGTCCGGCGAGGTCACCTCTTGGACTTGGCAGCCTTCGGCGTCACCAGCCGGCTGCCGCTCCAGTCCTTGCCCACGCTGACGCTCTTGGAGGCGGACAGTCCCGCCGTCGTCGCGGCTTCGGAGATGTCGCTCGGCTCCACGTAGCCGTCACGGCCGGTCTTCGGCGTGAGGAGCAGGATCGAGCCACCCTCTTCGATGTACGTGGTGGCGTCCACCAGCGCATCCGTCAGGTCGCCGTCGTCGTCGCGGAACCAGAGCACCACGGCATCGGCGACGTCGTCGTAGTCCTCGTCCACGAGGTCGCTGCCGATGACTTCCTCGATGGACTCGCGGAGTTCCTGGTCTACGTCGTCGTCGTAGCCGATCTCCTGGACCACCTGCTCGGGCTGGAACCCCAGCCTCACGGCAGGGCTCGTCTCCGCGTGGTCCGCGGTCGCGCTCACGGGTTGCCTCCTGATCATGTCTTGGAACGGGGGTTCCCCCGAGCCCGGGGCGGGTTTGGGGGAATCTCAGCCACGCGCGTGCGCGAAGCATTGGCCGTAGTCCACACGGGCGGGACGGATCGCGCAAGTACCCGGCCGTCCAGACCGCCGAAACGGTGACGTTCCTGGCCGTCTCACCGCAACTCCAGGCACGAGGTCGCCGACACGCGTGAGCTACACCACACCTTTGTGCCCCCTTTGCGGCTTTGGGAACCCGAAGTCGCTGAGGTGGGCCTCGGTTACCTCGCAGTAGAGATGACGTTTGCGCGCCCGAGGTACACGATGGGGAACGGTGCAGGGACACCGAAATGCAGCTCGAACAGCCCTCTGACAGGTAAGGATCAGCGTGGCTTCCGGATCCGATCGCAACCCGATCATCATTGGCGGCCTTCCGAGTCAGGTTCCTGACTTCGACCCCGAGGAGACCCAGGAGTGGCTCGACTCCCTCGATGCCGCCGTCGACCAGCGAGGCCGTGAGCGTGCCCGGTATCTGATGCTGCGGCTGATCGAGCGGGCCCGCGAGAAGCGTGTGGCCGTGCCCGAGATGCGCAGCACGGACTACGTCAACACGATCGCGACCAAGGACGAGCCGTTCTTCCCGGGCAACGAGGAGATCGAGCGCAAGATCCTGAACGCGACCCGGTGGAACGCGGCCGTCATGGTCTCGCGCGCCCAGCGCCCCGGGATCGGCGTCGGCGGCCACATCGCGACGTTCGCCTCCTCCGCGTCGCTGTACGACGTGGGCTTCAACCACTTCTTCCGCGGCAAGGACGAGGGCGACGGCGGCGACCAGGTCTTCTTCCAGGGGCACGCCTCCCCGGGCATCTACGCCCGCGCCTACCTGCTCGACCGGCTCAGCGAGGCGCAGCTGGACGGCTTCCGCCAGGAGAAGTCGAAGTACCCCGACGGTCTGTCCAGCTACCCGCACCCGCGCTCGATGCCGGACTTCTGGGAGTTCCCGACGGTCTCCATGGGCCTCGGCCCGATCGGCGCCATCTACCAGGCGCGGATGAACCGCTACATGCACGCGCGCGGGATCGCCGACACCTCGAAGTCGCACGTGTGGGCCTTCCTCGGCGACGGCGAGATGGACGAGCCGGAGTCGCTCGGCCAGCTGTCCATCGCCGCCCGTGAGGGCCTGGACAACCTGACCTTCGTCGTCAACTGCAACCTGCAGCGCCTGGACGGCCCGGTGCGCGGCAACGGCAAGATCATCCAGGAGCTGGAGTCGGTCTTCCGCGGGGCCGGCTGGAACGTCGTCAAGCTGATCTGGGACCGCTCCTGGGACCCGCTGCTGGCCCAGGACCGCGACGGCCTGCTCGTGAACCGGATGAACACCACGCCGGACGGCCAGTTCCAGACGTACGCCACCGAGTCCGGTGGGTACATCCGCGACCACTTCTTCGGCGACGACCAGCGGCTGCGCGCGATGGTCGAGAACATGACCGACGACCAGATCCTGCACCTGGGGCGCGGCGGTCACGACCACAGGAAGATCTTCGCCGCGTTCTCGGCGGCCAAGGCCCACAAGGGCCAGCCGACGGTGATCCTGGCCAAGACGATCAAGGGGTGGACGCTGGGCCCGAACTTCGAGGGCCGCAACGCCACGCACCAGATGAAGAAGCTGACGGTCGACGACCTCAAGGGCTTCCGCGACCGGCTGCACCTGCCGATCTCCGACAAGGAGCTGGAGGGCGGCGCGCCGCCGTACTACCACCCGGGGCGCAGCTCCGAGGAGATCCAGTACATGCACGACCGCCGCAAGGGCTGCGGCGGCTACGTCCCCACGCGCGTGGTGCGCTCCAAGCCGCTCGCGCTGCCGGACGACAAGGCGTACGCGACCGTGAAGAAGGGCTCCGGTCAGCAGTCGATCGCCACCACGATGGCCTTCGTACGACTGCTCAAGGACCTCATGCGGGACAAGGAGCTCGGCAAGCGGTTCGTGCTGATCGCGCCCGACGAGTACCGCACCTTCGGCATGGACTCGTTCTTCCCGAGCGCGAAGATCTACAACCCGCTCGGCCAGCAGTACGAGTCCGTGGACCGCGAACTCCTGCTCGCCTACAAGGAGTCGCCGACCGGCCAGATGCTGCACGACGGCATCTCGGAGGCGGGCTGCACGGCCTCGCTGATCGCGGCGGGCTCGGCCTACGCCACGCACGGCGAGCCGCTGATCCCGGTCTACGTCTTCTACTCGATGTTCGGTTTCCAGCGCACCGGCGATCAGTTCTGGCAGATGGCCGACCAGCTGGCGCGCGGTTTCGTGCTGGGTGCGACCGCCGGCCGTACGACCCTGACCGGTGAGGGGCTGCAGCACGCGGACGGCCACTCGCAGCTGCTCGCCTCGACCAACCCGGCCTGCGTCGCCTACGACCCGGCGTACTCGTACGAGATCGCGCACATCGTGCAGGACGGGCTGCGCCGGATGTACGGCAGCTCCGAGGAGCACCCGCACGGCGAGGACGTCTTCTACTACCTCACCGTCTACAACGAGCCCATCCAGCACCCGGCCGAGCCGGCGAACGTCGACGTCGAGGGCATCGTCAAGGGCGTCCACCGCATCGCCGAGGGCACGTCGGGGTCGATCCCGGCGCAGGTCATCGCCTCGGGCGTGGCCGTGCCGTGGGCGATCGAGGCGCAGCGCATCCTCGCCGAGGACTGGAACGTCAGGGCCGACGTGTGGTCCGCGACGTCCTGGAACGAGCTGCGGCGCGAGGCCGTCGAGGTCGAGCGGCACAACCTGCTGCACCCGGAGGAGGAGCAGCGGGTGCCGTACGTGACGCGGAAGCTGAGCGGGGCCGAGGGCCCGTTCGTGGCCGTTTCCGACTGGATGCGATCGGTCCCGGACCAGATCGCCCGCTGGGTGCCGGGGACGTACCAGTCGCTGGGCGCCGACGGGTTCGGCTTCGCGGACACCCGCGGTGCGGCCCGGCGCTTCTTCCACATCGACGCGGAGTCGATCGTGGTGGCGGTGCTGACGGAGCTGGCCCGCGAGGGCAAGCTCGACCGCTCGGTGCTCAAGCAGGCGATCGACCGGTACCAGCTGCTCGACGTGACGGCGGCGGACCCGGGGGCCGCCGGCGGCGACGCGTAAGCGGTTGCCGGACGAAGGGCGACGGGCCTGCGGGCCCGTCGCCCTTCACGTTTTCCTTACGATGCGGGCATGGAGCAAGAAACGGCGCAAGCACGCTGGGAACACCACACCCAGCGGCCTCTGCTGGCGCTCGCGTTGGTGTTCGCCGTCGCCTACGCCGTGCCGATCGTGGACAGTTCGGCGGGCCATTCGCTGACCGCGGTCTGCACGGTGGTGGAGTGGGTGGTGTGGGGCGCGTTCGCCGCGGACTACGTGGCGCGCCTCGCGCTGGCCGGCGACCGCAAGGACTTCGTCCGCAGGCACTGGCTGGACCTGTGCGCCGTGGTGGTGCCGATCCTCCAGCCGCTGCGGCTGCTGCGCCTGGTCTCGACGCTGCTGCTCGTGGGGCGGCGGGCCCGGATGGCCGAGCAGATCAGGCTGACGACCTACGTCGCCGGGGCGGTCGTCGGACTGCTGATGTTCGGCTCGCTGGCCGTGCTCTCGGTGGAGCGCGACGCACCCGACGGGAACATCCGGACGCTGGGTGACGCGCTGTGGTGGTCCTTCACGACGATGACGACCGTGGGGTACGGGGACCACGCGCCGACCACCGGCCTGGGCCGCATGATCGCCGTCGGACTGATGCTCTCGGGCATCGCCCTGCTCGGTGTGGTGACCGCGAACATCGCCGCGTGGTTCCTCGCCCGGTTCGAGAAGGACGACGTGGAGGAGCGGCGGCAGACGGAGGCCATCGAGGCGCTCACCGAGGAGGTGCGGGCGCTGCGGGCCGAGGTGGCGGAGCTGAGGGCGGCGCCCGTCGAACGGGTCGAGGGATGAGAGCGGGCCCCCGGTCGTCCCACCGGGGGCCCTTCCCTCTCACACTCCCCGGGTCACAGCAGACCGTTGCCCGGGGTGGCCGCTCCGGCGAGCCAGATGATCGCCAGGAGCGTGTCGATGGCGCCCAGTACCAGGGCGACCAGTGCCGGAATGGGACCGGAGCGTGCCCATTGGCGGCCCATTGCGAGCCAGCCGCAGACCATCGCCACGGGGCCGAGGATGATCCCCAGCACGAAGAATCCCGCGACTGCGCAGATGACTCCGATGATTCCGAGCGTTGCGCGATCCGGCCCGGACCGTGACCACGTCCGGCCACGCGAGCGGGGGTGCCTGCGCGTTCCTTGTCCGAAGCCCGCCATCATCAACTCCCTGAACCCCGGGGTCTGTTCGGGGTTCATCACTGCGGGTACCCCCGATCCGCCGCCTAATCCCCGGGCCTCCGGCGCGCTGCCCCCCTCCGGCAGCGCGCCGCAGCACCGGTCGCCCGGGATCCGTACGAACGTGCCTGTGGAACATGCCGTACGGCGGGTGTGACCACTGTGGCCCGCGGTGCGCACCGGGAGCGGCGGATCTTTAGCCTCTTCACCCTGATAGGCGAAGTCGGTTTGAAATCCACCGAGTTGTGTGGGAATGCACCACACCCTCCGCCGGGTCAGATGTGGGCGGCGCCCGCACCCGCCTCCGCGTTCGCACCGCGCTTGGTGAGCAGGGCGACGAAGACCGCCACGGCCGCGACACCGCAGGCGACCAGCGACGCGAGGCTCATGCCGGAGATGAAGGTGTCGTGCGCGACGCCCGCGATCTTCGCGGCGATCGGCTCCGGCGTGCCCTTGGCGACCGGCGCGACGCCGACCTGGACCGCCTCGGAGGCCTGGCCCAGCTGGGCCGGGGTGAGCGGCGGGAGTCCGGCGTCCTTCCAGTTGCCCGCCAGGTCGCTGTCGACCTTGGAGGCCATGACGGCGCCCAGCACCGCCGTACCGAGGCTGCCGCCGATCTGCATCGCCGCCTGCTGGAGACCGCCGGCGACGCCGGAGAGCTCCATCGGGGCGTTGCCGACGATGACCTCGGTGGCGCCGACCATGACCGGCGCGAGGCCGAGGCCGAGCAGGGCGAACCAGATCGACATCACGGCGCTGCCGGTGTCGACCTTCAGCGTCGACATGCCGTACATGGCGACCGCGGTCGCGATCATGCCGCCGGCCAGCGGGACGCGCGGGCCGAGCTTGGTGATCGCGGCGCCCGCCAGCGGCGAGGCGACGATCATCATGCCGGTGAGCGGCAGCAGGTGCAGGCCGGCGTCGATCGGGCTCATCCCGTGCACGTTCTGCAGGTAGAACGTCACGAAGAACAGGCCGCCCATGAACGCGATGGCCATCAGGACCATCAGCACCACGCCCGCCGACAGCGGGACCGAGCGGAACAGGCCGAGCGGGATCAGCGGCTCCCTGACCTTCGTCTCCCAGACGGAGAAGAGGACGAAGCCGACCGCCGAGGCGCCGATGAAGGCCCACGTCTTGCCGTCGCCCCAGCCCCACGCCGGGGCCTTGATCAGGGCCCAGACCAGGCAGAACATCGCGCCGGAGAGCAGCGCGATGCCCAGCAGGTCGAAGGAGCGCGGGGCCTTCTCGGCGCGGTGGTCGCGCAGGATCAGCAGGCCCAGGACCAGTGCGAGGGCGCCGACCGGGACGTTGATGAAGAACACCGACTGCCAGTTGACGTGCTCGACCAGGACGCCGCCGAGGATCGGGCCGCCCGCGGTGGAGGCGCCGATGACCATGCCCCAGATGCCGATCGCCATGTTCAGCTTCTCGGCCGGGAAGGTCGCGCGCAGCAGGCCGAGCGCGGCCGGCATCAGCAGCGCGCCGAACAGGCCCTGCAGGACGCGGAAGGTGACGACCGCGGCGATGCTGCTGGACAGCCCGATGGCACCGGAGGCGGCGGCGAAGCCGGTGACGCCGATCAGGAAGGTCTGGCGGTGCCCGAAGCGGTCGCCGAGCTTGCCCGCGGTGATCAGGGAGACCGCGAGGGCGAGGAAGTACCCGTTGGTGATCCACTGGACGTCGGCGAAGCTCGCCTTGAGGTCCTTCTGGATGGCCGGGTTGGCGATGGCCACGATGGTGCCGTCGAGGGCCACCATCATGACCCCGACGGCGACGGTTATGAGCGTGAACCAGGGGTGGCCGCGCAGCCCGGAGGCCTGCGGCGCGTCCGACGGGGCTGCTGGTGCCTTGTCCCCCGGCCCCGTCGTGTCGATGGTGGTCTGACTAGTCATGCGTTCGAGGCTAATGACAGCCGCTGACAATTGACAAACCAAATCACAAGTCAGTAACTGACGCGTATGGAAACACTCCGCGAACGCAAGAAGCAGCGCACCCGGGACGCACTGCTGCGGGCCGCCGTCGAACTGTTCACCACGCGCGGCTACGAGCGGACGACCGTCGACGAGATCGCCGAGGCCGTCGACGTCTCGCAGCGCACCTTCTTCCGCTACTTCGCCGGCAAGGAGGAGGCCGCCCTGGCCCTCCAGGAGCTGGCCGTGGCGCGGTTCGTCGCGGCCGTGCGCGAGCGGCCGGCCGGCGAGGCGCCGATGGAGGCGCTGCGCCAGGCGGTCCTGGAGGGGTGGGACACGCTCGGCGAGGTCATCGAATCCGTCGTTCCCGTCGAGCTGTACCTGCGCATGTACCGGGTGATCGAGTCGACGCCGGTGCTGCTCGCCGCGCACCTGCGGCGCAACGAGGAGATCGAGGACACACTGGCGCGCGTGCTGGCCGCGCGCGAGGGCGTCGACGTGGACGCCGACCCGCGGCCGCGGCTGGCCGTGGCGGTGTTCGGCGGGGTGATGCGGGTGACGGAGCGGCGCTGGAGCGCGGGCGGGGACCTCGGCCTGGACGCGATGCGCGCGTTGACGATCGCGTACCTCGAACAGGTGGGACCCGCCCTTACACAGAACTGGCGGACAACCTGATACACATACGGACACGCCGAGGTCATCACCGCGTTATCGAAACGTGATCCCTGTCACTCGGCTCACGCGAGACCCGCCCGTTCTCCTAGTGTGTCCTCCCAGTGACTTCTTTCGAAACTCCCCCGCAACTGAGCGTCGGGCGAGCACTGCTCGCCCTGGCGGTCGTGTTCGTCATGCTGGCCACCACCGGCTGGACGGCCCTGCGCAGCCATCGTGTGGACACGCCGCTCCAGGCGTCGGTCTCCTCCTGGCAGCACGGCCGCATCCACGGACACCACCTGCCGGACGCCGACGCCTCCCCCGCCCGCCTGGCCCGCTTCTTCGCCTCGCTCACCGCCCAGGAGCGCACGCACCTCGCGCACCGCTACTCCCTGGCGGTCGGCAACATGAACGGCGCCCCCGTCGAGCTGCGCTACCGCGCCAACCACCACGCGCTCGCCGAGCAGCGCAAGGTCGAGCTCAAGCGCATGCACGACAGCCGTCTGTCGCCCACCGGGCAGCAGGACGCGGGCCGCCGTATGCACCGCTACGAGGCGCTGATGAGCGGCGACCGGCACATCCTCGCCTTCGACCCCGCGGGGGCGGGGCGGGTCGCGGAGGTGTTCGGGGATCTCGACAAGGCCGAGCGCGTGTCGGTCGTCGTCCCCGGTGTCGACACCGACCTGCTCACCTTCCAGAAGACCAACCGCCAGTACTCGGCACCGGTCGGCATGGCCAAGTCGCTCTACGGCGCCGAGCAGGAGGCGAGCCCCTCCACGCGTACCGCCGTGATCGCCTGGGCCGACTACACCGCGCCCGCCGGGCTCGGCATCGAGTCGGCGACGGCGATGCGCGCCGAGGACGGCGCGGTGCGGCTCAACGCCCTCGTGCGCAGCCTGCCCGGCAAGGCGCCGGTGTCGCTGTTCTGCCACAGCTACGGCTCCGTGGTGTGCGGGGTCGCGGCGCACGAGCTGCCGCGCCGAGTGGCCGACATCGCCGTGGCCGCCAGCCCCGGCATGCGCGTGGAGAACGCCACCCACCTGCGCACCTCCGCCCAGGTGTGGGCGATGCGGGACGCCACGGACTGGATCCAGGACGTGCCGTACATGGAGGTCGGCGGGCTGGGCCACGGGGCCGACCCGGTGTCGGCCGGGTTCGGCGCGCGGGTGCTGTCGGCGCAGGGTGCGAAGGGACACGCCGGCTACTTCGAGCCGGGCACGCAGAGTCTGGAGAACTTCGCCGAGATCGGTGTTGGCGCATACCGCTCGGTGCACTGTGCACGGGACGACGGCGCGTGCCGGACGGGTTTGTCCGGCGCCGCCGCCGTCGGACGCGCGTAGAGGCGCAGAAACTGCGGTCTGCGCAGGGTGGCGACGAAAGAGCAGGACCCGCATACGATGAGCCGCATGGGTGACGTACTGGCCGGATTTCATGCCGCCTGGGAGTTCGAGTCCGACTCCGTGCTCATCCGCTACGAACGGGGGATTCGAACACCCAAGCTCTTCCAGGCACTGGGTGAGCGCCGTGTTCCGATCGAGGCGATCTCCGGGGTGACGCTGGCCCCCGGCAGACGCGGCACGGTCGTCCTGCGCGCCGAGCTGCGGCCCGGCGCCGATCCCCTCCTGGAGGCGGCCGCGGGGCAGCTGAAGGAGGGGTGCGACCCGTACCGGCTGGTGCTGCCCGAGGAGCGCGAGACCCTCGCCGAGTACTACGCCGACGAGCTGCGGACCCGGCTGAAGGACGACGGCGAGCCCGCCGAGCGCCATCTGGTGGACGCCCCCGAGGCGCCCCGCCAGTTCAAGGCGTACGACGCGAAGGCGTCCTTCGACGGCAGGACCGTGAACTTCCGCTGGTTCTGGACGGGCGCGTCGTCGGCGAAGTGGAAGGCGGGCGACCAGAGCTTCCCGGTCGCCGAGCTCAGCGGGGTCGAGTGGCGCTCCCCCGAGGTCTTCGAGGGACATCTGCGGCTGATACGCCGTGACGGTTGCTCGGCGCCCGCGCAGCCCGACCAGGATCCGGCCGCCGTGGTCTTCGGGCTCGGGTACGGGCCGGTCCACGAGTCGCTCCCGTTCGCCGCCGCCGTCCTGGCCGCGGTGCGGCAGAACGGCGCGGCGGCGGTGCCCTCCGGGCCGGTGCGGCGCGACCCCGCCGACATCGCCGACCGCATCCGTCATCTCGGGGAGCTGCACCAGGCGGGGCTGGTGACGGACGAGGAGTTCTCGGTGAAGAAGGCCGAGCTGCTCGCCGAGCTCTAGGGCCGGAAGGACCGGCCCTGGCTCACTCCCGGCCCGCGGACGTGAACGTCATGTCCGCGTACCGCTCGCCCGCGACCTTGGCCGCGATCGGCTCCAGGAGGGCCAGTTCCGCCTCCGTGAGGACGATATGGGTGGCCGCCGCGTTCTCCTCCACGCGGGTGGGCTTGCGGGTGCCGGGGATCGGGATCACCGGCAGGCCGTGGACGGCCGACCGCTGCTGGACCCAGGCCAGGGCGATCTGGCCCGGCGACGCGTCGTGGGCCTCGGCCACCGAGCGGACCGGCTCCAGCAGGGCCGCGTTGGCGGCGGCGTTGTCACCGGTGAAGCGGGGCTGCTGACGGCGGAAGTCGTCCGAGGACAGCTCCTTGTCGGCGTTGGTGAACGAGCCGGTGAGGAAGCCGCGGCCGAGCGGGGAGTACGGCACCAGGGCCACACCCAGCTCACGCGCGGCCGGCACCACGTTCGCCTCGATGTCCCGGCTGAACAGCGACCACTCGGACTGCACCGCGGCGATGGGGTGCACGGCCTGGGCCGCATGCAGCTCCTGCGCCGTGACCTCGCTCAGGCCCAGGTGCTTGACCTTGCCCTCGCGCACCAGCTCGGCCATGGTCGCGACGGTCTCCTCGATCGGCACGTTCACATCGCGCCGGTGCATGTAGTAGAGGTCGATCACGTCGACGTCGAGGCGCTTCAGGCTCGCCTCGACGGCCTGCCGGATGTACGGCGCGTCGTTGCGGATGACGCGGCGGGTGGGGTCGTCCGCCGGGATCGACAGGGCGAACTTGGTCGCGATGACCAGCCGGTCGCGGTGGGACTTGAAGAACGGCGACAGGAACTTCTCGTTCTCGCCCATGCCGTAGGCGTCCGCGGTGTCGTACAGCGTGACGCCCAGCTCCAGGGCCCGCTCCAGGGTGGCGCGCGAGGCCTTCGCGTCGACCGGGCCGTAGGCGAAGCTCATGCCCATGCAGCCCAGGCCCTGTACGCCGACCTCCGGGCCGGTCGCGCCGAGCCGTGCGGTCGGAATCGTGCTGTCCGTCATCGAACCTTCTCTGCCTCGTAGGCGCGGGCGCGGTCGGCGTCCGCATAGAAACTGATCTTCCGGTCGAGCACCGCGAGGGTGTCCTGGAGCTCGGCGATCCGGGTCAGCACGTCCCTGCGGGTGGCCTCCAGCAGCTCGAAGCGCTGGCCGAAGGTGTGGTCGCCCTCGCGCACCAGCTCCGCGTACCGCACCATGTCGGCGACCGGCATGCCGGTGAGCCGGAGCTTGCCGACGAGGTCCAGCCAGTCGAGGTCGCGGTTGCTGTAGCGCCGCTGACCGGTGTGCGAGCGGTCGACGTGCGGCATCAGACCGATCCGCTCGTACCAGCGCAGGGTGTGCGCGGTCAGCCCGGTGAAGGCGACGACCTCGCTGATCGTGTAGCTGTCCTGTCCTTCGGGGCGCCTGTGCGGGTGGGGTGGGGCGCCGCAGGCGTCGGTCCTGGTGGGCGTGGTCTCCATCACCGTCATGCCCTCAACGCTATGGCCTTGGAGTGCACTCCAAGCAAGCGGAAGAGGTAAGAAATCGGCGGGCCGCACCCCCGGGAGCGGCGGGCGCACCCCTGGGTGCTCCCGGTCCGCCCGGCCGCTTAGGCTCGTCGGCATGTCCTTGCAGAGCCTCGCGTTGATCGAAAACTGGCCGGTTCCCGCTGCCGCGGCGGGCGTGGTGCGTGCCGACGGGACGGTCCTCGGTACCCACGGACCCGTCGACCGGCGCTTTCCGCTGGCCTCGGTCACCAAGCCGCTCGCAGCGTACGCCGCCCTCGTCGCGTACGAGGAGGGGGCGATCGAGCTCGACGAGCCGGCCGGCCCCGCGGGCTCCACGGTGCGCCATCTGCTCGCCCACACCTCGGGCCTCGCCTTCGACGAGCACCGGGTGACGGCCCCGCCCGGGGAGCGCCGGCTGTACTCCAACGCCGGCTTCGAGCAGCTCGGCGACCACATCGCGAAGGCGGCGGACATGCCGTTCGCGGAGTATCTGCGCCAGGCGGTCCTCGAACCGCTCGGCATGACGGGGACGTCGCTGGAGGGCTCCCCGGCGAAGGACGGCGTCTCGACGGTGGCGGACCTGCTGCGGTTCGCGGCCGAGATCCAGGCACCGCGCCTGCTGGATCCGCGCACGGTCGCCGAGACGATGACGGTGCAGTACCCGGGCACCAAGGGCGTCCTGCCGGGCTACGGCCACCAGAACCCGAACGACTGGGGCCTCGGCTTCGAGATCCGCGACTCCAAGTCGCCGCACTGGACGGGCGGTTCCTCCTCGCCGCGCACCTTCGGCCACTTCGGCCAGTCGGGCACGTTCCTGTGGATCGACCCCGACGCGGGCATCGCGTGCACGGCCCTGACGGACCGGGCCTTCGGGCCGTGGGCCGTGGAGGCGTGGCCGGCGTTCACGGACGCGGTGCTGGCGGAAACCCGCTGATCCCCGGTCCCCGCGCCCCTCGAAAAGCCAGTCAGTCCCCCGCCATCTCCCACATCAGCAGCTCCGCCTCCGTCAGGGCCTCCGCCTCCAGGTGCTTGGCGTCCGTGATGCGGGCCGCGTCGCCCTGCGTCAGCCGCTCGGCATCGAGCTGGACGCCGCCGCGCACGACGTGGACGTAGACGTGGGCGGCGTCCGGGACCGCCGTCCGCTCCCCGGCCCGCAGGCGGCGGACGTGCAGCATCGCGCCCGCCTCCGGGACCGCGTACGGCGTCGAGTCGGCGATGCCGTGGACGATCTCGTAGGCGGGGTCGCCGCCCGGCTCGCGGGGGGCCAGCCACATCTGCACGAAGACCAGCGGCCGGTCGTCGTCGTTGCGCTCCACGTGCCGTACGCCCGCCGCGGAGCTCAGGCGCTGCACGTCGCCGGGGCGCACCACGGTCCGGTGGCCCGCGGAGTCGCGGTGCGTCAGCTCGCCCTCGACCACCCAGGTCACGATCTCCGTGTGGCTGTGCGGGTGTTCGTCGAAGCCGGCGCCGGGGGCCAGCCGCTCCTCGTTGCAGGCGATCATCGCGCCGAAGCGGAGGTTGTCGGGGTCGTAGTGCGGGCCGAAGGAGAAGGCGTGCCGGGACTCGATACCGGCCGCCGCGTCGCCTCCCGGATAGCGCTCCGCAGCGCGCCGTACGTCCATCACGCACCCCACGGTAGCGGCGCGCGAACCCCGCCGTGGGGCGCACCGGCGACCCGGCGACGCGCACTCCCGTCCGGATAAGGCAGTCTTGTCCCGTGCCCGAACCCGAAACGAGCAAGCCCGAAACCGTTGCTCCCGATGTGCACCCGCATGCCGGAACCCTGAAGCGACTGGAGAAGTCCTCCGGTTCCCTCGCCGCGCAGGCCATCGCGCGCATGGACGAGACGCTGTCGTGGTACCGGGCGATGCCGCCGGAGAACCGTTCCTGGATCGGGTTGGTGGCGCAGGCCGGTATCGCCGCCTTCACCGAGTGGTTCCGGCATCCCGACGCCCCCCAGGCCATCTCGACGGACGTGTTCGGCACGGCCCCGCGCGAGCTGACCCGGGCGATCACCCTGCGGCAGACCGTGGAGATGGTGCGCACCACCATCGAGGTCATGGAGAGCGCCATCGACGAGGTGGCGGCTCCCGGCGACGAGAGGGTGCTGCGCGAGGCGCTGCTCGTCTACGCCCGCGAGATCGCCTTCGCCACCGCCCAGGTCTACGCCCAGGCCGCCGAGGCACGCGGTGCCTGGGACGCCCGGCTGGAGTCCCTCGTCGTCAACGCCGTGCTCAGCGGCGAGGCCGACGAGGGCGCGGTCAGCAGGGCCGCCGCCCTGGGCTGGAACGCGCCCGAGCATGTGTGCGTCGTCCTCGGGACCGCGCCCGACGGGGACTCCGAGCTGACCGTGGAGGCCATCCGGCGCGCCGCCCGGCACGCCAAGCTCCAGGTGCTCACCGGCGTGCTCGGCGACCGCCTCGTGGTCATCGCCGGCGGCAGCGACAACCCGCTCGGCGTGGCCAAGTCGCTGATCGGCCCGTACGCCGCAGGGCCCGTCGTGGCCGGTCCCGTGGTGGCCGATCTGCTCACCGCGACCCGCTCCGCGCAGGCCGCCGCCGCCGGCCTCAAGGCGTGTTTCGCCTGGCAGGACGCCCCGCGGCCGGTGCTCGCCGACGATCTGCTGCCGGAGCGCGCCATCGCCGGCGACCCGAGCGCGCGCGAGCAGCTGGTGGAGGAGATCTACAGACCACTGGAGGAGGCCGGATCCGCGCTCCTGGAGACGCTCGCGGTCTATCTGGAGCAGGCGAGCAGTCTGGAGGGCGCCGCGCGGATGCTCTTCGTTCACCCCAACACCGTGCGCTACCGGCTCCGACGTGTGACTGACGTCACCGGCTGGTCGCCTTCCGATGTACGCTCCGCCTTCACGCTGCGGATCGCGCTGATCCTGGGGCGTCTGGCCGACGGAGATCTCCCGGCCTAGGCTTTTGTCGGGGGCCTACAAAACCCCCTCGTGTTCTTCGTCCCTGTCCCCACGGGCGGCTTGGGCCGCCCTCAAGAGAGAGTGTGAGAGTGCTCGTACTCGTCGCTCCCGGCCAGGGCGCCCAGACGCCCGGCTTCCTGACCCCCTGGCTCGAACTGCCCGGCGCCACCGACCGTGTCGGTGCCTGGTCCGATGCCATCGGACTGGACCTCGCCCACTACGGCACCCAGGCCGACGCGGACGCCATCCGCGACACCGCGGTGGCCCAGCCGCTGCTGGTCGCCGCCGGCATCCTGTCCGCCGCGGCACTCGGTGCCGTGACGCCGGGCGCCGTCGCCGGTCACAGCGTCGGCGAGATCACCGCCGCGTCCTTCGCCGGCGTCCTCGACGACACGGCCGCGCTGACCCTCGTACGCAAGCGCGGTCTGGCGATGGCCGAGGCGGCCGCGATCACCGAGACCGGCATGTCGGCGCTGCTGGGCGGCGACCCCGAGGTCTCCGTCGCGCACCTGGAGAAGCTGGGCCTGACGCCGGCGAACGTCAACGGCGCGGGCCAGATCGTCGCCGCGGGCACGCTGGAGCAGCTCGCCGCGCTGAACGAGGACAAGCCCGAGGGCGTCCGCAAGGTGGTCCCGCTGAAGGTCGCCGGCGCCTTCCACACGCACCACATGGCCCCCGCGGTCGACAAGCTCGCCGAGGCCGCCAAGGAGCTCGTGCCCGCCGACCCGCGGCTCACCTACGTCTCCAACAAGGACGGTCGGACCGTCGCCACCGGCGCCGAGATCGTCGAGCGGCTGGTCGGCCAGGTCGCCAACCCGGTCCGCTGGGATCTGTGCATGGAGACCTTCAAGGAGCTCGGCGTGACCGCGATCATCGAGGTCTCCCCCGGCGGCACGCTGGTCGGCCTCGCCAAGCGCGCGCTGCCGGGTGTGCAGACCCTGGCGCTGAAGACCCCCGACGACCTCGACGCGGCCCGCGCGCTCATCGCCGCAGCATCTGATTCTGCTGCTGCCGCAGCGGGCGCCGAAGCCTGAGCCCTAAGGAGCCGTACGAACATGTCGAAGATCAAGCCCAGCAAGGGTGCCCCGTACGCGCGCATCCTCGGCGTGGGCGGCTACCGCCCGACCCGGGTGGTGCCCAACGAGGTGATCCTCGAGAAGATCGACTCGTCCGACGAGTGGATCCGTTCGCGCTCCGGCATCGAGACCCGCCACTGGGCCTCGGACGAGGAGACCGTGGCCGCGATGTCGATCGAGGCCTCCGGCAAGGCGATCGCCGACGCCGGTATCTCCGCCGAGCAGATCGGCGGCGTGATCGTCTCGACCGTCTCGCACTTCCGCCAGACCCCGGCCGTCGCCACCGAGATCGCCGACAAGCTCGGCACGGCCAAGGCCGCCGCCTTCGACATCTCGGCGGGCTGCGCCGGCTTCGGCTACGGCCTCACGCTCGCCAAGGGCATGATCGTCGAGGGGTCCGCGCAGTACGTCCTCGTCATCGGCGTGGAGCGGCTGTCCGACCTCACCGACCTGGAGGACCGCGCCACGGCCTTCCTGTTCGGCGACGGCGCGGGCGCCGTCGTGGTGGGCCCGGCCGAGGAGCCGCACATCGGCCCGACCGTCTGGGGCTCCGAGGGCGACAAGTCCGAGACGATCAAGCAGACCGTGCCGTGGAACGAGTTCCAGATCGGCAACGCGTCCAACCTGCCCCTCGACAGCGAGGGCAACGTCAAGTTCCCTGCGATCACGCAGGAGGGCCAGGCGGTGTTCCGCTGGGCCGTGTTCGAGATGGCGAAGGTCGCCCAGCAGGCGCTGGACGCGGCCGGAATCACCCCGGACGACCTGGACGTCTTCATTCCCCACCAGGCCAACGAGCGGATCATCGACTCGATGGTGAAGACGCTGAAACTGCCGGAGCACGTCACGGTCGCGCGTGACGTACGCACCACCGGCAACACCTCGGCCGCCTCGATTCCGCTCGCGATGGAGCGGCTCCTGGCGACCGGCGAGGCGAAGAGCGGCGACACCGCGCTCGTCATCGGCTTCGGGGCGGGTCTCGTGTATGCCGCGACGGTCGTTACTCTCCCCTAGGCACTCCGTGCCGGGCCGGGGCCACCGGTCCGTACGGGCAGTACTCACCTGCCGCTGACGCGGCGGGTCGCCAAACCCTCTGGATCACAAAGAAGGAGCGCCTGACATGGCCGCCACTCAGGAAGAGATCGTCGCCGGTCTCGCCGACATCGTGAACGAGATCGCCGGCATCCCGGTTGAGGACGTCCAGCTGGACAAGTCCTTCACCGACGACCTGGACGTCGACTCGCTGTCCATGGTCGAGGTCGTCGTCGCCGCCGAAGAGCGCTTCGACGTCAAGATCCCGGACGAGGACGTCAAGAACCTCAAGACGGTCGGCGACGCGACCGACTACATCCTCAAGCACCAGGCCTGATCTTCCAGGTCCGGTTGCCTTGCCCCGCCACCCGGCGGTGGCGCCGCTGAATCCCGATCCGTTGGAGAAAGAATTCCCGTGAGCCCGACCAATCGCACCGTGGTCGTCACCGGTATCGGCGCAACCACACCGCTGGGTGGCGACGCAGCCTCTACCTGGGAAGGTCTGATCGCCGGCAAGTCCGGCGTGAAGCCCCTCGAGCAGGAGTGGGCCGCCGAACAGGCGGTCCGTATCGCCGCGCCCGTCGCCGTGGAGCCGACCGAGGTCATTCCCCGGCCGCAGGCCCGCCGGCTGGACCGCTCGGCGCAGTTCGCGCTGATCGCGGCCAAGGAGGCGTGGGCGGACGCCGGCTTCACCGACAAGGCGGGCGAGGACAGCCACGTCGACCCCGACCGGCTCGGCGCGGTCATCGCCTCCGGCATCGGCGGCGTGACCACCCTGCTCGACCAGTACGACGTGCTCAAGGAGAAGGGCGTCCGCCGCGTCTCCCCGCACACCGTCCCGATGCTGATGCCGAACAGCCCCTCGGCCAACGTGGGCCTGCTGGTGGGCGCACGTGCGGGCGTGCACACGCCGGTCTCGGCGTGCGCGTCGGGTGCCGAGGCCATCGGCTACGCCATCGAGATGATCCGCACCGGCCGCGCCGACGTCGTCGTCGCGGGTGGCACGGAGGCGGCGATCCACCCGCTGCCCATCGCCGCGTTCGGCAACATGATGGCGATGTCCAAGAACAACGAGAACCCCCAGGGTGCCTCCCGTCCCTACGACGTCGACCGTGACGGCTTCGTCCTCGGCGAGGGCGCCGGCGTCCTGGTCCTGGAGTCCGCCGAGCACGCCGCCGCGCGCGGCGCCCGGGTGTACGCCGAGGCGGTCGGCCAGGGCATCTCCGCCGACAGCCACGACATCGTGCAGCCTGAGCCCGAGGGCAAGGGCATCTCGCACGCCCTGCAGAACCTGCTGGAGCGCACCGACCTGAACGCGGCCGAGATCGTGCACGTGAACGCGCACGCCACCTCGACGCCGGCCGGTGACGTGGCCGAGCTGAAGGCGCTGCGCAAGGTGTTCGGCGACGACGCCGACCACATGGCGGTCTCCGCGACGAAGTCGATGACCGGTCACCTGCTGGGCGGCGCGGGCGGCGTGGAGTCCGTGGCGACGATCCTCGCGCTGTACCACCGGGTCGCACCGCCGACCATCAACGTCGAGAACCTCGACCCGGAGGCCGAGGCCAACGCGGACATCGTCCGCGGCGAGGCCCGCAAGCTTCCCGTCGAGGGCCGGATCGCCGCGCTGAACGACTCGTTCGGCTTCGGCGGCCACAACGTGGTGCTGGCCTTCCGCACGGTCTGAGCGGCGCCCGTACGCAACCGAAGGGCCCCCACCGGACGGTGGGGGCCCTTCGCGTGTCCGTGTGTCCGTGTGTCCGCCGGCCGGCGTGTCCGGGTGTCAGACGACCTGGTGCAGCCAGCGCACCGGTGCTCCCTCGCCCGCGTATCTGAAAGGTTCCAACTCGTCGTCCCAGGGCTTGCCCAGGAGCTTGGCGATCTCGGCCTCCAACTCGGTCTCGCCCTGCTGGGCGCGGCCGAGGGCGGCGCGCAGGCGGTCCTCGGGGATCAGGATGTCGCCGTGGATGCCGGTGACGGCGTGGAAGATGCCGAGGTCGGGGGTGCAGCTGTAGCGCTCGCCCTCCGCGGTGGGGCAGGGCTCGGCGGTCACCTCGAAGCGCAGCAGATGCCAGCCGCGCAGCGCGGAGGCCAGTTTGGAGGCCGTGCCGGCCTCGCCCTGCCAGGAGAACTCCGAGCGCCAGGTTCCGGGCGCGGCGGGCTGCCGGATCCAGTCGAGGTTGACGCGCGTGCCGAGCACTCCGGCGACGGCCCACTCGACGTGCGGGCACAGCGCGCGCGGCGCGGAGTGCACGTACAGAACCCCACGTGTCGTCACCGGCACCTCCGGGCAGAGCTGGTCGATCTGGCGAACTGGCGGACGCGTGGCCGGGCAGCCACGTTGATGGCGAGGCTACCGTGCGGCGGCGCAAGGAGTGTGACGTACCGTCGGTCCCGATGCGCTGAAACGTCCGCCATTCACCCGGCAGGACGCTTGTACGGGTGTGAACCGTTCCAGGAGGGCGCGGATCGGGAACCCTCGCACGTTGTCATGAGGGGACACGTTCGTACGACTACCGAGGGGATCGCCGGCGCATGCCGAAGACAAGCCACCGCTCACGGACCGTTCTCGCCGCCGTCGCGGCGACCGTGCTGGGCCTCGCCGGGTGCGACGCCGTCGGTGGCAACTCCTCCGGACCGGCGAACTCCTCGGCGCACAAGGCGAAGCCGACGCCCGCGTGGGACGTCAGCCCCCGCTCCATCGCCGCCGTCGGCGACTCCATCACGCGCGGCTTCGACGCCTGCACGGTCCTGTCCGACTGCCCCGAGGTCTCCTGGGCGACCGGCACCAGCTCCGACGTGGACAGCCTCGCGGTCCGGCTGCTGGGCCGGACGCACGCGGCGGAGCGCAGCTGGAACTACGCGATGACAGGCGCCCGTATGGCTGATCTGCCCGGCCAGATGGCCCAGGCGGCGACACGCCGGCCCCAGCTGGTGACGGTCATGGCGGGGGCGAACGACGCCTGCCGGGCCAGCACCTCGGCCATGACGTCGGTGGAGAGCTTCCGCGCCGACTTCGAGGACGCGCTGAGCACGCTGCGTGAGTCCCTGCCCAAGACCCAGGTCTACGTGGCGAGCGTGCCGAACCTCAAGCGGCTGTGGTCCCAGGGGCGCACCAACCCGCTGGGCAAGCAGGTGTGGAAGCTCGGCATCTGCCCCTCGATGCTGAGCGACGCGGACGCGCTGGACTCGGCGGCGACGCTGCGGCGGGACACGGTGCAGAAGCGGGTGGAGGCGTACAACACGGCCCTGAAGGAGGTCTGCGCGAAGGACCGCCGGTGCCGCTTCGACGACGGCGCGGTCTACGACTACCGCTTCGGCACGCAGCAGTTGAGCAAGTGGGACTGGTTCCACCCGAGTGTGAACGGCCAGGCGCGGCTGGCGGAGATCGCCTACCGCAAGGTCACCGCGAAGAAGGCCTGAAGCAGGTCCGGGGCAGGCGCCGCACAGGGGCGTGACTTAAAGTTCCGAACATGAACGAACTCTTCGGCACACTTTCCGACGGCACTCCGGTCCATCGCTGGACCCTGGAGCGGGCGGGCATACGGGTCCGGATCCTGTCGTACGGCGGGATCGTGCAGTCGCTGGAGGTCCCGGACCGGGACGGGCGCGCCGCGAACGTGGTGCTGGGGTTCGCCGACCTGGACGGTTATCTCACCCACCCGGAGCCGTACCTGGGTGCCCTGATCGGCCGGTACGCCAACCGGATCGCGGGCGGCCGCTTCCCGCTGGACGGCGCGGTCTACGCGCTCGCCCAGAACAACGGCCCGAACTCCCTGCACGGCGGCGACGGCGGCTTCGACAAGCGGGTGTGGGACGTGACGCCACTGGAGGACGGGACGCACGGGCTGCGGCTGAGCCGCGTCAGCCCGCACGGCGAGGAGGGCTTCCCGGGCCGCCTGGAGGTCTCCGCGACGTACACGCTGGAGGAGGACGGCGCGCTGGCGCTGGCGTACGAGGCGGTGACCGACGCGCCGACCGTGGTGAACCTGACCAACCACAGCTACTTCAACCTCGGCGGGTCGGGGAACGCGGGCGGGCACGAACTGCGGCTCGCCGCCTCCCGCTTCACCCCGGTCGACGAGAACCTGATCCCGAGCGGCGGCCTCGCCGACGTGGCGGGCACCCGGTTCGACTTCCGCCAGGCGCGCAAGACCGGCGGGGGCTACGACCACAACTTCGCGCTCGACGGCGGGGGCACCGAGACCCCCCGGGAGGTCGCCGAGCTGCACGACCCGGCGTCCGGGCGGGTGGTGACCGTGGAGACCACCGAACCCGGCCTGCAGCTCTACACCGCCGACCATCTGGGCGAGCCCTTCGCCCCCGGCGACGGCATCGCGCTGGAGACCCAGCACTACCCGGACTCCCCGAACCGGCCGGACTTCCCGAGCACGGTGCTGCGGCCGGGCGAGGTGTTCAGGTCCCGGACGACGTACCGGTTCGGCACCCGCTGACCGGGCCGTACACGTCACGAGCCCCGGCCCAGGGGTCAGGTCCCGGGCCGGGGCTGTTCGTGGGGAGGCTTGTCCCTGATCAGACGTTAATCGTCACCGTGATCCTGCGGTCCGTGATCGAGCGCCCGACCTGGATCTCGTACGAACCCTTCACAAACGACCAGGCGCTGCTCGCCTCGTCCCAGACCTCGAAGGCGCGGCGCGGCAGCTCGACGACCGCCTCGGCGCTCTCGCCGGGCCCGGCCTGGACGCCCGCGAAGCCGGCCAGCCGGCGCGCCGGGCGGTCGGGGTCGGTGCGGGCCGGGGCCAGATAGATCTGGACGACCTCGCGGCCCGGGCGCTCACCGGTGTTGCGCAGGCGGACCTTGGCGGTGGTGCCGTCGACCTCGACGGAGTCGTAGGTCCACTCGGTGTAGCCCAGGCCGTGGCCGAAGGGGTACGAGGGTGTACTGCCCGCCTTCTCCCAGGCGCGGTAGCCGATGAAGAGGTCCTCCGTGTACGGCAGTTCGCCGTTCTCCGGCACCACCTGGGTGACCGGGGCGTCGGCGAGGGGGCCCCAGGTGGTGGGCAGGCGGCCGCCCGGCTCGTGCACTCCGGTGAGGACCTCGGCGAGGGCCGCGCCGCCCTCCTGTCCGGGGAACCAGCTGAGCAGGACCGCGGCCACCTCGTCGCGCCAGGGCAGCTCCACCGGGGAGCCGGAGTTGACGACCACGACGGTGCGGGGGTTGGCGGCGGCGACCGCGCGGACCAGGTCGTCCTGGCGTCCGGGCAGGGCGAGGTCCTTGCGGTCGAAGCCCTCGGACTCCACCCGCTCGGTGGTGGCGACCACGACGACGGCCGTGTCGGCGGCGCGGGCCGCCTCGACGGCCTCGGCGATCAGCTCGTCGGCGTCGCGCTGCGGCTCCTGGTGGCAGAGCGCGAAGGCGACGACCTTGAAGGGGATGTCGTCCGGCAGCGCGACGACGAAGGTGAGGGAGACCTCGACCGGTTCGCCCGCGGTGAGGTCGACCTCGGCGCGCGGTACCGGGGCGCCGAAGAACGCCTCGAAGCGGTCGCCGTCCTCGGCGGGGTGCTGGACCTCGTCGTAGTACGTCGTACCGGCGACGGTGAGGGTGAAGTGCCCGCTGCCCTTGGTGCCGAAGGTGTGCGGGCCGCTCTCGCGCGGGGTGAAGGTGCCGGTCAGCTCGACGGTGTGCAGCCGGTCGTGGGTGACGCCCTCGGGCAGGTCCGAACCCATCCACTGGATCGCGCCGTTGGGGGCCGAGCCGGTGCCGATGACGTTCCCGTCCGCGTCCCGGCACACGGCGCGCAGTGCGAACCCCTTGTCGGCGACGGCGAGTTCGGTGGCCGGGTCGGCGCCCACGGCGTAGCGGAGCGTGCCCTCGGGGAGGGCGGCGGCGAGGCCGTCGAGCGGCGAGACGACGCGGGCGGGGAAGACGGTGGCGGAACCGCCGCCGAGGACGCGGGCGTCACGGGCGGCGGCGCCGACGAGCGCGACCGTGCCCGGCTTCAGCGGCAGCGCCCCGGCGTCGTTCTTCACCAGGACGAAGGCGCGGCGGGCGATCTCGCGGGCCAGCGCGGCGCCGTCGACGCCCGCGGGGAGGTCGGTGACGGCCGGCTCGGCGCTCTCCAGGGCGCCGACGCGGGCGGCGAGCCGCAGCACGTTGCGTACGGCCTCGTCGACGACCGCCTCCTCGACCTCGCCGTCCCGCACGGCCTGGGCGAGGGGCGGGCCGTAGACGGTGTGCGGGCCGGGCATGGCGACGTCGAGGCCGCCGTGGATCGCGCCGGTCGTGGAGCGGGCGGCCGTCCAGTCCGAGACGTTGTAGCCGTCGAAGCCCCATTCGCCGCGCAGGACCTCGTTCACCAGGTAGCGGTGCTCGCTCATCGTCGTGCCGTTGACCGTGTTGTAGGCGGTCATGATGCCCCAGGGGTGGGCGTTGGCGACGATGAACTCGAAGGGGGCGAGGTACAGCTCGCGCAGGGCGCGCTCGGAGACCAGGTTGTTCACGGTGAAGCGGTCGGTCTCGGCGTCGTTGGCGACGAAGTGCTTCACGGTGGTGCCGACGCCGCCCGCCTGCACGCCGTTCACATAGGCCGCGCCGATCACGCCGGTCAGATACGGGTCCTCGCTGTAGGCCTCGAAGTGCCGGCCGCCGAGCGGGGAGCGGTGGAGGTTGACGGTCGGGGCGAGGAGCACGTGCACGCCCTTGCGGCGGGCCTCCTGCGCGAGCAGCGTGCCCGCGCGGCGGGCGAGTTCGGGGTCCCAGGTGGCGGCGAGCGCGGTCGGGGAGGGCAGCGCGACGGACGGGTCGTCGGCGGTCCAGCGCACGCCTCGAACGCCGATCGGCCCGTCGGACATGACGAGGGACCGCAGGCCGATCTCCGGCAGGGCCGGCAGCGACCAGGTGTCCTGGCCGGCCAGCAGCCGGGTCTTCGCGTCCAGGTCCAGCTTGCCGAGCGCCGCCTCGACGGCGGCCTCGCGCGCCTGGTCGGCCGGAGAGGTTCCAGGGTTTCCCGCCATCGGGCTGCCTCCTCGTCGAGTCCTGTCGTGCTGGGACACATCGTGCACCCGCTACCTGTAACGCGGTAGGTTTCGTTATCGTGCCGTAATATCGGGTGAATCGGGATGCCGTACGGTGACGCCATGAACGCCAGGGTCAGGAGCGAGGAGCGGCGCGCGGAGATCGTCCGGGCGGCGCTGGAGGTGATCGCCGAGCGCGGTTACCGGGGCACCAGCCTGGCCGCGGTCGCGGAGCGGGTCGGGCTCACCCAGCAGGGCCTGCTGCACCACTTCCCGACCAAGGAGGCGCTGCTGGTCGCCGTGCTGGAGGAGCGCGACCAGTGGGACGCGGTGCCGGCCACGCAGTGGCGGGTCGACCTGCTCGCCTCACTGGTGGAGTACAACGCGATGCGGCCCGGCATCATCCAGACCTTCTCCGCGCTGCTGGGCGAGAGCGTCACCGAGGGGCACCCGGCACGGGAGTACTTCACCGGCCGCTACCGCCAGGTGCGCGCGAGCATGGCGGGGGTGCTGCGCGCCGAGTACGGCGAGCGGCTGCCGAACGGCCTCACGCCGGAGCGCACCGCCCCGCTCCTCGTCGCCGTCATGGACGGCCTGCAGTACCAGTGGCTGCTGGACCCGGAGTCGGTGGACATGCCGGGTGCGTTCCGGGACTTTTTGGCGCTGCTGGGCGAGGAGACCTGAACCGCCGCGCTACTGGTGCCAGACGACGGCGAGGGTCTTGCTGACGGCGCACACGGCGGCGAAGGCGATCGCCCAGCCCACCGCCCCGGCGGCCCACAGAGCGGCCACGCCGGCCCCGAACCAGAGCAGTTCGAAGCCGACGCGGACCGCGCCGCGCGTCTTGTACGTGGCCTTCTGCGAGCCGAACAGCGCCCACAGCACGACGAGTACGGCCGGGCCGCCGAGGCCCAGCAGCCAGCCGAGCGGGGTCGCCACGTCAAGCGTGAAGCCCCAGAACCCGACGGCCGCGAGGGCGCCGAGCTCGATGAGGAAGAGGACCCCGAGGTTCGCAGCCTTCATGGCCGAAGTATCGCCCGGAAGGGATCACTCCGGGGCGGGCACGGCGGCGACGATCTCGATCTCGATCTGCGCCTCGGGGCGGAACAGCCGCGCGGCCTCGAAGGTCATGCTCGTGGGCGGCGTCCCGGTGAGGAACTCCCGTCGTACGGAGCCGTATTCCTGCAGCTTGCCGATGTCGGTGAGGTACGAGCGGATGCTGATGACGTGCTCGAGGGTCGCGCCGTGTGCCGCGAGCAGCGCGACGAGGCTCTCGAAGATGCCCCGCGTCTGCGTGGCGAGCGTGTCGCCCTCGGCGATCTGGCCCGAGACGAACAACAGGGCACTGCCGTCGCCGTGTTCGACGCGGGCGACCTGCGAGTAGTAGGGGCTGGCGGGCTGGGGCGCGCCGGGCGGATTGTCGAGAGTGACCTTCATACGCCGACGCTAGGCGGGCGCCGCGTGATGCCACAAGCGAATGTCTAGCATGGCTGGCATGCCGAAGACGCATCACGAACCGGATCTGTCCACCCTGTGGCTGCGGGTGTTCCTGGAGGTCGCCCGCACCGGTTCGTTCACGGTGGCGGCGCGGCAGCTCGGCTGGACGCAGTCCGCGGTCTCCCGCCAAGTCGCCGCGCTGGAGGCGGCGTTGGGCGGGACGCAGCTCTTCGACCGGCTGCCGCGCGGTGTGCGCCTCACGGAGGCCGGCCGGGTGCTGGTCCCGCGCGCGGAGACGGTCGTCGAGACGGTGCACGGCGCCGCGCGTGACCTGAGGCAGCTGCAAGAAGTGGCGGGCGGACGGCTGCGGTTCGGGGCGTTCGCCACGGCCGACGCGGCCCTGGTCCCGCACGCGCTGGCCGCGTTCCGCACCCGCCACCCCCAGGTCCGGATCGCCCGCGAGGAGGGCTTCACCCCCGGGCTGCTGGAGCGCCTCACCGCGGGCCACCTCGACCTGGCGGTCGTCTCGACGACCGGCGGCGCGCCCCTGGACGCGTACGCACTCCACCACCTCCTCGACGAGTCGCTGTACGTCGCGGTCCCCGCCGGCCACCCCCTGGCCGCCCGCGGGCATCCGGTGCGCCTCGGCCAACTCGCCGACGCCGACTGGATATCGGGCAGCCCGCGTCCCGAGGGCACCCTGCTGGACGCGGCCCTGCGCCAGGGCTTCCGCCCGCGCGTGGCGCATGTCGTCGGCGAGTGGACCGCCAAGCAGGGCTACGTCGCGGCCGGCCTGGGCGTCACCCTGGTCCCGGCCCTGGCCGCCGAGTCCGTACGCCCGGACGTCGCCCTGCTGCCGGTGCTCGACGAGGGAGCCCCGGCGCGGGCCGTGTACGCGGCGACGGTGCGGGGCCGCTCGGCGTCCCCGGCCGCGGAGGCGTTCGTCGGGGCGCTGCGGGAGGCGGTGGCCAGGATTCCCACATGCCTCAACGGCCCCATGGCGTAGACCACTCCGCCCGGGTGATACTCCGACCGTCCGCACCACGCTCCCCCACGACGGCGACGGAAGGACCCGAAGGCCTTGAACTCCCTACGCGTTCGGATCGGCATTCTCGGACTCACACTCATGGCCGCCTTCGCGGCCCCGGCGACCACCGCGACGGCGCGGACCGCCCCGTCACCGACCGTCGAGGAGCAGCGCCTCGACAAGGCGGCACCCCAGGAGATCCTCCGCCGCTCCGGCTTCGACGACGCGGCACCGCGCCTGGCGGCCGAGTTGGGCACGGCACGCTCCTACGGCGACGCCCGCCGCACGATCGTCCGCGAGGGATCGGCGCTGTGGCGGCGGGCCGTGGACCGGGTGCAGGGCCGGGGCCCGGCGGGCGGCGACCTCAGCCGCGACGACGACCGCCCGCTGTACTGGGCGCGGCTCGGCCTGACGCGGGAGGTCCGCACCTGGGAGCCGGGGTTCGCCCTGACCGACAGCCAACGCTCCCGCCTGCTGGACGAGTTGGAGCGGACCTCGCGCGGGCAGACGGACGTGCGCCTCCCGCACGCCAAGGCGGTCAAGCGGATCCTGGTCACCGGCTTCGACCCCTTCACGCTGGACCGGGACATCCGTATCTCCAACCCCTCCGGCGCCACCGCGCTCGCCCTCGACGGCACGGTGATCCGGACCGCGCACGGTCCGGCGCGGATCGAGACGGTCGTGTTCCCGGTGCGCTGGCAGGACTTCACCGAGGGGACCGTGGAGCGGACGCTGCGGCCGTACCTCGGGAAGGTGGACCTCTTCACGACCATCAGCCAGGGGCGGGTCGGCCGGTTCGACGTCGAGCGGACCAACGGGGCCTGGCGGGGCGGCTTCCCGGACAACGACAACGTCGGCCGCACGGAGACCGTCCCGGTGACCGACCCGGCCACACAGCCGCAGTGGACGACGACGACCCTGCCGTACCGGCAGATCGTGGCGGCGGACACGGGCCGCTTCCCGGTGTTCGACCACACGGAGGTCACCGAGATCCCGGCGGGCGGCACCGATCCGGTCGTACGGCCGGACGGGCCGACGCCCGGCTCGACGGCGCGGGCCGGAGGCGGCGGCGACTACCTCTCCAACGAGATCGCCTATCGCGCGACGCTGCTGCGGGACCGGCTGGGGCTGCACGACATGCTGCCGGGCGGCCATGTGCACACGCCCGTGCTGCAGTTCGCGAGCGGGAACACGACGGAGATCACCGACCCCGAGTTCGTGCGGAACCGGCTGGACATCGTCGCCCAGGCCCGGGCGATCATCATCGTGGCGGCGGACGCGACCCTCAGGAAGTGACCCGCTCGCCTTCGGACTCGTCCTCCTGGATCTCCTCGCCCAGCAGCTCCCGTGCCAGCAGCGTGGCACCCGCGACCGCGCCCGGCATCAGGAACACCGCGACGAAGGGGACAAGGAAGGCGAGCCCGAGGGGCGTGCCGAAGCCCCAGACCAGGGTCTTGCGGGAGCGCAGCAGGCCCAGGCGCTCGCGCAGGTCGACCCCGCGGCGCTGGAGGGCCACCGAGGCGAGCTCCTCGGTGAGGAAGAAGCCGGTGACGAAGAAGCCGATCACCGGGACGACGGTCTGCCCGACGAACGGGAGGAAGCCCAGGGCGAAGAGCAGGACGGCCCACAGCAGCGCGCGGACCACGATCCGCAGGCTGTCGCGGCCCGAGATCCACAGTTCGCGCCACAGGGGCAGGCCGGACTCGGGGGCGGTGCCGTCCGGGGAGACGTCACGGTCGACCTTCTCGGAGAGGTTCTCGTAGAAGGGCTGGCCGATCAGCAGCGTGACCGCGGTGAACGTGACGACCGCGAGGAGCAGGCCGAGGGCGAACAGGACGGCGGTGAGGAACCCGCGGAACAGCCCCTGCCACGGACTGGCCCAGCCGTCCGCGAAGGGCGTCGCCCAGGCGACGCCGTCCTCCCCCCACATCCCGAGCGCGACCAGCGCCGCCGCGTACAGGACGAGGGTTATCAGCCCGGGCAGCAGCCCGAACCCGTACTGCTTCCCGTGCCGGGCCACCCATCGCTGGCCCTTCAGGAGATAGGTGAAGCCGGCCCCAAGATCGCGCATGGGGAAACTCTACCGAGGCCGGCCTGCCGGTCCGCGAGGAGCACTACACGGGCGTCACGGCCACCACGACCCCCTGCTCCGCCGCGGGCGACACCGCCGCGGACACCCGCACCGCCCCCGCCCGTACGACCCGCCCCGCCCGGGCCGCGGCCGCGAGCAGCGCCGGCTGGATCTGCTCCAGCCCCGACACCAGCATCTCCTCCCCCGCCACCAGCAGCGGCCGCGCCGCCTTGGTGGTGGCGGCCGCCGCCTCCGCGAGATCGGCCAGCGGCGGCAGCGTGGCCCGCACGAGCCCCGCCCCGGCGGCGGCCGCCCGCTCCGCGAGGGCCACCTGCAGCGGCATCAGCGGAGCCAGCGCGGCCGTCAACGCGTCGGCGACGCGCCGTAGTTCGGGAGAAGAGTCGCGCAGCACGTCCGCCGCGGTCCGCAGCACCGGCGTCACGGCGAGCAGCGCCCCGGCGGCCACGCCCGCCGCCGCGGGCAGCAGCGGCGAGGTCGCCTCGACCAGGTCGCCCAGCGCGTCCGCGAACTCCTCGACGGCCGGCTCCACCGCGTCCAGCACCGGCAGCAGGCTGTCGCCGAGCGCGGTCAGCAGCGCCTGCGCCGGTTCGCTCACCGGATGCACCGCCAGCGGCGCCCCGCTCGTGCCCAGCCGGGTCAGGGTGTCGACGATCCGGTAGAACGCCTCCTGCGCCTGGGGCGACGCGCTCGCCTCGGCCAGTTCCGCGGTGGTCTCGCGCAACACGCGCAGCACCTCGGTGCCCGAACCGTCGCGCGGGTCGAAGGTGTTGATGGCGATCTTCGTGATGTTCCCGGCCGTGTCCAGGAGCTGGCCGGTGATGTCGGTGGTGCTGCGGGCCATGCGCAGCATGTCGTCCCTGCTCGGGAGCGAAGGGATCGTTGCCATGGGCTCTCCTCGGCTCACGGTCGGCGGCCGGCGTTCGACCTCAGGATGCCCCCATTCACAGCCCGGCGACGTGCCGCCCGGGGCATCCGTGACCCGAACTCCCGGTTGGTGCGGTTGAGTCGATCCGGCCCGCCTCGCCGTACGGGTCTACGTGCTGCCCGGCGCAGGTGAACGGCGGCCGAGGTTGAGGAGAACGGATGACGCGAGAGATTCACGGCACCGTCGCGACCGGCTTCGAAGCGGTGCGGGAGGAGTTCGCCGCGTTCGTCGCGGGGGAACTGCCGGACTACGAAGGACAGCTGTGCGCCTATGTGCACGGGCGCAAGGCCGTCGACCTGTGGGCGGGCGAGGGCAACGACGCCGAGTCCCTGTACGGCGTGCTCGCCTCCACCCAGGGCGCCGCCCACCTGGTCGTCGCGCTGCTCGTGCAGGACGGCACGCTCGAACTGGACCGCAGAGTCACGTACTACTGGCCGGAGTTCGGGGCGGAGGGCAAGGCGGCGCTGACCCTGCGCGACCTGCTCACGCATCGCGCCGGACTGATCGGCCTCGACGGCGGGTTCACCGAGTCGGAGCTGGCCGACGACCGCGTGATCGCCGAACGGCTCGCCGACCAGCGCCCGTTCTGGCGTCCGGGCACGGCCTTCGGCCACCACGTGTTCGTCATCGGCGCGCTCACCGGCGAGGTGGTGCGCCGCGCCACCGGCCACACCCTCCAGGAGGTCTACGAGGACCGGATACGGGCGCCGTACGCCCTGGACTTCCACCTGGGACTGCCCGAGGCCCTGGAGCCGCGCTTCCGGTCCGTGCAGCCGATGGCCCCGACGCCCAAGCAGCAGGCCGTGCTGGACGCGACGCCGCAGGGGCCGCACATGCTCGCCTCGATCGCCTTCAACACCCATGTGCCCGGGGCGGGCGAGCCGGCGGAGCACCCCAACTCCCGTCGCGTACGCGCCAGGGGGCCGGCGTCGGCGGGCGGGGTGGCCGCGGCGCGCGGGCTCGCCGGGATGTACGCCGCGGCGATCAGCGAGGTGGCCGGGCGGCCGCCGCTGCTGAAGCCGGACGCCGTCGCCGAGGTCGGGCAGATCCACTCGGTCGGCCACGACCTGGTGACCCGCACCCATCTGGCGTTCGGCCTCGGCTTCCAGGCGACGGCCGAGACCTGGTACCCGTTCCTGGGCGCGGGCGCGTTCGGGCACAGCGGCTCGGGCGGGTCACAGGCGTTCGCGGACCCGCGCAGCGGCCTGGCCTACGGCTACACCCGGCGCCGTCGCGCCTGCCCGGAGGGGGCGGCGCCGGAGAACGAGCGGCTGGTGCGCGCGGCGCACACGGCGGCGCTGAACCTCTGACCCGGCGCGCGCTCCGCGGGCGACGAAAAGGGCCGCACCCCACGTCCAAGGGTGCGGCCCCCGTCGTAGCAACGACGGTGTCAGACCAGCGTCACGGTGATGTTGCCGCGCGTCGCCTTCGAGTACGGGCAGACCTGGTGGGCCTTCTCGAGCAGGCCCCGCGCGGCGGCGGCGTCGACGTTCGGGATCTCGGCCGAGATCTCGACGATGATGCCGAAGCCGTCGTCGTTCTTGCCGATGCCGACCTTCGCGGTGACCGTCGAGCCGGAGATGTCGGCGTTCTCCTGGCGCGCGACGACGCCCAGCGCGCCCTGGAAGCAGGCGCTGTAGCCGGCCGCGAACAGCTGCTCCGGGTTGGTGCCGGCGCCGCTGCCGCCCATCTCCTTGGGCGGGTTGACGACGACGTGGAGCTTGCCGTCGTCGGTGGCGACCCGGCCGTCGCGGCCGTTCTCGGCGGTGGCGACGGCGGTGTAGAGGACGTCGGTCTGCTGGATGGACATGCGGTTGTCTTCCTCCTCGGATCCGCCGCGACTCGCGCCCACGATCGACGACGGTTTCGGAAAGAAGTTACCGCATGCCGGAAACTAGGAGAAGGGCTCAGAGCTTGACGATCATCTTCCCGGTGTTGTCGCCGCGCAGGACGCCGAGGAACGCCTCCAGGTTGTTGCCGATGCCCTCGACGACGGTCTCGCGGTACTTCAGCTGCCCCGAGGCGACCCAGGGGCCGACCTCCTGGACGAACTGGGGCTGCAGGTCGTAGTGGTCGCCGACGAGAACGCCCTCGACGCGCAGGCGGTTCTGCAGGATCTTGACCATGTTGCGCGGGCCGGGAGTCGGCTCGGTCGCGTTGTACTGCGAGATCATGCCGCAGATCACGGCGCGGCCCTTGAGGTTGAGGGCGCCGATCGCGGCCTCCAGGTGCTCACCGCCGACGTTGTCGAAGTAGACGTCGATGCCGTCCGGGGCGGCCTGCTTCAGCTGCTCCCACACGGGGCCGTTCTTGTAGTTGAAGGCGGCGTCGAAGCCGTACTCCTCGACGAGCAGCTTGACCTTCTCGTCGGAGCCGGCCGAGCCGATGACCCGCGAGGCGCCCTTGAGCTTCGCGATCTGGCCGACCTGGCTGCCGACGGCACCCGCGGCGCCGGAGACGAAGACCGCGTCGCCCTCCTTGAAGGCGCCGACCCGCAGCAGGCCCGCGTACGCCGTCAGGCCCGTCATGCCGAGGACGCCGAGGTACGTGCTCAGCGGCGCGGCCTCCGGGTCGACCTTGACGGCGTTCTTGGCGTCCATGACCGCGTACTCGCGCCAGCCGAAGACGTGCAGGACGTGGTCGCCGGCCGCGATCCCGTCGGCGTTCGAGGCGACGACCTCGCCGACCGCGCCGCCCTGCATGACCTTGCCGAGCTCGAAGGGGGCGACGTAGGACTTGGCGTCGCTCATGCGGCCGCGCATGTACGGGTCGACCGAGAGGTACTTGTTCCGCACCAGCACCTGACCCGGACCCGGCGTCGGGACCTCGGTCTCGACCAGGGCGAAGTCCTCGGGCTTGGGCCAGCCGACGGGACGGCTGAGCAGGTGCCATTCGCGGTTGATCATGAGGAGCGCCTTTCCGGACGTGGGGGAAATGTTTCAGTAACTGAAACAACCATGCGCCTGAATATTTCAGGTTGTCAAGTAACGAGGTATCCTGGTGCCATGCCCACGCCTGAGAAGACCCGCCGTCCCGACGCGCTGACCATGGAGGTCGTCGAGCTGATCGGCGACGTCGTGTCCCGGTTCTACGCGGACTACGAGGAGGCGGCCGGCGAGCACGCGCTGACCGGCGCACAGGCGCGGCTGCTGAGCCTGCTGTCGCTGGAGCCGCTGCCGATGCGGAAGCTGGCGCAGAAGCTGAAGTGCGAGCCGTCGAACGTCACCGGGATCGTGGACCGCCTGGAGTCGCGAGGTCTCGTCGAGCGCCGGCCGGACCCGGCCGACCGGCGGGTGAAGCTGGCCGCCGCGACGGACGACGGCCTGCGGGTCGCCCGCGAGCTGCGTGACGGCCTCCGCTTCGCCCGCGAGCCGCTGGCCGGCCTGTCGGACGAGGAGCGCCGGTCTTTGCGGGATTTGCTACGGCGGATGCTGGCGGCGTAGCCGTCCGGCGGTCGTGGCGGCACCCTGCGCTGCAGTGGCCGTGACCCGGGGGCCACCGCCCCCGGACCCCCGCTTCGGCCCTGGACGGACCTCGCCCTCAAACGCCGGACGGGCCGAGGCGACCAGTCGCCTCAGCTGCACCACCACAGGAACCGCTTGCACGTGTGGGTCGGGGTGGGGGTCGGGGTCGGGGCCGCCGTGGTGGGGGCCGCGGTCGGGGTCGGGGTCGTCGCGGGATGCGAGGCCGCCGGGGCCGAGGTCGCGGGGGCCGGGTTCACGGTCGCCGTGGCGGACTGCGTGTCCTTGTCGGTCTTGTCCTTGTCCGCCTTGTCCTTCGCGGACTTCGACGGGGAGGGGGACGCACCCGTGGACGGGACGTCCGTCGCCGAACCCGCTCCCGCCTTGCCGTCACCCGGCTTGGTCTTGCCCACCTCCGACGCCGCCGCACCCTCCGCCGACTCGTCGCCGGCCGCGGCCGGCTTGGGGGCCGAGAAGGGGGCGTCGACGCCCAGTTCGGCGAGGCTGAGACCGCCGGCCGCGAGCGCGCAGGCCACGGTGATCAGCAGAATCCGGCGGCGCCTGCGGCGATGGGCGGCCGCCTTGCGGTCACGGCGACTGGCGGCACCCGCGGGGCCCTCGGCGGCCGGGCCGCCACGCCCGCGTCCGCGGCCCCGCCCCTGCGCGCGCCGCGCGGCCGCACGGCCGACCGGCGCATCCGCGTCGTCCGCGCCCGCGTCCTCGTCGTCCTCCTCGCCGGAGGCATGACTCTCCGCGCCGCTGTACGGGTCCTCGGGACCCGTCCCGTACGCCACACCCCCGTGCTCGCGCACACCGGTCTGCTCCGCGTGCGCGCGGAGTTCTTCGAGCTGCGCGCCGCACCCCGGGCAGGCGAGGGCGCCATTGAGGTGCCGTCGGCACGGGTGGCAGTAATCCATGACGCCGGAAGACTAAGTTCCTCTCTGGTAACGGTCATAGTCACAGCTGTGAAAGTTGTGTGGGGAACTACCCGTTCCGGCGCGGCGAGTTGAGGTCGTCCGGCAGGGCGTGTCGGGCATCTCCCCCGATGGCACCGAAACCGCCGCCGAAAAGCGCACCGAAAGCAGTGTCGAAACCGTTATCTGTTCGACCCATTGACACCCCTACCGCCCCGTCCTTACTGTCACGCCAGCATTTCGAACGTGTGACGAAATATCGAACATGCTCGACAGGACATCGAAGAGACGCCGAACCAGCGAGGGACAACTGCCGTGCGCATCACCGGAATCAGCACACACGTGGTCGGGACGCCCTGGCGCAACCTGACCTACGTCCAGGTGCACACCGACGAAGGGATCACGGGAGTCGGCGAGACCCGCATGCTGGGCCACACCGACGCGCTGATCGGCTACCTGCGGGAGGCGGAGGCCAACCACATTCTCGGCTCCGATCCGTTCGCCGTGGAAGACCTCGTCCGCCGGATGAAGTACGGCGACTACGGCCGGGCCGGCGAGATCGTGATGTCCGGCATCGCGGTGATCGAGATGGCGTGCTGGGACATCAAGGGCAAGGCCCTCGGCGTGCCCGTCTGGCAGCTGCTGGGCGGCAAGGTGACCGACAAGGTCAAGGCGTACGCCAACGGCTGGTACACCACCGAGCGGACGCCCGAGGCGTACCACAAGGCCGCCCAGGGCGTCATGGAGCGCGGCTACCGGGCCCTGAAGATCGACCCCTTCGGCACCGGGCACTTCGAACTCGACCACGAGCAGACCCTCTACGCCGTCTCCCTGATCGAGGCCGTGCGCGACGCGATCGGGCCCGAGGCCGAGCTGATGCTGGAGATGCACGGCCGGTTCTCCCCCGCCACCGCCGTCCGGCTGGCGAGGGAGCTCGCCCCCTTCAAGCCCGCGTGGCTGGAGGAGCCCGTACCGCCGGAGAACCTCAAGGCACTGGAGAAGGTAGCCGCCAAGGTCGACATGCCGGTCGCCACCGGTGAGCGCATTCACGACCGCATCGAGTTCCGCGAGCTGTTCGAGAGCCAGGCCGTCGACATCATCCAGCCGGACGTCGGCCACATCGGCGGCATCTGGGAGACCCGCAAGCTCGCCGCGACCGCCGAGACCCACTACATGCTCGTCGCGCCGCACAACGTGGGCGGGTCCGTGCTCACCGCCGCCTCGCTCCAGGTCGGCTTCACCTCCCCCAACTTCAAGATCCTGGAGCACTTCAACGACTTCGCGGACGCGGAGATCAAGAAGGTGGTCAAGGGCGCGCCGCAGGTGGACCCGGAGGACGGCTGCTTCCACCTCTCGCACGCGCCCGGCCTCGGCGTCGAGCTGGACGTCGACGCGGCGGCCGAGTTCCCGCAGCAGCAGGCCCGGTTCGACCTGTGGGCCGAGGGCTGGGAGAAGCGCAGCCCGAAGGGCGCCCAGTGAGCACGGCGATCGTCGTCGAGGGACCCGGCGAGCACCGGCTCACCGGCCACACGCCCGGTGACCCCGGCCCCGGCGAGGCCCTCGTCCGCGTCCACGCGGTCGGCATCTGCGGCAGCGACCGCGAGGTGTACCAGGGCAACCGGCCCGAGGGGTACGTGCGTTACCCGCTCACGCCCGGCCACGAGTGGTCCGGGACGGTGGCGGCGGTCGGCGCGGGGGTGCCGTCGGGTCTCGTGGGCCGCAAGGTCGTCGGCGAGGGATTCCGCAACTGCCAGGTGTGCGACCGCTGTCACGCGGGCGAGACCACGCTGTGCACCGCGGGGTACGAGGAGACCGGGTTCACCCAGCCGGGCGCGATGGCCGGCACGCTGACCCTGCCGGCCCGGCTGCTGCACGTCCTGCCGGACGACGCCGACCTGACGGCCGCCGCCCTGCTGGAGCCCGCCGCATGCATCGCCGCCGCGGCGATCAAGGCGAACGCCCGGCCCGGCGAGCGGGTCGGCGTCGTGGGCACGGGGACGCTCGGCATGTTCGCCGTGCAGTTCCTGCGGGCCGGTTCGCCCGGCGAGCTGCTCGTGGTGGGGACGCGACCCGACCGCGCGGAGCTTTCGAGAACTTTCGGTGCCACCGAGTTCCGTACCAAGGACCAGGAGCTGCCCGGCGACCTCGACGTGGTGATCGAGACCGCCGGCTCCGCGGACGCGGCCCGTACCGCCGCCGGTCTGCTGCGGCGCGGTGGTCGCCTGGTCCTGACGGGCATCCCGGCGCCCGGCGCCGAGGGCCTCGACCCGACCGACCTGGTCGTCCGGCAGCTGGAGGTGCACACCGTCTTCGGGGCGCCGCCGGACGCCTGGGCGCACACGGTGCGGGTGTTCGCGGCCGGTCTGCTCGACCCGCTGCCGCTCGTCACGCACGAACTGCCGCTGGACGCCTTCCCGCAGGCCATCGAGCTGGTCGGGTCCGGTGATCCGAAGGTGGGCAAGGTGCTGCTCCGCCCCTAGCCGTACGCCGGTACGGGGGCGACCTGACGGTCCCCGTACCGGCGTACACCCAAGTCCTTTTTTTCACCCCGAGCCGCGAACCTTGTCCGAAATATCGAACACGAAGGACAGCTTGTGACGACCGACGCTTCCGCCACGGCGGCCCGCCGACCTGGTGAGCAGGTGCTCTCCGCGCTCGGCCTGGGCGCGCCCGCCCTCGACCCCGCCGACGCCTCGCCGCACACCTTCCCCGGCGGCGGCCGCTGGCGCACCGAGATCCCCTCGTGCGAGGGTCCCGAAGCGCTGGCCGTCGTGCTCAAGGAGTCCTCGCGCCTGGACGTGCCGATCCACCGGATCAGCCAGGGCAGCGGCGTATGGATGCTGACCGACGCCGAGATCACCGAGATGGTCGAGGCCACGGCCGAACGCGACATCGAGCTCTGTCTGTTCACGGGCCCGCGCGGCAGCTGGGACATCGGCGCCTCCGTGCGCTCCGACTCGCGGGGGGCCGGACTGCGCGCACGGGGCCACGACGCCGTCGCCGGCTGCGTCGAAGACGCCGTCCGAGCAACGGAGTTGGGCGTCAAGTGCCTGCTCGTGGCCGACGAGGGCGTGCTGTGGACGCTGCACCGGGCGCGCATCGCCGGGATCATCCCGGCCGACACCACCCTGAAGGTGTCCGCGCTCATCGGGCCGGTCAACCCGGCCAGTTACGCGGTCTTCGAGCACCTGGGCGCCGACTCGGTCAACGTGCCCAGCGACCTGACGCTCGATCACCTCACCGAGATACGGCGGGTCTCCGCCGCCCCCATGGACATGTACATCGAGGCCCCCGACGACCTCGGCGGCTACGTCCGGATGTACGAGGTCGCCGAGCTGATCCGGCGCGGCGCACCGCTCTATCTGAAGTTCGGCCTGTCCAAGGCTCCCGGCATCTACCCGTGGGGCACCCACCTGCGGGACGTGACCCTGGACACCGCCCGGGAGCGGGTGCGGAGGGGGCGTTTGGCGCTTGACCTTCTTGCCCGGCACGGGGCGGACGGCGACATGGCTCCGCTCGGATCCCGGATGCCGGGGGGCTTGAACCGCTTCCCCGCCGGCGGTGCCACCGGATGACCGATGGGGGCTGCGGGCCGTGCGTGGCTGGTCGCGCAGTTCCCCGCGCCCCTTGGGGCGTTGCCCCTCGGGGCGCTCACCGACCTCGCTCGAACATCTCACCGAAGAGAAGAACAGGGACGATCACCATGCGCACTCGTAGAAGCGCCCTCACCCTCATAGCCGGAGCCGCCTCCCTCGCGCTCACGCTGACCGCCTGCGGTCAGAACAGCGAGGGCGGCAGCAAGGAGGACACGGGCAGCGCCAAGGGCGGCACCATCGGCATCGCGATGCCGACCAAGTCGTCCGAGCGCTGGATCGCGGACGGCAACAACGTCGTCAAGGACCTCCAGGCCAAGGGCTACAAGACCAAGCTGGTCTACGGCGAGGACGACCCCGACCAGCAGGTCTCGCAGATCGAGAACCTGATCACGCAGGGCGTCAAGGGCCTGATCGTCGCGGCCATCGACAACAAGTCGCTGAACAACGTGCTCCAGCAGGCCGCCGACGCGAAGATCCCGGTGATCTCCTACGACCGCCTGATCCTCGGCACCAAGAACGTCGACTACTACGCGTCGTTCGACAACACCAAGGTCGGCGAGCTGCAGGCCAACTACATCGTCGACAAGCTGGGCCTGGAGAACGGCAAGGGCCCCTTCAACATCGAGCTGTTCGCCGGCTCCAACGACGACAACAACACCAAGTACTTCTTCAACGGCGCGATGAGCGTGCTCCAGCCGTACATCGACAAGAAGAAGCTCGTCGTCAAGTCCGGCCAGACCGCGCTCACCAAGGTCACCACGCTGCGCTGGGACGGCACCACCGCCCAGCACCGCATGGAGGACATACTCACCTCGTCGTACAAGAGCGGCCGGGTCGACGCGGTGCTCTCGCCCTACGACGGCATCTCCATCGGCATCATCTCCGCGCTGAAGTCCGACGGTTACGGCTCCTCGAGCAAGCCGCTGCCGGTCATCACCGGCCAGGACGCCGAGCTCGCCTCGGTGAAGTCGATCATCGCCGGGCAGCAGACGCAGACCGTCTACAAGGACACCCGCAAGCTCGCCGACGTGGCCGCGGGCATGGTCGACGACGTGCTCAACGGCAAGAAGCCGCAGACCAACGACACCAAGACCTACGACAACGGCACCAAGGTCGTCCCGGCGATGCTGCTCCAGCCGGTGAGCGTCGACAAGACCAACTACCAGAAGGAACTGGTCGACACCGGCTACTACAAGGCGAGCGAGCTTCAGTAGCCCTGGTCGTTGTCGGTCATACCTACGGATTGGAAGGGCACGACCATGGCGGGACCCGTCCTGGAAATGCGCTCGATCGTCAAGACCTTTCCCGGCGTCAAAGCGCTGTCGGACGTCACGCTGACGGTCCGTCAGGGCGAGGTCCATGCCATCTGCGGTGAGAACGGCGCCGGTAAGTCCACCTTGATGAAGGTGCTCTCCGGCGTCCATCCGCACGGCACGTACGAGGGCGAGATCCTCTTCGAGGGAGAGGTCTGCGAGTTCAAGGACATCCGGGCGAGCGAGCAGCGCGGAATCGTGATCATCCATCAGGAACTGGCGCTGGTGCCCTTCCTGTCGATCGCGGAGAACATCTTCCTCGGCAACGAGCACGCCTCGCGCGGGCTGATCGACTGGCGGGAGACGCTGAAGCACGCCACCGAGGTGCTGCGCCGGGTCGGTCTGTCCGACCACCCGGAGACCCGGATCGCCGACATCGGCGTGGGCAAGCAGCAGCTGGTGGAGATCGCCAAGGCGCTGTCGAAGAAGGTGAAGCTGCTCATCCTCGACGAGCCGACCGCGGCTCTGAACGACGAGGACAGCGGCAAACTCCTCGATCTCATCCTGGAGTTGAAGAAGCAGGGCATCACCTCGATCATCATCTCCCACAAGCTGAACGAGATCCGCAGGGTCGCCGACTCGGTGACGATCATCCGCGACGGCAGGTCGATCGAGACGCTCGACGTGAAGGCGCCGGAGACCACCGAGGACCGGATCATCTCGGGCATGGTCGGCCGCGATCTCGACCACCGCTTCCCCGACCGCACGCCGTACGAGGGAGAGGTGGACGCGGCCCCGGCGCTGGAGATCCGCAACTGGAGCGTGCACCACCCGATCGACCAGCAGCGCAAGGTCGTCGACGACGTGTCGGTCCACGTGCGGCGCGGGGAGATCGTCGGCATCGCGGGCCTGATGGGCGCCGGCCGCACCGAGCTCGCGATGAGCGTCTTCGGGCGCAGTTACGGCCGGCACGCGAGCGGCACGGTCCTCAAGGACGGCACGGAGATCCGCACCAAGACCGTCGCGGAGGCGGTCGGGCACGGCATCGCGTACGTCACCGAGGACCGCAAGCACTACGGCCTCAACCTCATCGACACCATCAACCGCAACATCTCACTGACCGCGCTGGACAAGGTCGCGAAGCGGGGCGTGGTCGACGAGCACGAGGAGCGGCAGGTCGCCGAGCGCTTCCGCAAGTCGATGAACATCAAGGCGCCGACCGTCTTCGAGCCCGCGGGCAAGCTCTCGGGCGGCAACCAGCAGAAGGTCGTCCTCAGCAAGTGGATCTTCGCGGGTCCCGAGGTGCTGATCCTCGACGAGCCGACCCGCGGCATCGACGTGGGCGCCAAGTACGAGATCTACACGGTCATCGACCAGCTGGCCGCCGAGGGCAAGGCGGTCGTCTTCATCTCCTCCGAGCTGCCCGAACTGCTCGGCATGTGCGACCGCATCTACACCATGGCCGCCGGGCGGCTCACGGGTGAGGTTCCGCGGGCCGAGGCCACGCAGGAAGTGCTGATGCGCCAGATGACGAAGGACAAAGAGGTAACCCGATGAGCACGGATGTGACGGACAAGGTCCCGGCCTCGGCGCCGCCCGGCGGGAGCGGGGGTGCGCACTCCGAGGGCCTGCTGCAGCTGATGCTGGGCGGCCTCAGGCGCAACATGCGGCAGTACGGCATGCTGATCGCGCTCGGCCTGATCGTGGTTCTGTTCCAGGTGTGGACCGGCGGCGACCTGCTGCTGCCGCGCAACGTCTCCAACCTGGTGCTGCAGAACAGCTACATCCTGATCCTCGCGATCGGCATGATGCTCGTGATCATCGCGGGCCACATCGACCTGTCGGTCGGCTCGCTGACGGCGTTCGTGGGCGCGTTCGCGGCCGTGCTGACGGTGCAGCACGGCGTGGCCTGGCCGATCGCCCTCGTCCTGTCCCTGCTGGTGGGCGCGGTCGCGGGCTCGGTGCAGGGGTATCTGATCGCCTATCTCGGCATACCGTCCTTCATCGTGACCCTGGCGGGCATGCTGCTCTTCCGCGGTCTGACGGAGATCTTCCTGCAGGGGCAGACCCTCGGCCCGTTCCCGGACGGTCTGCAGAAGCTCGGCAACGGCTTCCTGCCGGAGGTCGGCCCGAAGACCAACTACCACAACCTCACGCTGCTGCTCGGCATCGTGCTGCTGGCCTTCGTGATCTACCAGGAGGTCCGCGACCGCAGGCGCGAGCAGGAGTTCTCGCTGGACGTGCTGCCGCGCAACGCCTTCCTGCTCAAGCTCGCGGCCATCACCGCCGCGATCCTGGCGGTCACCCTGCTGCTCGCCAGCTACCAGGGCGCGCCGATCATCCTGATCATCCTCGGTGTGCTGGTGGTCGGTTACGGCTACGTCATGCGCAACGCGGTCTTCGGCCGCCACATCTACGCCATCGGCGGCAACCTGCCGGCGGCCAAGCTGTCCGGCGTCAAGGACAAGAAGGTCACCTTCCTTGTCTTCCTGAACATGGGCGTGCTCGCGGCCCTGGCGGGTCTGGTGGTCGCAGCCCGTCTGAACGCGGCGTCTCCGAAGGCGGGCCTGAACTTCGAACTCGAGGCCATCGCCTCGTCGTTCATCGGTGGCGCGTCCATGAGCGGCGGTGTGGGCACCGTCCTCGGCGCGATCATCGGTGGTCTCGTCCTCGGCGTGCTGAACAACGGCATGAACCTCCTGAGCGTCGGCACCGACTGGCAACAGGTCATCAAGGGCCTCGCCCTGCTGGCCGCGGTCGGCTTCGACGTGTGGAACAAGCGCAAGTCCGGTTCGTAAGTAGTCAGCTCGGGCCCCGCCACCGCGGCGGGGCACCACCCCTTCACGGGAGCCGCACACATGGAACTGAACAGACGCACAGTCATCGCAGGCGCCGCGGCGGCAGGCATCGCCGCGACCACGCTCGGCACGGGCACCGCCGAGGCCTCCTCGGGCGGCCGGGGGCCGGTCAAGGAGCTCTTCGGCAAGCTGGACGACGGCACCAAGGTCTACCGCTGGTCCCTGGAGAACGGCGGCACCAGGCTGAAGGTCCTCTCCTACGGCGGCATCATCCAGTCGCTGGAGATCCCCGACCGCCACGGCCGCTACGTCAACGTCTCGCTCGGTTACGACAACCTCGCGGCCTACGTCGCCGGCACCACGTTCTTCGGCGCCACGATCGGCCGCTACGGCAACCGCATCGCCAAGGGCCAGTTCACCCTGGACGGCAAGAAGTACCAGCTCAGCGTCAACGACGGCGTCAACAGCCTGCACGGCGGCGCCAAGGGCTTCAACACCAAGGTGTGGGACGTGGAGGGCTTCACCTCCGGCTCCGACGTCGGCCTGCACCTGTACTACACGAGTGTCGACGGCGAGATGGGCTACCCCGGCACGCTGCGGACCAAGGTGACCTTCACGCTGAACCGGCACGGCGAGTGGCGCATCGACTACGAGGCCACCACCGACAAGCCGACCGTGGTGAACCTCACCAACCACACGTACTGGAACCTCGCCGGCGAGGGCAACGGCACGATCGAGGACCACGAGCTCACGATCGCCGCCTCCCGCTACACGCCGACCGACACGGGGCTGATCCCCACGGGCGAGCTGGCGAAGGTCGCGGGCACCCCCTTCGACTTCCGCCGGGGCAAGCCGGTCGGCCGGGACATCCGCGCAGGCCACCCCCAGCAGGTGCAGGCCAAGGGCTTCGACCACAACTGGGTCCTGGACAAGGGCGTCACCACCCGGCCCGAACACATCGCCACCCTGCGCGACCCGCGCTCCGGCCGCACCCTGAAGATCGCCACCGACCAGCCCGGCCTGCAGTTCTACTCCGGGAACTTCCTGGACGGCACCCTCGTCGGCACCTCCGGCCGCACCTACCGGCAGGGCGACGGGCTGTGCCTGGAGACGCAGCACTTCCCGGACTCCCCGAACGAGCCGTCGTGGCCCACCACGGTGCTGCGTCCGGGGCAGACGTACCGCACCACGACGGTGCACTCGTTCGGCGTGTGACGCCGGGCACTCGCGCGGGGACGGTGAGCTAGGCCTTCCGGTTCCCGAAGTCACACTAGTTTCACATCCGTTGAACAGCGCCACGCACCACTTCGTATGTACGGGTGGCCCGTGCTCCCCCGCGCGGGCCACCCGAAACACGACGGGCCCGGACGCGACCGCCGGGCCCGCCTCATACGGAGGTTCCATGGCCGACAACGTCACCTCGCTGTTCCGCAGCAATGCGGCACACAGCCCTTCGATGGCGGCGTTGACACGGGAGGGCGGCGACGGCACGGGTCCGGTCGACTTCTGCATTCCCTGCAATCCCTACTTCCCCACCCCGGCCATGTTCGAGGAGATGGCGGTCCGGCTGCGCGAGATCGTCACGTACTACCCGAGCAGCGCCGACACGATCACCGCCGAGCTGTGCAGTCTGCTGCAGCTGCCGCCCCAGTGCGTGGCGATGGGCAACGGCTCGACGGAACTGATCACCTGGATCGACCATCTGATGGTCCGCGAGTCGCTCGCCATCCCCGTCCCCACCTTCGGCCGCTGGACCGACCAGCCCATGGAGACCGGCAAGCGGGTCGACATGTTCCCGCTCCAGGAGTCCAGCGGCTTCGCCCTGGACCTCGCCCAGTACGCCGAGTTCATCCGCAAGCGCGGCACCCGGGTCGCGGTGATCTGCAACCCGAACAACCCCGACGGCGGCTATCTGCAGCGGCACGCGCTGGTGCAGTTCATGGACGCCATGGCCGACCTGGACCTGATCGTCGTCGACGAGTCGTTCCTGGAGTTCGCGGACGCCGAGGCCGAACCGTCCGTCGTCCAGGACGCGATGATCCGCCCGAACGTCGTCGTGCTGCGCAGCCTGGGCAAGAACTTCGGCCTGCACGGCATACGCTTCGGCTATCTGGTCGCCAACCCCGCCCTCGCGGGCCGGGTCCGCTCGATGCTCCCCAAGTGGAACCTCAACTCCTTCGCCGAGCACGTGGTGTTCATGCTGAAGGAGCACGGCGCCGAGTACGCGCAGAGCCTCCAGCAGGTGCGCCGCGACCGCCTGGACATGGCCGGCCAGCTCTCGGCGCTGCCCGGCCTGACCGTCTACCCCTCCCAGGGCAACTTCCTCTTCGTGCGCCTCCCCGTGGGCGCCGAAGGCACCGTGGTCCGGGACCGGATGCTCACCGAGCACCGCATCCTGGTCCGCGAGTGCGGCAACAAGATCGGTTCGTCCAGCCGCTTCCTGAGGCTCGTGGTGCGCCCCCAGGTGGATGTGCGTCGCCTGGTGTCCGGCCTGGAACAGGTGCTCTACGGGACCAGGAGGGGAGCCGCCGTGCCCGAGCTGAGCACAGGGACCAGCTACAGCTCGGGCACGGCGGCCGTGGACCGCCTGGTCAGCGCCACCAACGGGGCCGGCATGCACGGCCTCGCGGCGATGGCCGGCGGTGCGCCCGCCGAGAGCGGCATGCCGATGCCGGCGGCCGCGCAGCACCAGGCGGTCGATCAGGGGATGCCCATGCCGATGGCCGCCCAGATGACCCAGACCGGACCGCAGCCCGTGATCGGCGTCCCGGCGCCGCAACCCGCGCCGATGCCCGCCCCCGCCCCCGTGCCGCAGGCACCCGCCCCGGCCCCGGTGCCCCCGCCGATGGCCCCCGTCATACCGACCGGCCCGACCCCGCCCGGCGTCCCGGCCCGCGGCGGGCTCACGGCAGCCCAGGTCCGGGGCACCACCGGCCCCCCGCAGGACCTCTCCCCCGCCCCGGCGACCGGCTGGCCCAACGCCCAGAGCTGGCCCAACGCGGCCGGGATGGGGCAGACCGGCTGACGCGCCAGGGCCTGTCGCGAACGTCCCGTCGTCCGCCCGAAGAGCGGGCCGGGCGGCAGACGTGATGTCTCAACAGGCCCTAGCGGGCCGCCCCGCCGCGCACCGCGTGCAGCAGCGACGCCCCCAGGGGCAGGTCGTGGCAGTCCGTGAGCTCGAAACCGGCCGCGGCCAGCAGCCGCCGGTAGTGGTGCTCGTCCCGCTCCCGGCCGCCCACGTTGCACAGCATGTGGACGTCCCACGCCACCGCCGGGGACGGGACCCCCTCCCGCCCCGGCAGCAGGCGCTCCACCACGAGGAGCCGGGCACCCGGGCGCATCGCCTGCGCGCACCGGCGCAGGATGGTCAGGCAGCGGTCGTCGTCCCAGTCGTGCAGGACCCGGGAGAGCAGGTAGACGTCGCCGCCGGCCGGCACCTGCTCGGTGAAGTCGCCGGGCACGAAGGAGCAGCGCCGGTCCAGGCCCAGCGCGGCCAGTTCCGTCCGTGCCGCCGCCAGCGCCTGCGCTCGTTCCAGCAGCACGCCCTCCACCTCGGGGTGCGCGCGCAGCACCCGGGCGAGCAGGGCGCCGTTGCCGCCGCCGACGTCGACCACCCGCCGTACGCCGGAGAAGTCCACCAGCGCGGGAACGGGCGTGAACATCTCCGCGCTCGCGGCCATCGCGCGGTGGAACAGCGCGCCCAGCTCGGGGCGTTCGGCGAGGTAGGGGAAGTGGTGCTGCCCGTAGCGGTGGGCGAAGGCCTCCTGGCCGGTGCGTACGGAGTGGGTGAGGCCGGCGAAGGAGTCGTAGAACAGGCCGCCGTACAGCAGCGCGAGCGGGTGCAGGGAGAACTCGGCGCCGGTGCACAGGAGTTGGCCGAGCGCGGTGAGGTGGTAGGTGCTGTCGGCCGACGTCAGCAGGCCCAGCGAGCCCAGATAGCGCAGCAGCCGTCGTAGTGCGTCCGGGTCGGTGCCGGTGAGACCGGCCAGGGCGTCGGCGCCCAGGCCCGGCCGCTCGGCGAGGTGGTCGGCGATGCCCAGTGCGGCCATGGTGGCGACCGCCTGGGTGGCCCAGGCGCCGGTCAGCACGCCGAGCAGGGAGACCGCCGGGTCCGGCAGCGGCTCGTGCCGTCCGGGCAGGCGGACCTCGAAGCGCTGGTGGCGCCGGCTGCGGAAGTACAGGACCGTCACGTCCTCGTGGCCGTTGTAGCCGCCGCCGTCGGGCACCGCGCCGCCGCGCTCCTGGAGCAGGGTGCGCAGCCCGGCCGGCACCACCGCGCCCGGCGAGGTCAGCGCGAAGGCGTGGTGCGCCTCGTGCCCGGCGGCGCGCTCGTCGGCGGCGACGGCCTCCAGCGGGGAGCCGGGCGGTACGGGCAGGGCGAAGATCTCGACGCTGCGCCCGCCGACCGCCACGTGCACGATGCCGACCGGGCTCTCGCCGACGACGGCGCCGTAGCGCCGGGCCAGCCGCTCGCGCACCACCACGCTCGGGGTGACCGGCCCCGGCTCCAGGCCGCGGGCGCGCAGTTCCTCGCACAGCCCGTCCAGGGAGTCGGGGAAGACGAGCACGGCGGTGTGGTCGAAGACGAGGTGCCGCGCGACGTCGGCCCGGTCCCGCGCGGTCAGGTCGGGCAGCAGTTCGCCCAGGACCTGGTCCGTGTCGTGGGTGCGGACGTGGTCGGCCGCGCGGGAGATCCGCTCCAGATCGGCTTCGGCCAGGCGTGCTTGTACGACGGGGAGGTTCAATGAGGTTCCCGGTGATCGTGGGGGGTGCGTGGACCGCGGCGCGTCACCGCGGCGCGTGCTCCGCGGTGGGTGGTCCGCGGGTCAGATGCCGGTGTAGTTCTCGGCGAAGTGGTCCTGGTGGGCGCGGGAGGTGCGCAGACTCTCCAGACGGGCGTACTGGAGGGCCCGCCCGTAGCGCGCCTCGGCGTCGTCGCCGGCCGGCCCGTGCAGCAGGCCGCTCATCCAGTGCGAGAACTCGTGGGCCCGCCAGACGCGGGGCAGGCAGTCCGCGGCGTAGCGCTCCAGACCGCCCTCGTCCCCGCGCACCAGGGCCTCCTCGAACGCCCGGGCCAGCCGCTCGGCCTGGAGCACGGCGAGGTTGGCACCCTTGGCGGCCGAGGGGCTGATCAGCCCGGCGGCGTCCCCGGCCAGCCACAGCCGCCCGGCGCCCGGACTCTGCAGCACGTCCGAGCGCAGGTCGACGACGGCCCTCTCCAGGACGCGGCCTGAGGTGAGCGGACCGAACTCGGCGGTCCGCATCCGCGTCGCGAGCTCGGCCCAGATCCGGTCCTCGTCCCAGTCGGCGGGATCGGTGCCGCGCGGGCACTGGAGGTAGTAGCGGGTGACGGTCCGCGTCCGCGCCATGTGTCCCGCGAACCCCCGCTCGTGCAGGGCGTATCCGACGGCCGAGAGGCTGGGCGGGGCCGCGGCGAGCACGGCCAGCCAGGAGACGCCGTGGTCCCGGCGGGCGGTCGGCACCCCCTGCGCGGTGAGGGCCCGGCGGGCGACGCCCCGATGGCCGTCGCAGCCGGCGACGTACCGTCCGGTCACGTCCGCGGCGCCGCGCACCCGCACCCGGCCTTCGGCGATCTCCTCGGCCTCGACCCCGAACCGGAGTTCACCGCCGCGCCGCAGATACTCGGCCACCAGGTCCCGCACCAGTTCCTGCTGGGGGTAGACGGTGTGCACCTCGCCGCGCCCGAGCCGCCCGTAGTCGAGGGTGAACTCCCCCTGCCCGCTGCGGAACAGACAGGTTCCGTGCTCCCGCCCACGGGCCCGCACCCCGGCGGCCAGGCCGTTCTCCGTGAGGACGCGCACGGAGTGGGCCGCGAGGAAACCGGCCCTGGCCCGCCCCTCCACGGCCTCGCGGTCCCGGCGCTCCAGGATCACGCAGTCGACGCCCCGGTCCAGCAGCAGATTCCCCAGGACCAGCCCCGCGGGACCGGCCCCGACGATCACCACACCGAACTGTTCCCCCGTGTCGAACCGTTTCCCCATGCCCGCCTCTGAAGTTGTGCTTTCGGCCAAAGGGTTTCATATCACCCTGTTCTTCACCGAAGGCACACAAAGCGGGCCGATTAACCCGTAAGGGTGGAGCGCGGGCCGCGGGTCAGTACGCCACCGGCCAACCGCTGCTCCAGTTCAGCAGGTTGATGCCGAGCTTGGGCGTGCCGTTGTCGTTGCCGTCGTAGTAGTGGTAGACGATCAGGTCGCCGTCGGAGTCGTTCATGACCGACTGGCCGCCGGGGCCGATGATGCTGCCGTGCGACTCCAGCACCGGCGTGCCGCCGTTGCTCATCATCGCCACGCCGCTCCTGTCGTAGTACGGCCCGGTGACAGCGGTGGCCCGCCCCACCTTCACCTTGTACGTCGAGCTGGTGCCGGCGCAGCAGGTGTCGTAGGAGGCGAAGAGGTAGTAGTAGCCGTCGCGCTTGACCACGTACGGCGCCTCGACCGCCTTGGTCCCGGTCGGGCGGGAGGCGAGGGAGTACCGGGTGGTGTCGGAGGCGAGCTGCTTCCCGGTGCCCGGATCGATCTGGATCATCTTGATCCCGGTCCACCAACTGCCGAACGACAGCCACCACCTGCCGTTGCCGTCGACGAAGAGGTTCGGGTCGATGGCGTTGTAGTCGCTGGAGGTGGTGGAGGTGTAGACGGCGCCGTAGTCCGTCCACGAGCCGGGCAATCCGGTCGGCGAACTCGCCAGCCCTATAGCGGACTTGTTGGAGCCGAAGGTCGAGACGGCGTAGTACATCAGGTACTTGCCGCCGTGGTACGAGATGTCGGGTGCCCACGCCTCGGTGGCGTACGACGACCACCAACTCGGCCTGGCCGAGAAGGCGTCGCCGCCCTGTGTGAACGCGATCCGGTCGGTGGAGGTCTTGTGGCCGAGGCCGCCGCCGGTGGAGTACAGCAGATAGCGGCCGGCGGAGGTGCGGATCATCGTCGGATCGTGGACGACGACGTCCCCGGTGACGGCGCCGGGATTCGGGTACGCCGAGGCCGTGCCCGGAATGAGGGCGAGCAGGAGGGCGGCGGGGACGGCGGCAAGTGCGGTGCGCCTGCGGGAGGTTCGGGCGGGGCGGGCGGTGCCGGAGGTGCGGCTCATGCGGATCCTCCTTGCGGTGGGGGTTCGCTGTCCGACATTTCGAACGATGCTCGCAAGCTCGAACGGAACGTAGAATCGAACCACTTGCGCGTCAATGGCCCGCGCGGCAACAGCCGATTCGAACTCCGGCGAACCTGTGCGCGAACACGCTCCGCCTCATGACCGAACCCGCCAGACCCGTCGGCCCCGCCGCCTCCGGGACACCCCGTCTCCTCGCCCGTCTGGCGCAGGCCGCGATAGCCGTGGCGGCCGTCGTGGAGGTGGTCCGGGCCGTGACGTTGAGGGCTCATCTCCTGGATCCCGGGGAGACCCCGGTGAGCCGGTCGGGGCTGGTGTCGACGGTGTCCGTCTACGCCGTCACCCTGGCGGCGATCCTGTTCCTGACGTGGTTCCATCGCTGCCGGAGCAACGCCCGGCTCGTCTCACCCGACGCGGACCTCGGCTCCGACCTCTGGGCCGTCGTCGCGTGGCTCGTCCCGGTGGTCAACCTGCGGGTCCCGCGCGGACTGCTCCTCGGCGCCCAACGGGCAAGCGGCGCGCGGAAGATGGACGAGGGCCGCGACGACACACTGGTGAACGCCTGATGGCCGGCACGGGCGGCGCACATGGTGATCGCCACGCTCGGCCGGTCCTCCACCTCGCTGCCCCTCCTGGTCGTGACGCAGGCACTGAACATCACCGCCGCGGTCCTGGCCGTCTGCGTGGTCCGGCGGATCACCTCGCTGCAGAGCAGCGCGTTCGGCGCCGAACGGGCGGTCCCACAAGGGGCTCGAGGTTCCGTCGGCCGCCGTCTCCGTCAGGTCGGTGCGTCACCGGCCGTCCAGCAGCGCCAGGCCCAGTGGGGTCACCGTGTGCAGCACGACGCGTCCCGCGCGGCAGGTGCTGAGCAGGCCCGCCTTGCGCAGGATGCCGATGTGGTGGCTGGCGGTGGCCGGGGCGATGCCCGTGTCGTGGGCGAGTTCGGTCGTCGTCACGCCCCGGCCGGCTACCGTCTCCAGGATCTCGGCGCGGGTGCGGCCGAGCAGCGCGTTCAGGGAGCGCAGGCCGGTCGTGGCGTTCAGGGCCGACTCGTGCGGCATGGGGTAGACGACGACGCACGGCAGCGCCGGGTCCTTGAGCAGCGTGGGCCGGCGCCAGCAGAAGTACGAGGGCAGCACCAGCAGTCCGCGCCCGTCGAGGTGCACGTCGCGGTCGACGCCCAGGCCGGTGAGCTCCAGGACCGGCCGGCGCCAGACCAGCCCGGGGTGCAGGGTGTTGAGCAGACCCTCGAGGTCGCCTTCGGCCAAGTAGCGTCCGTGCAGGGCGCGTTCGGTGTCGAAGCGGCTGCGGATCCGGCTCCACCAGGGGGCCAGCGCGGTCGCGAACCAGTGCCGGTGCAGGCGGCCGAGGTGCCTGACGGCGTCGGCGTCCCCGGCGGCCAGGCGCCCGGCCCAGGACGGCAACCGGCGCCCCGCACGGGCCAGTTCGGCGAGATCGTGCGCGAGTCGCCGACGCGGTGTGGACAGCAGGGCGCCGGCCCCGGCCTCCAGGCCGCCCGCACCGGCCGCCGGAGTCAGGAAGTCCGCCGAGTAGCCGGCGGGCGGCGCGAACCGGAGCAGCGCGCCCAAGGGGGCGGTCAGGCGGCGGCGTACCGCCTGCCGCCAGCCGCCGAAGACGAAGGACGCGGTGTCCGTCTGGAGCATGTGCATGCTCAGCAGCGCCTCCCACATGGGATCGGGCGCCTGCGCGAGCCTGGTCTGGGCGAGGTCGTCGTCGGTGAAGTGAATGCGTACCGCCATGTCGTGCCATCCCCGTTCGGCAGTGTCACTGACATGATCGGCGCGTGCGGGCCGCTTGCCACCCTCAGATGTCAGGGGGTCGGCGCGGGCACGTCCGTCCCCGCCGCGCGGACGCGCGCGGCGGGGACCGGGTCCCGGAGGTGTCCGGGAGGGGTCCCGGAGGAACCTCCTCAGCACTCCGCCACGGAGCCGACCTGGTCGCGGACGGGTGAGGAGAGGTCGACGGCCTGGCCGTCCAGGACGCCCAGGTTGGAGGCGCCGTCCGCCAGCGAGGAGTGGGCGCCGCGGTCCTGATTGTCGCGGTGGATGCAGAACTCCGACGGGTCGCACGGCCAGGTGGCCGGGTCGGAGGAGGCCAGGGGCCGCCTGCGCGGACGCGGGCAGCGCGAGCAAGCCGGCGCTCCCGGCGAGCGCGGCCGGTCCGAGGGCGAGGCGACTCTTGCCGAGGGCCATGGTGGTCTTCCTCCCCCGTTGCTTGCGGTCGCCGGCGACCACATGCGGTCGCCCGCGCGAACGGGGACCAGCCTGGCGCCGCGGCGGCCCGGCCCGCACCCGGCTTCGATCCGGGTCGAATCCCCTCGCCCGGGTTCGATCCCGGCCGAATCCGCGCACCCGCCCGGATGACCGGCAGGGAACTTGACGGCGCGTCACTTTGCCCAACTGACAGCTCGCCTACAGGCTCGCTCCCTACGGTGCCGTGCTCATGACAGAAACCACAGAGCCCGGGATCGGGCGCAGAACCGTACTGATCGCCACGGGCGCCGCGGCCGCGACCCTCGCCGTCTCCGCCGCCGCGCCCGAGGCCCCCACCGCGGCCGCGGCCGACGCGGCCCAGACCCGACCCGCCGCCGCGGCGGCCGTCTGCACCCTCACGAAGGAGATGACCGAAGGCCCCTACTACCTCGACGGAGCGCTCGTGCGCTCCGACGTCACGGAAGGCAAGGCGGGCGTCCCCCTCCAGCTCGCCCTCACCGTCGTCGACGACGACACCTGCGCCGCCATCGCCGACGCGCTGGTCGAGATCTGGCACTGCGACGCCCTCGGCGAGTACTCCGGCTACGTCGGCAACAACGGCCACAGCGAGCCGGACGACGGCACCTTCCTGCGCGGCGGCGTGCTCACCGACTCCGCCGGGGTCGCGAGCCTCACCACCGTCTACCCGGGCTGGTACCGCGGCCGGTGCGTCCACATCCACGTCAAGGTGCACACCGGCGTCACACTGACCTCCGACGGCTCGTTCGAGGGCGGTCAGGAGCTCCACACCGGACAGCTCTTCTGCGACGAGACGATCACGGCCCAGGTCGCCAAGGTCTCGCCGTACTCGACCAACACGGTCACCCGCACGACCCTCGCGCAGGACGGGATCTACGACGACGCAGGTGCCTCCTCCGGTCTGCTCACCCTCACCCCCGTGGGCAGCACCCCCTCCGCCGGGTACCGCGCCGCCCTGACCCTGGGCGTCGAACGGTCCTGAGCCGGCATCCGGCCGGGGTGGCCCGCGGCGCGCGGGCCACCCCTTCGCCGTGCGTCAGGAACCCGGGCACTCCTTCCACGCGAGGTGGTAGACCGTGCTGATGTCACCGTCCGTCGAGTCCATGGTCATGAAGCTGACCTTGTCCGCGGAGGTGGAGCCGGCCGTCACCCGCAGCTCCGTGTTGATGTTGAAGTTGCGCTGGACCCCGCAGGGCGCCCACACCAGCTGGGCCCAGTCGGTGGAGTCGGTGGCCTGCCAGTTGTCGTCGTAGGGGCCGTTGAAGGGATGGGTCTTCTGCGCGGTGTTCGGTGAGCCCTGGAAGTAGTACGAGGCCTTCTGCGTGCCGTTCGCACCGGACTGGAGCGAGGCGAAGCCCCGGTAGTCGGCGCTGGCGATCGCGTAGGTGAAGCCCTGCGGGACGTGCACGACCAGGTTGAGCTGGCAGTTTCTGCGGAACGCCGTAGGGTCGGAGCCGCCGCCCGCCTGGGCGAGGTACGCGCTGTAGGTGACCGTGAAGGCCGTGTTGTCCTCGGAGACGGCGACCGCCGTCGTGCCCTGCGGGCAGCCCGAGCCGTTCACCGTGGCGACCTTGATGATGATCTTGTCCGGGGGCGGGTCGTCGAACCCGCCCGAAGGGTTGTGCGCGGGTATCGCGGTGGCGAGCAGAGCGGCTACCGCGCCGCTCAGAAGGAGTCCACCAGCCATGGTCTCTCCGGCTTCTGTGAGTGGGGGGTGGCTCGCCCGCGGCCTATGGAGAACCCGTGAGGTTCCTGTGAAGACCGGAGGCGAACGCATCGTAGGAAAGCGCGGAAGGAGCGGTCAGGGTGAACTCAAGCCATTCACAAACGCGCATTTCACAGAACGCCGGTGTGACCGAACTGTGTTGGAACGAGAGGCAGTTGACGCCTCGAACGGCTAGGCGACGACGGGCTCGCGCTCGTCGGCGGGCCGGCTGCGGCGCGCCTTCTCCCTGCGGTGGGCGCGGGCCGAGTGGATCAGGGCGGCGGCCCACAGGGCGTAGAGGACGACGTACGCGCACACGCTCGGCGCGCCGGACGCGGCGCCCCAGGCGTCCAGCAGGGTGCGGGCGTTGAGCAGCACGATGAGGCCGCCGACCGCCGAGCCCAGGATGCGCGGGGCGACGAAGCGGGCCAGCCAGGCGGCGACCGGGGCGATGACCATGCCGCCGAGGAGGAACGCGAGCACCCACGACCAGTTCACCCCGTGCGAGCCGAGGGAGAGGAGGAAGCCGAGGCTCGCGGCGACGGCCACCAGCGCCTTGCTGGCGTCGACGGAGCCGATCACCTTGCGCGGTTCGAGCCGACCGCTGGCCAGCAGGGCCGGGGTGCCGATCAGCCCCCAGCCGCCCCCGCCGGTGGCGCCGAGGAAGCCGGCGGCGAGGCCGACCGGGACGAGGAACCGCTTGCGCAGGGGCCGGCCGATCTTGCCGCGCGGCACCCCGTGCACGGTGAAGTGGTAGGTCACGTACAGGCCGAGTGCGAGCAGGATCACAGCCATGACGGGCTCCGCGACCGCCGTCGACATCCCCGCCAGCAGGGTCGCCCCCACGAACGCCCCCACCGCCCCCGGCACCCCGATCCGCGCCACGACCTTCCAGTCGACGTTCCCGAACCGCGCGTGCGAGACGCCCGACACCAGCCCGGTGCCTATCTGCGCGAAGTGGACGACGGCCGAGGCGGCGGCCGGGCTCGCCCCCAGCCCCAGCAGCAGTACGGTCGAGATCACCCCGTGCGCCATCCCGAGGCTGCCGTCGACGAGCTGGGCGCCCAACCCCGCGAGAGCGAGCAGGATCAGCGTCTGCATAGGAGGTCCCGTCGTGTGTCGTCGTCCCGTTGATTCCCTGGTTTTCCCATCGGCCAAGTAGGAATCAACGCCGCCCGATGCTAGGACGTCAAGCTGAGGACACACTGTGAGACGGCGGCGGTGCGCCGGCGCACACGGCGCCTACGGGTTCTCCCACGCCGCGGGCTCCGAGGCCAGCTCGCGCACCTGCGTGGGCAGGGCGTCGGCCGCGATGTCGGCGATCGTGACGCCCTCCAGGATGCGGCGCACGTTGGCGCGCAGCGCGATCCACAGCGGGAGCAGCGGCTGGGCGGAGCCGGTGTACTCCAGACCTGTGGGGCGCTCGCCGCGGACGGAGACGATCGGGCCGTCGACGGCGCGGATGACGTCCGCGACCGTGATCCTCGACGCCTCGCGCGCCAGGCGGTAGCCGCCGTTGCCGCCGCGCCGGCTGTCGACGACGCCGCCCCGCCGCAGGTCACCGAGGATGCCCTCGAGGAACTTGTGCGGAATGTCCTGCGCGGCGGCGATCGCCTCCGCCTTCACCGGTCCGCCGTCCTGCCGAACGGCGAGTTCAAGAACCGCCCGTACCGCGTAATCCGCCCGTGCCGAGATCCTCATACGACCATTGTGCTGGCTGGAGCCGTACACAATGACCTCGCACGCGCCGACCGACCGGCACGACGGGAGGCTCCCATGGGGCTCAGCAGACGTACCTTCAGCGCGCTCGCCGGCACCACGGCGCTCGGACTCGCCCTCGGCGGCAGCGCCGCGGCGAGCTGCGCCTACGCCGCCCACACCGTCCCGACGGGCCCCGCTCCCGCCCCGCCGCGCGCGGACGGCCGCCGGCACACCATCGGCTACGACCGCTACTCGCTCCTCGTCGACGGCAGGCGCCTGGTCGTCTGGTCGGGCGAGCTGCACCCCTGCCGGCTGCCGAGCCCGTCCCTGTGGCGGGACGTCCTGCAGAAGATGCGCGCCCACGGCTACAACACGGTCAGCATCTACGTGCCCTGGAACTACCACTCCCCCGCCCCCGGCCACTACGACTTCACGGGCGTCCGGGACCTGGACCTCTTCCTGCGCACGGCCGCCGAGACCGGCCTCTACGTCATCCTGCGGCCCGGCCCCTACTGCAACGCCGAGCTCGACGGCGGCGGCTTCCCCGGCTGGCTGAGCGCCACCGAGGGCAGCGCGCGGATGGCCGACCCCACCTACCTGTCGTACGTCGACGAGTGGCTCACCCAGGTCAACGCCATCGTCGCCCGCCACCTCCTCACCGACGGCGGCGGCACGGTCCTGCTCTACCAGATCGAGAACGAGTACGACTCCCACGTCACCGAGCCGGCCGGCCGCGACTACATGGCGCACCTGTACCGGAAGGTGCGCGCCGACGGCATCGACGTGCCCCTCTTCCACAACGACAAGAGCAGGAACGGCTACTGGATCCCCGGCTCCTTCGACACCGGCGGGGACGACGGCGGCTGGCTCTACGGCTTCGACGGCTATCCCTCGCCCTCGCTGACCCCGCCCGACTGGGGGCACTTCGGCATCGGCGGCCTGAAGGGCGGTGCGACGGCCAGCCCGCGCACCCCGGGCCTGATCCCGGAGTTCGGGGGCGGCTGGTTCGACCCGTGGGGCGGGGTCTGGTTCGACAAGAAGGGGTACGCGGAGTCGCGGCGGCAGCGCGACGCGGCGTACGAGCGCCGCTTCTACCTCACCAACCTCGCCAACGGCATCACGCTGCACAGCGTCTACATGACCTTCGGCGGCACCTCCTGGGGCTGGCTGCCCGCACCGGTCGTCTACACGTCGTACGACTACGGCGCGGCCATCGACGAGGGCCGGCAGCCCACCTCCAAGCTGATCCCCATGCACCAGATCGGCCAACTGCTGCGCTACTTCCCCGACTTCGCCAAGCTGGACCGCGCCGCGGACGTCACCGCGGACGGGCTGAGGGTGTACCACCTGACCAACGCCGACACCGGCGCCCATGTCTACGTCCTGCGCAACGACGGCAAGGACCCGGTCACCACCACCCTTCCGGTCCCGGGGGCCGAACTCCCGGTCGTCGTACCGCCGCAGGACGCGCGGCTGCTGGCCGCCGGGCTCGGGCTGGGGCGGCGCAGGGTCCGCCACTCCAGCGCCCAGCCCATGCTGGCCCTCGCCGCCGGACGGCAGGAGGTCGCCGTGTTCACCGGGCGCCGGGGCGAGGCGACGGTGACGGCGCTGGAGTGCGCGAGCAGGCCGGCGGTCAGGGTGCTGGAGGGCGCAGCCGACTGCGCGTACGCGGACGGCCTGCTGCGTATCGAGGCCGAACTCGGCGGTCTGACAAGGGTGCTGGTGTCCGGCGGCGGTGTCTCCGCCCCCCTCCTCCTGCTCCTCGCCGACGACGAGACCTCCGTACGGCTGTGGCCCCGCGACACCCCGTCCGGCCCGGTGCTGGTGTACGGGCCGGCGCTGCTGCGGACCGCGGCGGTCGACGGTGCGTCGGTCAGGCTGACGGGGGACACCGTCCTGGCGGCCGAGGTGGAGGTGTGGGGACCGCGCGGGATCGGTCACGTCAGCTGGAACGGCCGTGCGCTGACGACGGGCGCCACCTCGTCCGGAAGCCTGCGCAGCACGCGCCCGCTGGCAGGTGTGGGCCCGGTCGCGCTGCCCGCGCTGCACGACGGCTGGCGCAGGAAGCGGGAGAACCCGGAGTCCGCGCCCGGCTTCGACGACTCGGCCTGGCGGGCCGCCGACGGGACCACGTCGTACAGCACCACCCCCGTCCCGGACGGGCAGCCGCTGCTGTTCGCCGACGACTACGGCTTCCACTACGGCGACGTCTGGTACCGCGGGCGCTTCACCGGCGCGGGCGGCGCGCGGTCCGTGTCGCTCGCCTACAGCACCGGCACCCAGGGGCTGCTGATGGCCTGGCTGGACGGCCGGCCGCTGGGCACGCACCGGATGCCGGTGCCGGACAACAAGAGCGTGCGGCAGGGCAGTTGGGCCGACACGGCGGTGTTCGAGGTGCCGGAGGAGCTGCGCACGGACGGCGCGCACGTGCTGTCCGTCCTCGTCCGCCGGATGCAGCACGACCAGGACGGCAAGGCGCAGGACACGCACAAGGTGGCCCGCGGGCTGACGGCGGTCACCTTCGAGGGGGCCGCCCCGGCGGTGAGCTGGCGGCTGCAGGGAGAGGCCGCGCCCGACCCCGTGCGCGGGCCGCAGAACAACGGCGGGCTGTACGGCGAGCGGCAGGGCTGGCATCTGCCGGAGCACACCGACGGCGACTGGCAGCCGGTCCGGCTGCCGGTCGCGGAGCGGCGGCAGGGCGTCACCTGGTACCGCACGGGCTTCCGCCTCGCCGTCGACGCCGCCACCGACGCCTCGATCGGGCTCACGCTCGAGGACGACCCGATGCGCGCCTACCGCGTCCAGATCTTCCTCAACGGCTGGAACATGGGCCAGTACATCAACGACGTGGGCCCCCAGCACACCTTCGCCCTCCCCAACGGCATCCTGCGCACCCGCGGCGCCAACACCCTGGCCCTGGCGGTCCTGTCCGACGGCACCACCCCCTCCGGACCGCCGGAGCCACGGCTCGTCCTGCTCGGGTCGGCGGCGGGAGGGGTGACGGTGACGCCGGTGCCGTGACGGGAGGTCCGGCGGCCGGGGGCCGCCGTGTTCCTACGCCAGCCGGATCACGTTCCACGACAGCGGTTCGAGCGTGGCGCTGAGGGTGCCGTCCGTGAGGGCGGTGCCCTCGGCCGGGTGGGGCGTGACGCGGTCGGGGTCGTCGAGGGTGTTGCGCGCGTCCGGGTCGCCGTCCGCGAGGACGCTGTGCTCGACGACCGACGTCAGGTCCAGGCCGTTCAGGGCGACGTCGAGGGGCAGGGACTCGGTGCGGCTGCGGTTGACGGCGAAGACGGTGACGGTGCCGTCCTGCGCGCGCACGGCGGTCGCGTGCAGCAGGTCGGTCTCGCCGTACTTCTTCGTCTCGTACGTCGGGGAGTCGACCTGCACGTCGAGGACCTGGCCCAGCCCGTGCCGGGCGGCCTGGGCGAAGGGGAAGAAGGTCGTCTGGCGCCAGGCCGGGCCGCCGGGCTCGGTCATGATCGGGGCGATGACGTTGACGAGCTGGGCGAGGCAGGCGACCGTGACGCGGTCCGCGTGCCGGAGCAGGGCGATGAGGAGCGAGCCGAACACGACGGCGTCGGTGACGCTGTAGTTGTCCTCCAGCAGGCGCGGCGCCTCGGGCCAGTCGTGCTGCTCGAAGGTCTTGGCGCGCGCCTCCCACTCGGGCAGGTACCAGACGTTCCACTCGTCGAAGGAGAGGTTGATCCGCTTCTTCGACTTCAGCCGGGCGCCCACGTGGTCGGCGGTCGCGATCACGTTCTCGATGAAGGACTCCATGTCGACGGCCGAGGCCAGGAACGAGTCGATGTCGCCGTCCTCGGGCCAGTAGTAGGCGTGCAGGGAGACGTAGTCGACGAGGTCGTACGTCTCCTTCAGGACCGTCGCCTCCCACTCGGCGAAGGTGGGCATGGCCTGGCTGGAGGAGCCGCACGCGACCAGCTCCACGCCCGGGTCGGCCTGGCGCATCGCGCGGGCGGTCTCGGCGGCGACGCGGCCGTACTCCTCGGCGGTCTTGTGGCCGGTCTGCCAGGGGCCGTCCATCTCGTTGCCCAGGCACCACAGCCTGATCCCGAAGGGGTCCTTGTCGCCGTGGGAGACGCGCAGGTCCGAAAGGGCCGTGCCCTCGGGGTGGTTGGCGTACTCCTGGAGCTCCAGGGCCTCGGCGACGCCCCGCGTGCCGAGGTTGACCGCCATCATGGGCTCGGCCCGGGGGCCGATCTTGCGCAGGAAGGCGATGTACTCGGACAGCCCGAAGCGGTTGGTCTCGGTGGAGTGCCAGGCGAGGTCGAGGCGGCGGGGGCGGTCCTCGGCGGGGCCGACGGAGTCCTCCCACTTGTAGCCCGAGACGAAGTTGCCGCCCGGGTAGCGGACCGCCGTGACGCCCAGTTCGCGGACGAGGTCCAGCACGTCCTGGCGCAGGCCGGCCTCGTCGGCGGTCGCGTGGTCCGGTTCGTAGATGCCGGTGTAGACGCAGCGTCCGAGGTGTTCGACGAAGGATCCGAAGAGACGGGAGCTGACCTCGCCGACGGTGAAGGCGGGGTCGAGGGTGAAGCGGGCGCTGTGCATGGTCGCCTTTCGCAGAGGATGGTTCTTGTTCGGGGGCGGCTGCGGGTTCGTTCCGGGGCCCCTACTGGCCGGCCAGACCCGTGTGGGCCACGCCTGCCACGATCTGGCGCTGGAAGAAGACGAAGACGATGATCAGGGGCAGGCCCGCCATGAGGCCACCGGCCATGAGCTGGGCCCATTGGATGCCGTAGGAGTTCATGACGGTCGCGATGCCGTTCGGCATGGTCATCAGGTCGGGGTTGTTGGTCACCATGTACGGCCACAGGAAGTTGTTCCACGAGCTGATGAAGGTGAAGATGCCGACCGCGGCGAGCGAGGGGCGCGACAGCGGCAGGATGATCGTGAAGAAGACCCGCCAGCGGCCCGCGCCGTCGATGAAGGCGGCCTCCTCCAGCTCGTGCGGGATGCCCTGGAAGAACTTGTAGAGGATGTAGACCATGGCGGCGGGCGCGCACTGCGGCAGGACCATGCCCCAGTAGGTGTCGACCATCCCCATCTGCTGGACGGTGGTGAACAGGGGCACGCCGAGCACCGCCGGGGAGATCATCAGGCCCGCCATGACGACGCCCATGAGCACCGACTTGCCGCGGAACTCGGTGCGGGCGAAGCCGTAGCCGGCGAGGGCGCTCACCAGCACCACCACGGACGTCACGCACACCGACACGACCAGGGAGTTGACGAGCCAGTTGGTGATGTTGCCGGTCTCGAACAGGGCCTTCCAGGCCTGGCCGGTCCACACCCTGGGCAGCCAGTGCGGCGGGATCTCGGCCGCCTCGGCCTCGGACTTCAGCGAGGTGAACAGGGCCGCCGCGATGGGCGCCACGAACACCGCGGAGACGGCGAGACCGATCAGCGTGAGGACGATCTGGCCGGGTGTCCAGGGCCTGCGGGACTTGGTGCGTACGGTCGGACGGGTCGTAGCCTCGGCGGTGGTCATCGGCCGCCCTCCTCACGGTTGCGCAGCAGCCACATCCGCCCCAGGGCGACGACTGCGATGAGTACGAAGAAGATGACGGACATGGCGGAGGCGTAGCCCACGCGGTAGCTGGTGAAGCCCTGTTCGAGGGTGTACTGCACGAACGCCCGGGTGCTGAGCTCCGGTCCGGGGCCGAAGTCCATCATCACGACGGCCTGGTCGAAGAGCTGGAGCGAGGCGAGGATCTGCAGCGCGAGCACCAGGCCGGTGATGTGGCGCAGCATCGGCAGGGTGATGTGGACCATGCGGTGCCAGGCGTTCGCGCCGTCCAGCTTCGCGGCCTCGTAGAGGTGGTCGGGGATGCCCTGGAGGGCGGCGAGGTAGAGCAGGAAGGAGAAGCCGACCGTCCACCACAGGGTCTCGATGACGATGGCGAGCATCGCGTAGGACTTGTCGGTCAGCCAGGGCGTGTCGATCCCGAGGACGTGGTTGAACATGCCGATGCCCTGGGTGAACAGCCACTGGAAGAGGTTGGCCGCGACGGTCGACGGCAGCAGGAACGGCGCGAAGAAGCACAGCCGCCACAGCCATTTGCCGCGCTCGATGTTGTGCGCGAGCATCGCGAGCAGGAAGGCGAGCACGGTGAGGCACGGCACCACGAGCAGCGTGAAGTACGCGCTGTGGCCGAGCGCGTCCCACATCGCCGAATCGCCCAGTGCCTCGCGGTAGTTGTCGAGGCCGACGAAGTGCGTGTCGTCGCCCGAGATGTTGGCGTCGGTGAGACTGAGGTACAGGCCGCGCAGCAGCGGCCAGATCACGAACAGGGTGAACAGGGCCAGGAACGGGGCGACGAACCAGCCCCCGTGCTGGAAGCCCTGCTTGCGGCGGACGGTCGCGGCCGCCGCGGCGGCCTTCGTCCGCGCCGGTACGACGACGGTCTCGGCACTGGTCGTCATGCGGTCGCACCTCCCTGCGCGGCGGTCCTGCCGTCCATCGGGTTCTTCGTGGCGAGGAGCTTGCTGAGCTGCTTCTTCATCCGCCGCGCGGCATCGGCGGGCTTGGCCGAGCCCATCGTCGAGGAGACGACGATCGGGCCGAGGTCCTGGGCGAGGATGCCGGTCGACCCGGCGAACCACACCTTCGGCTCGGTGGCCTGGTGGCCCATGGCGGACACGTACTCGTGCTGCGGGGTGAGCTTCTTGTACGCGGGCGTGGACAGCGTCGGCGTGTACGCGGGGATGTGGCCGCCCGCCGCCCACTGGAGGGCGTGCTTGACGACGTAGGCCGCGAGCCGGTGCGCGCCCTCGTTGGCGGCGCCGCCGCGGCCCGCCTGGTGGGGCAGGACGAACGAGTGGGACTCGGCGTGGGTGGCCTGCCTGCCGAAGACGGGCGGCAGCGGGGTGGCGCCGTAGTCGACCTTGGCGCCGGAGAAGACGGGCACCGACCAGTTGCCCTCCCAGGTGAAGGGGGCGCCGTTGATGAACTGCTCGCCGGTCGGCGCGCCGGGAATGACGTAGCCGTCGGTGACGTGCTTGCGGAAGAACTCCAGGACCTCGGTGGCCTTGTCGACGTCGAAGAGCACCTCGGTGTTCGCGTCGTTGAACCATCTGCCGCCGAGCTGGGTGTAGAAGGCGACGAAGAACCACCACTGGAAGTTCTGGTCGTTGGTCCACAGGCCGATGGTCTGCAGGCCCTTCTTCTGCGCCTTCCTGGCCTTCCTCAGGACGTCGAACCACTCGGCGGTGGAGGTGACGGGGATCATCAGGCCGTCGTCGCCGAGCAGGCCCGCCTTCTTCAGCACGTCCCTGCGGTAGAAGCAGAGCTGGACGTGGATGTCGAGCGGCAGCGCGTACAGCGTGCCGTCGATGACGCCGCGTTGCCACAGCGTGGGGTTCCAGTCCTCCTCGCGTACGCCGTACTTGGCGAGCAGGTCCATGTCCCAGGGGTCCAGCAGCCGGCCCGGGGAGAAGCCCGTGACCCGGCCCAGGTGCATGACGCCCAGGTCGGGGGCGCGGTTTCCGGCCGCCGCCATCGCGAGCTTGGTGTAGTACGGACTGCCCCACTGCAGGGTCGCGTCGCTGACGTCGATGGCCGGGTTGGCCTTACGGAAGGCGTCCAGCATGGCGATCATGTTGGAGCCGTCGCCGCCGCTGAAGAGGTTCCAGTACCGCACCCGGGTGTCCGCACCGGACGCGAGTGCGTCGGCGCCGGTGCCGAGTGCGGCGAAGCCGAAGCTGCCGGCGACGGCGAGTCCGCCGGCGGCTGCCAGGAGGTGCCTGCGACTCAGGTCAGGTCGTCCCATTGCCTGCCCCATCTGTGCGAGATCCCGTGCCCGTCCGGGATTCGACGGTGATTCGATGTCGTTCGACATATCGAATTGCGCTCGTAACTTCGAACGGGACCGTAAGGAGTAAGCGCTTGCCAGTCAATGCTTTCGGCATGACTTTCCGGCCAGGGAGATCGTTCCGGCTTCAATTTCCGGCGCAGGATGACCTGACGTGGACCGGACCGGCCGCGTAGTCTCGGACGCCTGTTGAGCTGCGGGAGGCGTCGGAAGGGGGAACGGTGGACATCGCGGGCGCACGGAGGAAGGCGGTCCGGATCGCTGCTGGGCTGCGGCGCTCGCGGCGGGTCTCCGGGATGCGGGAGCTGACCGAGGGCCTCGGCGCCGCCGTCCGGGCGAGACCTCAAGCACCGTCCGACGCCCATGAGTTGTGCCGGGTGCTGTGCAAGGAGATGAGCGCGCTGCGCGGCGGACGGCCCGTCGAGCTGCGCTTCGAGCGCTTCCCCGACGAGATCGAGGTCACCGGGCTCTGGGTGGAGTTCCAGGACTTCGACCTGGTCATCGTCGAGGAACGGGCCGAGGAGGTGCAGCAACTGGTCATCCTCGGCCACGAGTTGTGGCATCTGCACGCCGGGCACAGCCACCATCACGTGGCCGGGGCGGCGCTGGCCGGCCGCAGCGCGTGGACCGACGTGGCGCTGTCCGTGGCCGCGCGCGACGGCTCCCGGGTGGCCGACGAGGCCGAGGCCGACGACTTCGGGCACCGGCTCGCCGCCGCGTTCCGGCCACTGCTGTCCGGGCGGGACGCGGACGCGCCGCTCGACCCCTTCCAGCGGTCCCTGGGCTACCGAGGGCGCAGGGGAACGGCACGGTGACGACGGGCCCGGCACCACTCGCCTGGTCCCCCGCGGCGTTCGTCAACGAGTTCTACCCGTCCTTCTGGTGGATCCCGGCCGGCGTCCTGATCACCGCCCTGGCCATCAAACTGCCCACCATCGTCCGGCTGTGGAGCGACCCGCTGCTGCGCGCCGTGGGCGGCGTGCTGCTGCTCGCCTGCGCGGTGTTCGTGTCCGTGGCGCCGTCGACGATCGCCCGGGTCAACCGGGTCACGGGCGTGCCCAACATCTCGGCGCCCTGGGTGTACTCGCTGCTCACCGCGTTCTGCGGCTCCTGCCTGCTGCTGATCATCGCCTGGCGCAACGGCCTGGGCGACCGCTCCAGGTCGACCGTGCGCGCCGTGCGCTGGGTGGTCGCGGGCTCCCTCACGGTGATCACCGCGCTGTGGACGCTGTTCGCGCTCGCGGACGCGCCCGTGGAGCGGCTGCGCGACCTGGACACGTACTACGCCAACACGCCGTACATGCGCGAGATGATCCTGCTCTACCTGCTCGCGCAGACCGTGGCGACCGTGATCACCTCGGGCCTGATCTGGAACTGGGTCCGCACCGACGGGCTCGACGCGTGGCTGCGCTGGGGCCTGAAGTTCCTCGGCGTCGGCTACGCCGCGCAGCTGTCCTTCTACGCCGTCAAACTCCCGGCGGTGGTCGCCCGTTGGTTCGGCCGGGACCTGGACTGGCTGAGCACGGGCGCGGCGCCGCCCCTCGCCTGCCTCTCCGCGATCCTGATCGCGATCGGCTTCATCCTGCCGCACGCCGGCCAGTATCTGCACGAACGCTGGCGCGTCCGCCTGGCCCACCACCGGCTGCGCCCGCTCTACGTCCTCCTGCGCACCGTCGACGGCGGCGGCGTCTCGTTCGTCCTGCGCGCCACACCCGAACTGCGGCTCGTCCGCCGGGAGACGTTCATCCGCGACGTCCTGCTGCCGCTGGCCCGGCACATCGACGAGGACCGGCGCCGCCGCACGTACGAGACCGCGCTCTCGCTCGGCCACACCCCCGAGCACGCCAAGGCGCTCGCGTCGGCCGCCGCGATCCAGGACGCCGTGGAGAGCCGGCGCCGGTCACCGCAGACCGAGCCCGCCCACGACCCCGACACGACGGACCTGCTCCACGACATCGCCACGGTCTCCCGCGCGCTGCGCCGGGTGGAGGAACTGGCGGGGGTGCGGGGGCGGTTGGCGGCGGAGGGGGACGGCGAGGTGGTGCTGGAGTCGGGAGCGACGGGGCAGGAGCCAGGAGGAGTGGGGCAGGAGCAGGGTGGTGCTCCCGCTCTTCCCTGACGTACCGCTCCGTGCCGCCCCGTATCGCTCAGCCGTCGAAGGCCGGCTGGGGCAGGCCCTTTCCGGCGCCGGGGACGACCAGGAGGGAACCGGCCACCGGGTGGGGCCGGTCGAGACCCACGCGGGCCGTCGTGATGTACAGGTCGGTCAGGTCCTTGCCGCCGAAGGCGCAGGCCGTGACGCGGGGTGCCGGCAGCTCGATCACGCGGTCGAGCTCGCCGTCGGGGGTGTAGCGGCGTACCGCTGCGCCGTCCCACAGCGCGACCCACACGCAGCCGTCGGCGTCCACCGTCAGCCCGTCGGGGAAGCCGGCGCCCTCCTCGATCTGGGCGAACCGGCGCCGGTCCGCGACCCGGCCGTCCTCGTGGTGGAAGACGTCGACCTGGCGGGTCGGCGAGTCGATGTAGTACATCAGCCGGCCGTCGGGGCTCCAGCCGGTGCCGTTGCTCACGGCCACGTCGTCGAGGACGGTCGCGGTGGTGCCGTCGCCGGTGAGCCGGGACAGCGTGCCGCCGCGCGGTGCCTCGTCGTAGCGCATGGTGCCGGCCCAGAGGGAGCCGTCGGGGGCGACGGCGGCGTCGTTGCCGCGGCGGCCGGGGACGGGTTCGTGGTGCAGCCAGCGGAAGGAGTCGTCGGGGTCGACGAGCCCGACGCCGTCCCGCAGGTTCAGCACCAGACCGCCGCCGGCGCGCGGCTTGGCGGCGCCGACGTGCTGCTCGGTGGTGCGGACGCCGCGGCGGCCGGACCCGGGCTCGTACGTGTGCACGCGCGAGCCGAGGATGTCCACCCAGATCAGCCGCTCGCGGGCGGCGTCCCAGGTGGGGCCCTCGCCCAGGGTGGCCTCGGCCTGCACCGCCACCTCGAACTTGTACGTCATGCCACGCTCCGGTGTCCGAGTCGTTCCGAGAGCTCCACTGCGCCCTTCGCGGCGAGCTGCTCCAGCTCGGCGCGGCGCTCGTCGCTCCACCGGATCATGGGGACGGAGATGGAGAGGGCGGCGACGACCTGGCCGGTGCGGTCCCGCACCGGTGCGGCCACGCAGCTGACGTCCGGGTTGGACTCACGGCTCTCCACGGCGATCCCGTGCTGCCGGATCTGTGCGAGGGCCTCGCGCAGGGCGCCCGGCTCGGTGATGCTGTTGGGTGTCATCGCGACGAGCTCGGCGTCGTCCGGGATGCGCGAGGTGAGCTCCGGCTCCGGAAGGGAGGCCAGCAGCATCTTGCCCACGGAGGTGCAGTGCGCCGGGAGCCGGCGCCCCGCTGCGGACACCATGCGCACCGCATGGGTGGAGTCCACCTTGGCGATGTAGATGACGTCCGTACCCTCCAGGATGGCCACGTGCACGGTCTCGTCGCAGGTCTCGGCGACGGACCGGGCGACCTGCTGGCCCTCGGCGGCGAGGTCCAGCTGCTCGGCGTACCGGCTGCCGAGCTGGTACGGCCGTACACCGAGCCGGTAGCGTCCCGGCTGCCCGGGCACCTGCACGATGTACGACCGGGCGGCGAGCGTGGTCACCAGCTCGTGCACGGTGGTGCGCGGCAGCTGCAGCTTGCGCACTATGTCGGGGGCGGAGAGCGTCCCGTCCCCGTCGAGGAAGAGCTCGAGAATGTCGAGAGCCCGGGTCACGGCAGGTACGAGGCGTCCCACGACCGGCCCCCTCCCTTGTTATCTGAGGCGTCTATGTTCGAGATTTCAACAGACGATCGGCATGACGAACACAGGCTAGTCATAGAGCGTTTGCCCCGGCAATGGTTCTGCGGGTCCCAAGCGTTCCGGTGACCATGAGAACCGGCCAGAATGCCTGACGGCGCGGTCCTCCTCGACCGTCCGGACATGATCGGAGCGCGGATGGACGTGCTGGTGACGGGTGGCAGCGGGTTCGTCGGCTGCCACCTGGTGAAGCGGCTGCTGGAGCGCGGCCACCGGGTCCGCGCCACCGTCCGCAGCGCGGCGGACACCCCCAAAATGACGCCCTTGGAGACCCTTCAGGAGCGGTTCCCCGGACAGCTCGACCTGTTCGAGGCCGATCTGCTCGCAGAGGGGTCGTTCGACCAGGCGATGAAGGGGTGCGAGGTCGTTTTTCATGTCGCCTCGCCCTTTCTCATGCCGGAGAAGATCAAGGACGGGCAGCGGGACGTCGTCGAGCCCGCGCTCGTCGGGACGCGGAACGTGGTCGGGAGTGTGGAGCGGACTCCCGGTGTGCGGAGGTTCGTGTTCACCTCCACCGTGGGGGCCGTCTTCGGCGACTACGCCGACGTGCTGGAGATGGAGGGGCAGGTGCTGCGGGAGAGCTACTGCAACACGACCAGCACCGTCGAGAACAACCCGTACCACTACGCCAAGACCGTCGCGGAGCAGGCCGCTTGGGAGGCCGCCGAGGCACAGGATCGGTGGCGCATGGTCGCCGTCAACGCCGGTCTCGTGCTCGGGCCCTCGCTCACGCCCGCCTCGCAGTCGGGCAGCCTCTTCCTGCTCGACGAGCTCTTCAAGGGCTACTTCTGCTACGGCGCCCCCGACTTCAGCTTCACCACGGTCGACGTCCGGGATCTGGCCGACGCCCACATCGCCGCGGCCGAGCGGCCCGACGCGCAGGGGCGGTACATCGTCGCGGCGGAGCGGATGACCTCCTTCCACGAGATGGCCCGCGTCATCCGGGCGCGCCACCCCAGGGACCTGCGGCTGCCGCGAACTCGCCTGCCGCACTGGCCCGTTCGCCTCCTCGGCCCCGCCTTCGGGCTGAGTCAGGACTACATCCGCAAGCATCTGGGCATCAGGTTCGCGGTCGACAACAGCCGCAGTGTGAGCGAACTGGGCGTCAGCTACCGGCCCGTGGAGGACACCCTGCTCGATCACTACGACGCATGGCGGGCTCAGCGGAAGCGCGCTCGCTGAAACCTCACCCGCGCCCGGCCTCCCCCAGCACCCCCCTCAACCTCTGTGCCCTCAGCACCAGTTCGAGTTCGAAGCGGCGGTCCGGGTTGTCTATCTCGTCGCCCCACAGCTCGCGGATCTGGCGCAGGCGGTAGCGGACCGTCTGGGGGTGGACGCCCAGCCGGGCGGCCACCTCCGGCGCCCCGCCCCGCGTCTCCAGCCACGCCAGCAGCGTCTGCGCGAGCCGGCGCCCGTGCGTCGGCCCGCAGTGGGCCAGGGGCGCGAGGCACCGCAGCGCCAGGTCGTCGATCAGCTCCTCGGGCTGCAGCAGCACCAGCGCCTCGGTGTGCTCGGTGCAGTACAGGACGTCCCCGGCGGGCAGCAGTTTCCGTTCCATCAGCCGTACCGCCGCCTCGGCCCAGCGCAGCGACTTCGCCGCGTCGGCCAGCGGTACGGGCGGTCCGATCGCCCCGGACCAGCCGGTCAGCGCCCGGTGCAGTAATTCGGGCCGGCCTGCCGCGTCGGGTTCGGGGACGACCATGCGGGGCTGCTCGTACTCCATGTCGAGCAGCACCCCCTGCCCGACCGCGGGCGCGACCGCCTCCCGGGCCGGACGCAGCAGCACCCCGACCGCGACCTTGCGCGGCAGCTGCCAGCCGACCCGCGCGGCCCGCTCGGTGAGCGCGTCGGCCGGATCGCCCCGGTGGTGTTCGGCCAGCAGCAGCTCCATCAACCGCCGCTGCAGCCGCAGGCGTTCACCGGCCTGCCGGGCGGCCGCCTCGGCGTAGCCCCGCACGGACTGGTCGACCAGGCCGTCCAGGTACTCGTACCCCGCGTCGACGAGCTCGTACATCGCGGGAGGCGGGATCTCCACGCGCTGACCGATCTCGGCGAAGCGGCGCCAGGCCAGGCGGACGCCCATGCGGTAGATCGCCTGGAGCGAGTCCAGGGACCGGCCGTGCAGACCCTCGCCCCGTCCGAACTCCTGGAACACGCCCGGCGGGACCGAGGGGCGGCCCTCCGACAGCTCCAGGTGCTGGACGAAGACCTCGATGGCGCGCCGGATGCCGACCAGGGCCATCGGCTCGCCGGACTCGTCGAGGACGACGGGCAGGTGGGGGTACTCGCGGCGGATCTCGCTCAGGATCTCCTCGGCGAGGGAGGGCGCCTCCGCCATGGCGATCGCGGCGAAGCGGCGGACCTGGAGGCGGGGGACGTCGTGCCAGGCCGAGCGGGTCGTGACGGCCGGGGAGCGGGCGGGTGTCACCGTCAACTCCCCTGCTGGGCATGCTCGTAGGTGATCAAGGGGGTGTTGGGCTGGTCGGGGGTCGCGTCGAGCAGCGCGACGATGCCGAGGGCCGCGCCCACGGCGAGGGCCGCGGCGGCCACGACGGTGATTGCGGTGGCGAGCAGTCTGGACATCGCAGGGTCAGCCTCTCTGTCCGAAAGGTCGTCCCCACCCGGCGGTCCCACCCCTGCCTGTCGAGCCAGTCTCGACAAGCATTGACACCGCGTCAAGAGGCGCCTACGGTCTCCGGCCACATGGAGCGGCCCGAACTGGAGACATCCATCCCCCTGGAGTCCGGATGCGCCGTACAGCCTCCCCCCTTTCGCTGATCCTTCTGGGACTCGGCACGTTTCTGCTGGTCCTGGCGCCGATGCTGGTCTGGTACGTCGAGCCGCGGGCCGCCGTGAACCCGATCGACATCGACACCACGGCCGTCTACCAAGGCACCGGCAGCTACTTCGACACCGACGCGATCGAGACCCTGCACGACAAGCGGATCACGGTCACCCAGCAGGTGCGCGGCAACGTCAAGGACAGCGAGAAGAGCGGCCGGGCGGTGTGGGACGTGACGACGACGGTCGACACCGACAAGTCGCTGCCGGCCGCCGATCCGCACGACGCGCTGGAGTTCTTCCTGAACCGGTGGGTGACCGACCGGCACACCAACGAGCCGGTGCACTGCTGCAAGGAGAACCCGTACTTCGAGGGCGACTCCTACCTGAAGTTCCCCTTCGACGTGCACAAACGCTCCTACACCTGGTGGGACAACTCCCTCGGCGACACGGTCGTGCTGCACTACGCGGGCACCAGGAAGATCCAGGGCTACCAGGGCTACCGCTTCACCGGCTCGGTCGCGCCGACGAAGATCGGCACGCGGCTGGTGCCGGGCACGATCGTCGGGCAGAAGAACAAGCCGCAGGTGCTCGCCGAGGAGTGGTACTCCAACCACGGCGTCCAGCTCGTCGTCGACCAGCGCACCGGCCGGGTGCTCTACGCCCAGGTCGGCCCGCGCCGCACACTGCGCGCGCCGGGGTCGAAGAAGGACGCGGTCGTGCTGCTGGACAGCCAGAAGCTGGCGTTCACCACGGCGACCCAGAAGGACCAGGTGAAGCAGGCCAAGAAGGAGAGTGGCCAGCTGCGCATGGTGGGGCAGACGTTGCCGATCGGCGCCGCTGTGGCCGGTTTCGTCCTGGCGGTAGTGGGTGGGGTTTTGGTGCTACGAGGGCGGGAAAGTCGCCGTCGTCCCGATACGGGCGGAACTTCACCGGCTCAGCTCACGAAGTGACATGACGTCAGTTCTAATAAAGCCGCAAATTGTCATCCCGGTGAGTAGCCGTGGCGAACGGGTGGGCGAAAACTGTCCAACCCCACCCGAGCACAAGCTGTCCACATGCCCCGCCCATGAAGAGCTCAGTCCCCCCACAGCAAGTCCAAAAACTACCGCTGAGTTCCGCACCCTGAGACGAGTTGGAGCACCCATGCCCCAGCACGTGCCTTCCCCGCTGCGCACCGGTCACCTCTGGGCGTCGCAGCACCGTCCGGCGCACCCCCCACAACCGCGCCGAATCGTTTTCCTCGCCCACCGTGATCTGGACAATCCGGCCGCCGGCGGCTCCGAGCTGCTGGTCGACCGGCTGGCCGAGGGGCTCACCGCCCTCGGTCACCAGGTGACGCTGATCTGCGGCGGTCCCGCGGCATTCCGGGACTACCGGGTCGTGTCCGCCGGCGGGGAGTTCGGCCACTATCTGCGCGCGCGCTCCGCCTTCGCCCGTCAGGTCGGCGAGACCGATCTGCTGGTCGAGGTCTGCAACGGAATGCCGTATCTGGCACCTCTGTGGCACCGGGGCCCCACCCTGTGCCTGGTCAACCACGTCCACAGCGACCTGTGGAAGATGCGCTTCGGCGGGCCCCTGCTGCCCGCCGCCCGGCTCGGCCGAAGACTCGAGCAGTGGGCGCTGACCGGTGCCCAGCACCGGAGCCTGCTGGTCGCCGTCTCCCCCTCCACGGCGCACGCCCTGCGGGACATCGGCGTGGAACGGGACCGGATCCGTGTCGTCCACAACGGTGTGGAGGAGCCGGGACCGCGCGCCGACCGTTCCCCGGAGCCGCTGTTCGTGGCGGTCGGCAGACTCGTCGAGTACAAGCGGATCGATCTGCTGCTCAGACTCTGGGAGCGGGTGCGGCCCGTCACCGGCGGCCGGCTGGTGATCGTGGGCGACGGGCCCGAGCGGGCGAGCCTGGAGCAACTGGCCGGTCCCGGCGTGGAGTTCGCGGGCCATGTGTCCGAGGCGGAGAAGCACCGGCTGCTGTGCGCGGCGTGGCTGCTGCTGCACCCGTCCGCCGTGGAGGGGTGGGGTCTCGTCGTCACCGAGGCGGCCACCCGGGAGACCCCCACGATCGCCTTCGACGTGCCGGGGCTGCGGGACTCCGTCGTGGACGGGGAGACGGGTGTGCTCGCGCACGGGGAGTCCTCCTTCGCCGCCGCCTGGTGCACGCTCGCCCTGTCCGGACACCGGCGTGAGCTGATGGGCAAGGCCGCGCGGGACCGTGCGGCGCGGTATCGCTGGCATCGGACGGTGAGACAGTTCCGAGCCGTGGCCGCCGAGGCGGTGAGGGGCTGGGGGCCGTGACGCCCAAGCGCCGGGGTGCCGAGGCCGGTTCGCGACTGCCGGCCCGTCGCGGCTGGTCGCGCACTTCCCCGCGCCCCCGCCGGAGCGCTCCCGGGACCCGTGCATTCAAGGATCCCTCCTTTCGCCGGTCCCTCGCCCTCTTCCGGGCCTTCCGGCACGAACAGGACGATCCGCGGTCGTGCTACGAGCTGCTGGCCCGTGACGCCGCCGACCAGGTCGAGGCCTACGGCGGCGCCGTCCAGGGGCGGATCGTCGTCGACGTCGGCGGGGGCGGCGGCTACTTCACCGAGGAGTTCCGGCGGCGGGGTGCGCACGCGTACCTCTTCGAGCCCGACGTAGAGGAACTGGGCGAGAAGCCGGCCGACGGGACCGTGATCGCGGACGGCTATCTGCTGCCGCTGTCCGACGGGGTCGCCGACGTGACCTTCTCCTCGAACGTGCTGGAGCACGTGGCCGATCCGCAGACGTTCCTCAGCGAGCTCGCGCGGGTGACGCGGCCCGGCGGGCTGATCTACGTCTCCTTCACCAACTGGCTGTCCCCGTGGGGCGGTCACGAGTGGGCCCCCTGGCACTACTTCGGTGCCGAGCGGGCCCGCGCCCGCTATCTGCGGCGTACCGGAAGACCCGCCAAGCACACCCTCGGCGAGAACCTCTTCGCCGTGCACATCGGCGCCACCCTGCGGCAGGTCCGCGCCCGCGACGACGTCGCCATCGTCTCGGCGCGCTCCCGCTACTGGCCCCTGCTCGCGGAGACGGTCGTCAAGGCGCCCGGCATCCGCGAGGTGGCCACCTGGAACCTCCTCCTCATCCTCCGGCGGTGTCCCCCATGACGACCACGGTCCAGGCTCCTCCCCCGGCAGCCGTCCCCACCACCGCGGCCACCTCCGGCCCCCCGGAGGGCCCGAGGTCGCGGCGCTGGCTGCTGGGGTTCTGGGCCGTGGCGTTCGTGCTGTTCGTCGCGGTGCACCCGGGCCGGCAGACCTTCGACACCAAGCTCGGTGTCACGGTCGACCCGGGTGCCTTCTTCTCCGACCTGGGGCAGCTCTGGCACGACCAGGGCTCCTTCGGCGGGATCCAGGACCAGTACGCCGGCTACCTCTGGCCGATGCTGCCGTTCTACTGGCTGGCGCACGCGCTGCAGCTGCCGGTGTGGCTGGCGGAGCGGCTGTGGATGTCGCTGCTGGTGTCCGTCGCCTTCTGGGGTGCGCTGCGGCTGGCCGAGCGGCTCACCGTGGGCAGCCGCGGCTCCCGGCTGCTCGCCGCGGTGGCGTACGCGCTGTGGCCGGTGTTCACCATCGTCGTCGGGTCCACCTCGGCGGCCGTGCTGCCCGGCGCCTTCCTGCCCTGGGTGCTGCTGCCGCTGACCGACGAGCGGTACTCGGCGCGGGTCGCGGCCCTGCGCTCGGCGCTGGTCGTGCCGTTCATGGGCGGCGTCAACGGCGCCTCCACGCTGGCCTCGCTGCTGCCGGTCGGGCTCTACCTCCTGTCCCGCCCGCCCGGACCACGGCAGCGCAAGCTGATCGCCTGGTGGGTGCCCGGCGTGATCGTGGCGACGGCCTGGTGGTGGATACCGCTGCTGATGCTCGGCGTCTACGGCGAGAACTTCCTTCCGTACGTGGAGAGTTCGCAGACCACGACGTCCACGATGTCGGCGACGGAGGGGCTGCGCGGGGCCGGCAACTGGGTCGCGTATCTGCACTTCGGCGAGGCGTGGCTGCCGGCCGGCTGGACCGTCGCCTCCTCGGTCGTGGTGATCGTCTGCTCGGCGCTGGCGGCCGGCCTGGGCCTCGCCGGCCTCGCCAGACGCGACATGCCGGAGCGGCGGTGGCTGGTCCTGACCGTGATCTCCGTGGTGCTGGTGCTGTTCGCCGGATACGGCGGCGCGTTCGGCGCGCCCTTCCACGGCACCGTGCAGGACTGGCTGAACGGCTGGCTGGTGCCCTTCCGCAACATCTACAAGTTCCAGACCGGCCTCGCGCTGGCGCTGGTCCTGGGCCTCGCCCATCTGGTGGGCATGGCTACCGTGCCGCGCGGCGCCCGGCGGGTGCGCGGGCGCCGCTTCGCCCCGCTGATCGCCGCGGTCCTGATCCTGCCTGGCCTCATGTGGCCGTACCTCAACGGCTCGATCCTCGGCCCCGGCTCCTTCCAGGGACTGCCCACGTACTGGAAGACCACGGCCAGTTGGCTGCAGAAGTACTCGCCCGACTCCCGCGCGCTGGTGGTCCCGGCCACCGCGCACGGCCTCTACAGCTGGGGCGCCCCGATCGACGAGCCTCTCGACGTGCTCGCCAAGTCCCGCTGGGCGCAACGTGACTTCGTCCCCTTCGGCACCCCGGGCAACCGGCGCGCGATGGACGCCGTCGAGCAGGCCCTGGCCACCGGGAGCGATGTCCCGGGCCTGGCCGACTACTTGAGCCGGGCGGGCATCCACTACGTCGTCGTACGCAACGACCTCGACCCCACCCAGACCGACTCGGTGCCGACCTCGACCGTGAAGCGGACGCTGGAGCAGTCCGGCTACGAGCGGGTGACGGGCTTCGGCCCGATCATGACCGGCGGGGTCATCGCCCATGACGCGCCGCTCCAGGTGGAGGGGCTGTATCCGCGCCGGCGGGCGGTCGAGATCTACCAGCCCACCGGTACGGACGTGCCGCGGCCGGGCCAGGCGCACCTGCTGCCCGTGTCCGACACGGCCGTCGTCTCCGGCGGGCCCGAGTCGCTGCTGCCGCTCGCCTCCGAGCTGCGCGGCCGGCCGGCCGTGCTGACCGGCGACAACCACCCCGGCCTCGGCTCGCCGCCGCTGCAGATCACCGGCGACGGGCTGCGCCGCGCGGACACGCGGTTCGGGCTGGTCACCGCCAACACGTCGTACACCTATACGAGTTCGGAGCACAACGCGCCGGACGCCGTGCAGGACCCGGGAAAGAAGCCGCACCAGATCCTGCCCGCCACGGGCCTCGACCACCAGACGGTGGCCCAGCTGCGCGGCGCCCGCTCGGTGACGGCGTCCTCCAGCGGCAACTGGCTCTTCCACCTCCCCCAGTACGACCCGGTGAACGCCTTCGACGGCAACCCGAACACGGCGTGGGCGGAGGGCTCGCCGAAGTCGGCGGACGGGCAGTGGCTGCGCATCGGCTTCTCGGACCGCTACGACATGCCGTCCTCGTTCAAGGTCACCCCGCTGCCGCAGGAGAGCGTACGCTCGGCGGCGACCAAGGTGCGGGTGGAGACCGAGAAGGGGTCGGCGACCAGCTTCCTGCGCCCGAACGGCCAGACGCAGTCCATCAAGGCGCCCAAGGGCCCGACGAGTTGGATGAAGCTGACGATCACCGAGTCGGTGGCCCGCCATGCCGGTCTGACCGGTGCGGGCTTCTCGGAGATCGACCTGCCCCAGGTGCAGGTGACCCGGCTGCTGCGGCTGCCGACGGACGCCGCGTCCTCCGACGCGGCCGCCGAGCAGATCTCGCTGCACCGCGCCGCCGACCCCACCGGCATCTCCGCGACGGGCATGGAGGCGGGCCTGCACCGGCGCTTCTCCACGGCCACGGCGGGGACGTTCGAGATCAGGGCGAGCGCGGTGCCGGTACCCGGCGAGGAGCTCGACAAGCTGCTCTACGACGTCGCCCCCGACCAGCAGAACCGCATCGTGGCGACCGCCGACTCGACGGCGGCGCTCGGCGCGGGCGTGTCGTCGCGCAACCTCACCGACGGCGATCTGACGACGGCGTGGATCGCCGGCGACCGGCCCACGATCCATCTCGGCTGGAGCGGGAAACAGGCGATCGGCGAGGTCGTACTGGCCCCGGCGGGCGGGCTGTCCACCCGCCCGACCCAGGTGGACATCAGCTCCCCGGACGGCTCGACGATCGCCGGCGTCGACGAGAACGGCGTGGTCCGCTTCGACCCGATCACCACCGACCGCCTGGACATCACGATCACGCAGACCGCGCCGCTGACGCTGCACAACCCGGTCGCCGACGAGGACCTCCAGCTGCCGGTGGGCCTGACCGAGGCCTACATCCCGGCCCTGGACCAGTACCGCACCCCGCAGCCCAGTGACAGCCGGACCTTCTCGCTGCCGTGCGGGCGGGGGCCGGACGTCGCCGTGGACGGCGAGCTGTACCAGACGGCCGTGAAGGGGACCGTCCAGGACCTGCGCGAGCACCGGCAGGTGAGCGTGACGCTCTGCCAGGAGGGGCGCAACGACACCGGGTTGGAGCTGTCCGCGGGCAGCCACCGGCTGGAGGCCGGGGACGCCGGGCCGCTCGTCCTGACGGACGTCACGCTGACCCGCGGCACGGTCGCCGAGCCCGCCGCCGCGGCCCGGCAGCTGACGATCAGGGACTGGCTGGGCGACCGGCGCGAGGTGACCGTCGGCTCCGGCGCGGCGACGTACCTGACGACGTACGAGAACTACAACGACGGCTGGAAGGCCACGCTGGGCGGCAAGGAGCTGACCCCGGTCCGCCTCGACGGCTGGCAGCAGGGCTGGCGCGTCCCGGCCGGGGCGGGCGGCACCGTCAAGCTGTCGTACGAGCCCGCGACGACGTACGAGGCCGGGCTGATCGGCGGCGCGGTCGGTCTCGCGGTGCTGGTGGGCCTGGTCGTGTGGCGCCGGCGCGCGCCGAACCCCGACCCGCGGCAGCCGGTGCCGCCGCTGCCGGGGCTGTGGCTCGGCACGGTGGTGCTGACCCTGGTCGGCATCGTGATCGCCGGGTGGCTCGCGCTGCTGGTGCCCGCGCTCGCGCTGCTCGCGTACCGGCGGCACGCCCTGCTCGTGCCGATCGCGTTCGCCGCCCTCGCGGGGGCCGGGATCGCGGCGGCGACGGGCGCCGGCGAACCGGCGGGCGCGGGCCGGGGCGCGTTCGGGCACGCCGCTCAACTGCTCGCCCTGATCGGCCTGTTCGCGGGCGCGGCGAGCGTACGGGAGCCGGGCGAGGGCCCGGGCTCCACGGCGGTACTGCCCGTCGTACCCGGACCGGCCCCGGCCTCCGGCTCCGAGGCCCCGACCAGCCCCCTCCCCCACCGCGTCCGGGGCGAGAACGGGCCCGTACCGCAGAGCGAACCCCTGCCGGGGAGCGGCCCGCCACCCGAGGGCGGACGGCCACCCGCGCCCCACGGTCAAGGGGGACCCGCCGGCGGACCGGCACCCCACGGTGGAGGGGCACCCGGGGGTGGTGCCACACCCGGAGGCGCTCGGCCACCCGGAAGCGGCCCGGCGCCCGAAGGCGGGCCCGCACCTGAGGACCGCCCGACGCCCGGAACCGGCACAGGCTCCACAACCGGCACCGGCACCGGCACCGGAACCCGCACCGGCCCGGACAGCGGAACCGGCACAGGCGCCCGCCCAGGCACCGGCACTCCGCCCCCACCTCCCCGCCCCGACGCCGGCCCGATCGTCTCGGCCCGTGGGCGTGGGGAGCCCGAGCCCGATCCCGATCCGCCGACCACGCGGTTGCCGAGGAAGGGTGGCCCGTCATGACCGCACTCGACCATCCCGCCCGCGCGGACGGTCCGGCGCGTCCGCCCGGCCGTATCCCCTTCCCGGTCGTCGACGAGGTCGCCCGGCACTGCCTCCAGGAGGAGGAGCCGGAGACCGTGCACATCGAGGTGCACCTGCCGGGGCACCTCGACCGCGAGCGGCTGCGCGCCGCGTTCGGCGAGGCGCTGCGCCGCCACCCGCGCATCCTGATGCGCGAGGCCGCCGGCCACTGGTACCGGCGCCGCTACGAGTGGGAACTGACCGCCGACCCGGACGTGGAGGTGGTGAGCTTCCCCGCCGCGGACCGCTGCGCCCTCCGGGACGCGCGGACCCGGGCGCTGACCACGGCTCCCCCGCTGTCCCTGTCCCCGCCGATACGCCTGGAGGTGGTGGAGGGGGCGGGCCCGGCGGAGGGCAGCGAGGCCACGGACGGCGTGGGCATGCCGCCGCACCGGCCCGACGAGCCGCCGCCGGCCCAGCCCCGGGGCACCGTCCTGTTCCTCACCATCAACCACACCGCCCTCGACGGCCCCGCCTGCCTCCGCGTGCTCGCGACCGCCGCCGAGATCTACGGCGGCCGCGACAACTCCCCCGCCGCACCGCCCGTACGGACGCCGGACGCCCCGCAGGACCCCGGCGACACCCCCTCCAACTGGTCCCCGCCGGCCCGCGTCGCCTCCGGCACGCCCGAGCCCTCCCCCGGCAACGGCATGCTCGTCACCGAACTGCCTCTGCCGCACCGCCCCAAGGGCTCCCCGTACACGGTGAACGACCAGCTCATGGTCGCCACCGCCCGCACCGTCGCGCACTGGAACCGCGAGCACGGCGCCCGCCCGCGCCCGCTGCGCATCACCATGCCCGTGGACGACCGCCCCCGGGACGCCACGATGCCCATCGGCAACGGCACCCGGCTGGTGGAAGTCCCCTTCTCCCCCGAGGAGTTGACGGTCGACGGCCCCGACGGCATGTCCGCCCTGCTGCGCCGCACGGCCGTCCGCACCCGCGCCCTGAAGTCCCTCCCCCGCCCCCAACTCGGCCACGGCGCCGCCCTCCTGACCGCCCCGGTCACCCCGGTGGCCTGGCGCGCAGCCCTCACCCGGGGCCTGCGCAGAGCCGCCGCGCCCTGGACGTCGACGACCCTGCTCAGCAACATCGGCCGGGTCCCGTACCCGCTGGACTTCGGCGAGGAGGCGGGCCGCGCGCACGCGGTCTGGTTCTCGGCGCCCGCGCGCATGCCCCGCGGCCTCACCGTCACCACCGCCTCCACCGCGGGCCGCCTCCACCTCGCCCTGCGCTGGTCCCGCGCCCTGCTCAGCCACGGCGACGGGGCCCATCTGCGGGACCTGTTCGAGCACCACCTGCACTCCACGGAGGTGACCCCGTGACCACCGCCCCGGTGCACCACCCGGACCTGCGCGACTTCTACGAGGACCCCGCCGTCCCGGTCGCCTCCGGCTCCTCCCGCAGCCTGCGCCAGGCCCGCATGCTGGCCGCCGCCCTCGGCCCGGCCACCGGCACCCCGTGCACCGTGCTCGACATCGGCTGCGGCGACGGCACCGCGGCCGCCACCGCGGCCCCGCTGCTGCGCGGCCACCGCATCGTCGGCGTCGACTGGTCCCAGGACGCCCTCAACCGCGCCCGCACCCACCTGGCGTACGCCGTCCGCGGTGAACTCACCGGCGGCGGGCTGCCGTTCCGGTCCGGCTGCGCCGACGCCGTGCTGTTCAGCGAGGTCGTCGAGCACCTGGTCGACCCCGACGCGGCGCTGGACGAGATCCGGCGGGTGCTGCGCCCGGGCGGCCATCTGATGCTCTCCACCCCGAACCTGGCCGCCTGGTACAACCGCGGCCTGCTGCTGGCCGGGGTGCAGCCCGTCTTCTCCGAGGTCAGCCTGCGCGCGATCCACGGCCGGCCGGGCCGGGAGGTGGTGGGGCACCTGCGGCTCTACACCGCCCGCGCGCTGCGGGAGTTCGTCGCCGCGACCGGCTTCGAGGTCGTCGCGCTGAAGGGCGCGCCCTTCCACGGCGTGCCCCGCCCCCTGCGCGCCCTCGACCGGCTGGCCTGCTCCAGACCACCCCTCGCCTCGATCCTTCTCCTGCACGCGCGGAAGACCTAGAGGGGGCACCATGTGGTGGGGAGTGGCCGCGGCCCTGATGGCGAACACCCTGTACAGCCTCGGTTTCGTCCTGGAGAAACGGGCGCTCACCTCCCTCCCCGAGGTGACGATCCGTCAGCCTGCCCGGCTGCTGCGGCTGGTGCTCGGCAGTCCGCTGTGGATCGGCGGCTCGCTGGCGCTGGCCGCCGGCTTCGGCGCGCAGCTCGTCGTCTACCGCACCCTGCCGATCGCCGCCGCCCAGGGCATCTTCGTCTCCGGCCTGGTCCTGCTGGTACTGCTCTCGGCCCGGCTGCTGGGCGAGGAGACCACCGGCCGGGAGCGCTACGCCCTCGGCGCGATCCTCGGCGCGCTGCTCATGGTCGTGCTGTCGCTGAAGGAGGGCGGACCGGGCGCCGACACGGTCAGCCGCAGCGCGCCGTATCCGCTGATCCTGCTGGTGTGCGTGCCGTCGCTGGCCTGCGGGGTGTGGCTGTACGGCTCCGCGGAGCGCCGTACCCGCAAACGGCACCGCGCGCCGACCACCGGCGTGGAGTACGGGGTGGCCGTCGGTCTGCTGTACGGGGTCAGCTCGCTCGCCATCAAGGGCGTGTCGAGCTATCTGTCGTACCTGACGTCCGGCGGGGTGGGGCACGCCGTGGCGGGCGTGCTGCGCTCGCCGTACCCCTATCTCCTGCTGTTCACCGGCGCGTTCGGCCTGGTGATGTCGCAGGCCGCGCTGCAGCGCTGCCGGGCCTCGCTGATCGTGCCGGTGTGCACGACCGTGACCTGCCTGTTCACGGCGGTGCTCGGCACGCTCTCGTTCGGTGAGGCGCTCCCGCACGACCCGCTGCGGCTGTCGCTGCGCCTGGCGGGCACCCTGCTGGCCGTCTCCGTCCTGCTGACCATGCCGAAACACGACCAGCAGGAACCTCAACCCCCCATCCCCACCAAGGAGTTGACCCCTCCATGAAGCCCGACGACCCGCTGCTGCGCATCCTGGCGTGCCCGCTCGACAAGGGCCCGCTGCATCTGCTCGTGCCGGACGGGCCGGCGGGCGACGAGGCCCTCTACAACCCGCGCCTGCACCGCCGTTACCCGATCGTCGACGGCATCCCGCAGCTGCTGCCGTCGTCCGGGGAGCAGGTGTCGGACGAGGAGCACGAGGCCCTGCTGGAGCGGATGGCCCGGTGATGACCCGCACCCTCGCCGCCCGCCTGGCGCCGCTGCTGCCCACCCGCCTGGTGGCCGCCGCCGCACGGGCGGTCTACCCGCGCTTCGAGCCGGAGCTGGCCCGGCTCGGCGACCTGTGCCCGGCCGGCTGCGGCACGGCCGTGGACGTCGGCGGCTGGTACGGCCCATGGACCCGGCGGCTGGCCGGCCGGGCCCGCCAGGTGGTGACCGTGGAACCGGTCCCGCACCTGGCCGGACTGCTGTCCGCCACCGCCCCGGACAACGTCCGCGTCGTCCAGGCCGCCGCCTCCGACCGCCCCGGCGCCGCCCGCCTCTGGCTGCCGCCGGACGACGCCGGCGACCGGGGCGTGTCCTCCCTGGTCCGCCGCGACATCCACGCCCACGCCCTGCACGTCTCCTGCATCACCCTCGACGAACTCCGCCTGCGCGACGTCGACTTCATCAAGATCGACGTGGACGGCAGCGAGCTCGCGGTGCTGCGCGGGGCGACCGGCCTGCTGGCCCGCGACCGCCCGGCCCTCTTCGTGGAGCTGGAGTCCCGCATCCAGCCGATCGCCCCCGTCGTCACCTATCTCTCCCTGCTGCGCTACGACGGCTGGGTGCTGCCCGGCTCGGCCTGGGTGCCGCTGGCGAAGTTCCCGCTGGAGGAGCACCAGGCCGCCGCCTCGCACGTCGTCTCCCAGGGCCTGCTGGGCCGCGTCCTGCCCTTCCGCAGCCATCCGCGCTACGTCAACTCCGTCCTCTTCCTCCCGGACGGCCGCCGCCCCGGTGCCGGTCCCATGGGCGACCATGGGTCCCATGCCGTCCGCCAAGCGCCCCGCTAGCCCCTTCACCCCGCTCGACTTCCAGCTGGTCCTGCTGCGCCGCATGGCCGATCACAACCCGGACCTGGTGGAGGACGCCCGGCACGAACTGGGCGTCTCCATCGCCGACATGAGAGAGGCCAACAAGCGCTGGCAGGCGATGCTGCACTCCTCTCGCGGGCGGGCGGCCGTCTCCCGGTACCGCTCGGTCCTCGGCGCCCCCGAGTCGGTGCTCACCCGCCGGATCGGCGACCTGGACTGCGAGGCCCTGCTGTGGCCCGTCCCCCTCTGGCCCGGCCTGCGCTTCGAGGTCCTCCTCGCACCGAACGGCTCCGTCTGGAACGAGTGGCTGATCCGCGCCCCCGGCACCCCCGCCCCGGAGCTGCGGACGCTGGAGCACCTCACCCCCTGGTCCTGCACGGTCGACGAGGCGGCCCGCGCCTTCGCCCCCGCCCGCCCCCTGGAGGGCACGGCCCCCACGCGCTGGGGCCTGGCCTTCACCGCGCCGGACGCACAGGGGGTGCCGCGGAAGGTGGCGGCCGAGTTCACCTGGGGACTGCTGCAGCGGACGGCGACCGGCGACTGACCCCGTACCGCTACGCCGCGGCCGCCAGGATCGCGTCCCTGACCGCGGCCACCGAGCCGGGGTGCAGACCGAGGAACAGGTTCGGCTCGACGAGCTCCAGCTCCATCAGCACCGGCCGCCCGTCCTCCCCGTCCGCGATGTCCACGCGCGCGTACAGCAGCTCGGCGGCATCCGGTACGGCGGCCAGCGCGCGCTCGGCGACCGCGAGCTCCGCCGGCGTCGGGCTCCACGGGACCAGGTCCGGGTGCGCCACCTTGTCGGCGTCGTAGGCCGTGCCCGGCGCCAGCACGGCGCCCTTGCGGGAGGCGTGCAGGAAGCGGCCGCCGAAGAACTGCAGCGCCCGCTCCCCGCCGGCGTCGATGCCGGACAGGTACGGCTGCACCATCGCGGTCAGCCCCTCCTCGTGCATGCGCGCGAGGTGCCGCAGGGCCGCGTCGCGGCGGTCCGGCGTGTACCGCGCGGCGTACCGCGCGCCCGCGCCCGTGGCCGGCTTGACGACGTACTCGTGGCCGGCGGGCAGGACGGGCGCGTCGCCGGGCGCGAGGTAGCGGGTGGGCACGACGGGCACGCCCGCTTCGGCGAGATCCCCGAGGTAGCGCTTGTCGGTGTTCCAGCGCACCACCTCGGCCGGATTGGCGAGCCGGGTGACCGCGGCCACCTTCTGCGCCCACGCCACGAACTCGCCCGCGCGCCGGCTGTAGTCCCAGGTCGACCGGACGACGACGAGGTCGAACCCGCCCCAGTCGGTGCCGGGGTCGTCCCACGGCACGCCGACGGCGTCGGCCCCGGCCGCCCGCAGCTCCCGCACGAGCACCGGAAGGTCGCGGTCCTTGCTGGGCCGCGGCCCGGGGTCGTAGGTGGCGAGCGCGACACGGGGCACGGCGGTCTCCAGACTCGTACGTCATCCCGTACGTCCTCGGGCGGCTGATCGCTCCGCAGGCTAACCGTCCCGCCCGCAACCGGACCAACCGGATTGACCTTCCCCTTCGGTGAGGCCCCAGCATCGGCGGCAGGAACGCGGAGAGGACGTGCGGTGCGGACGGACATGCTCACGATCGGTGCCTTCGCGCGGGCCAGCCGGCTGTCGCCGAAGGCCCTGCGCCTGTACGACGAGCTGGAGCTGCTGCGCCCGGCCCGGGTCGACCCGCACTCCGGCTACCGCTACTACGCGGTGGAGCAGCTGGAGCGGGCCCGGCTGGTGGCCTGGCTGCGGCGGCTGGGCATGCCGCTCGCCCGTATCCGTGAGGTCTGCGCCCTCGGCCCGGCGGACGCGGCGCGGGAGATCCGCGCCTACTGGTCGCGGGTCGAGTCGGAGACGGCGCAGCGGCGGGACCTCGCCGCGTTCCTGGTGGATCACCTGCTGGACGCACCGAGGAAGGACACCACCATGCTTCAGCTGCGCTACTGCGCCCACTCGGACCGGGGCCGGGTCCGCACCGCCAACCAGGACACGGCGTACGCGGGCGCCCGGCTGCTCGCGGTCGCCGACGGGTTCGGCCCGGCGGGTGCGCCCGCGAGCAGCGCCGCCGTGCGGGCGCTGCGGTTCCTGGACCGGGAGGAGCTGCCCGCGGGCGACGTCCTCAACGTCCTCGAGGACGCCGTGCGGGGCGCGGCGGAGGCGGTCCGGGACGCGACGGAGGGCTCTGGCGACAACGGCACGACCCTGACCGCCCTGCTGTGGACGGGCTCCCGCCTCGCCCTGGTGCACATCGGCGACAGCCGCGTCTATCTGCTCCGCGACCGGGCCCTGTTCCGCATCACCCACGACCACACCGTGGTCCAGTCGCTGATCGACGAGGGCCGTCTGACACCGGAGGAGGCGACGGCCCACCCCCAGCGCTCCCTGCTGCTCAGGGCCCTGGGCACGGGCGAGCCGGATCTGCGGCTGCGGGACGCGGAGCCCGGCGACCGCTATCTCCTGTGCTCGGACGGCCTCCCGGCCGTCCTGCCCGACGCGGGCATACGGGAGCTGCTCGCCGCCGGGACCCCGGACGAGGCCGTGGCGGCCCTGGTGGACGCGGCGAACGAGGCCGGCGGTCCGGACAACGTGAGCTGCGTGGTGGCGGACGTGGTGCGGACGGAGGCCTGATCGTCGGCGGCGGGGCGGCTGGTGTAGGAACGGAGGTGTCGTTGCCGCCCCGTACGGATGGAGTGCTTCGCGTGTCCCCACTCTTTGCCGCCCTGGAGAGCCCGAGCGAGGAGGTCGCCCTCACCTTCGGCGACCGGACCCTGACCTACGCGGAGCTCGCCGCCGCGACCGCCGCCCTGGCCGCCCGGCTCCCGCTCGGGGGCCGGGTCGCCGTGTGGGCCACCCCGGCGCTGGAGACCGCCGTGGCGGTGGTGGCGGCGCTGCGGGCCGCAGTGGCCGCGGTGCCGCTCAACCCGAAGTCGGGCGAGAAGGAGCTCGGGCACATCGTGGCCGACAGCGCGCCGTCCGCGGTGCTGGCCGCGGCGGGTGACGAACTGCCGTCCGTACTCGCGGACCTGCCGCGTATCGAGGTGGACGTGCGCGGCGGCGGGAGCCCCGGCCCCGCGCCCTCCGCCACCGGCGAGGACCCCGCCCTGATCGTCTACACCTCCGGCACCACCGGCCCGCCCAAGGGCGCCGTCCTGCCCCGCCGGGCGATCGCCACGACGCTGGACGCGCTCGCCGACGCCTGGGAGTGGACCGGTGACGACGTGCTCGTGCACGGGCTGCCGCTGTTCCATGTGCACGGCCTGGTGCTGGGCATCCTGGGCCCGCTGCGGCGCGGCGGCTCCGTCCGGCATCTGGGACGGTTCTCCACCGAGGGCGTGGCGCGCGAGCTGAACGGCGGCGCGACCATGCTGTTCGGGGTGCCGACGATGTACCACCGGATCGCCCAGGCCCTGCCGCAGGAGCCGGAGCTGGCCAAGGCGCTCGGCCGGGCCCGGCTGCTCGTCTCCGGCTCCGCCGCCCTCCCGGTCCACGACCACGAGCGGATCGCGGCCGCGACCGGCCGGCGGGTCGTCGAGCGGTACGGCATGACCGAGACCCTGATGAACACCAGCGTGCGCGCGGACGGCGAGGCGCGCGCCGGCACGGTCGGCGTGCCGCTGCCGGGCGTCGAGCTGCGGCTCGTGGAGGAGGACGGGTCGCCGATCAGCGCGTACGACGCGGAGACGGTGGGCGAGATCCAGGTGCGCGGCCCGAACCTGTTCACCGGCTACCTCAACCGGCCGGACGCGACCGAGGCGGCCTTCACCCCGGACGGCTGGTTCCGCACCGGGGACATGGCGGTGCGCGACCCCGACGGCTACGTCCGCATTGTCGGCCGCAAGGCCACCGACCTGATCAAGAGCGGGGGTTACAAGATCGGGGCGGGCGAGATCGAGAACGCGCTCCTGGAGCATCCGGGGGTGCGGGAGGCGGCCGTCACCGGGGAGCCGGACGCGGACCTCGGTGAGCGGATCGTGGCGTGGGTGGTGCCGGCCGACCCCGAGGCGCCTCCGGGCGCGCAGGAGCTGGCGGACCATGTGGCCGGCCGGCTCGCCCCGCACAAGCGCCCGCGCGTCGTCCACCTCCTCGGGGCGCTGCCCCGCAACGACATGGGGAAGATCATGAAGCGGGCGCTGACCCGTGACTGAGCGTCTCTCCGCCCGCGCGTTCCTGTCGCTGGTCGCGGACGACTCGACCTTCGCCGAACTCCCCTGTCCGGCAAGGGGGTCCGGGCCCGACGGGCCGCTCGCCTGGGAGGGCTACGACGCCTCGCGCGCCCGTGCCGCCGAGCGCACCGGCGAGCAGGAGTCCGTCGTGTGCGGCACCGCGAGCGTCGCGGGCACGCGGGCGGTGCTCATCGCCTTCGAGTTCGGCTTCCTCGGCGGCTCGCTCGGCGAGCGCACCGGCGACCGGCTGGAGGCGGCGTACGTCCACGCCCGTGAACACCGACTGCCCGTGGTGCCGTTGGTGGCGACGGGCGGCAGCCGGATGCAGGAGGGCATGCTAGCGCTGACCCAGCTCCAGCGGTTGGCGCGGCAGTCGGTGCTCACCAGGGAGGCGGGGCTGGCGCAGATCGCCGTGTTGCGGGACCCGACGACCGGCGGCGGCTGGGCCACCCTGGGCGCGGGCGCCGACGTGATCCTCGCCCTGCCCGGTGCCCAGGTCGGCTTCGCGGGCTCCCGGGTCCGGCCGCCCGGCGCGGACACGGCGGCGTACACGGCCGAGGCGCAGGTCGCGGCGGGGTCGGCGGACGCGGTGGTTCCCGCGTCGCAGCTGCGGGACACGCTGGGCACCTGGCTTCGGCTGCTGACCTCGCCGGCGAGCGAGGCGCCCGTGCCCGCGGCCCTCGGTGAGGCCGGTCTCCCGGACACCGGCTGGGCGGCGGTCACGCGGGCCCGCTCCCCGCAACGCCCGCGCGCGCAGGCGTACTTGGACGCCTACTTCAGCCGGCGCACCGTCCTCGGCGGCGACCGCTGCGGCGGCGCCGATCCCGAGGGCATGCTCTGCGGCTTCGGCGACCACGAGGGCCGTACGGTCGCCTACGCCGCGCAGACCGGGACCGCGACGCGTCCCGCCGGCTACCGCACCGCCGCGCGGCTGATCCGCCTCGCGGACCGGCTGGGCATCCCGGTGCTGACGCTGGTGGACACCCCGGGGGCGGCCAACGACGCGGAGGCGGAGCGGCAGGGCGCGGGCGCCGCGATCGCGGAGGTGTTCGCCGCGGTCGCGGCCGCGCGCACGCCCGTCACCACGCTCGTCATCGGCGAGGGCGGTTCGGGCGGCGCGCTGGCGCTGGCCGCGCCGGGCAGCACCTGGGCCACCCCGGACAGCTACTTCTCGGTCATCGCGCCCGAGCTCGCGGCCGCCATCCTGAAGCGGCCGCCCGCCCGGGTCGAGTCCACCGCGGACCAACTCCGCATCCGTCCGCAGGACTTGGTGGAGCTGGGTGTCGTCCGGGGCGTCGTAGGGGCTACCGCACCCCCACCGCCCGGATGATCTCCTGCGTCACCGAGCCGCCGCGGTCGTCGGCGGCCGAGGCCCGCAGGGAGATGTACGAGGCGTCGCGCGGCACGGTCAGCGTGCCGCGGCCGCCGGTGAGCGGCACCGCCCGCCACGACGTCCCGTCGTCGTAGGACACCTGGAGCGTCCGGCCGCCGATCGTGCCGGTGCCGGGCGCTCCCTTCACGTACTCGGCGAAGACCCCCACCGGCAGTCGTTTCCCGCCGGGCACGTCGCCCTTGAGGTCCGTGCCGACGTCGAGTCCGAGGTTGATCAGGGGCAGGAAGGTCCAGCGGTCGTCGGGGGTGGCCGCGGACCGGACGGTCCACTCGGCGTGGCCCTCGGTGGACAGCTTCCAGCGGCCGGCGTCCAGCGCCGTGTCGGTGACGACCTTGTAGGTGTGCTCGTCGGCGGGCGCGTCGTAGACGTACGCGCCGGAGCCCGTGCGCCGGTCGACGAGCGTGCCGTCGAGGTAGACCTCGGTGGTCTGCGACATCCCGCTGCCGTCGCTCCACACGTCCCCGAACCCGGTGTGGTCGGGCCCCGAGTCGCCCCAGCCGGGCGTGTTGAACTGGAGCTGGTTCCCGGCGCGTTGCTGCCCCCAGCCGAGCCCCGTGCCGAGCCACGAATGCCAGACGGGACGGAACCAGTCGAGCGTGCGGTGCGTGCCGCCGTCGTAGTCGACGAGTCCGCTGCGCTCCTCCAGGGCGCCGTCGGCGGCCGTCACGGACTCGTGCCAGAGCTGCCCGGGGCCGGTGGAGACGTAGTCGGTGCGTTCGGCCGGGTAGTCGATCCGCTCCAGGAAGCCGAGGCCGATGGGGAAGGTGTCCGTGATCGAGTACCGGAACTCGCCCCCGTCCACCGGCCGGGCGGCGTGGAACTTCGTGTCCAGTGTGGCGAGTTCACGGCCCCCCGGCGCGTAGGTCAGGTCGCGGTCCGGCACGGCGCCGCGGTGCCCCTGCGAAAGGTCGTACATGTACGGGGTGTTGCGGGTGCCGGTCATGTCGGCGCGGCCCGCTGCCCGCAGCCGTGCCGCGTCGGCGGCGTTGACCGTGGCGATCTGCAGCGGTCGGTCGCTGTTGTCGTCGCCGCCCCACCAGGTGTTGAGCCGGCCGGCGGCGTCGTCGGTCACGAACAGCGCCTTCGCGCCCGCGTCCTGCGCGGCCTGGGCGAGGGCGGAGGGATCGGCGCCGCCGGCGAGGCGGGCGAGCACCGCCTTGCCGCGGACCCCGTCGAAGGGCCCGCTGCCCACGTCCACGAGCGGCAGCACGGTGTGTCCCTCGACGAGCGTGCCGCCCGGCTGGACCACCGCCTCGCCGACGCCCTTGACATCCAGTTGCGGCTTGCCCAGCCGCCACACGGTCCGGTACTCGAAGCCGCCCTGGGTGACCTTGGCGGTCGGCGCCGCGAAGACGCTGTCGTACTTCACGGGCACCTGGACGGCACCGAACAGGTCGGAGCCGTTCGCGTCGCGGTCGTACTCCATGAGCAGCTGCCGGGTCTCGGTACGGCGGTCGACCACGGCCCTGAGCTCCCTCAGCCTGCGTCCGTCGAGGGTGACGGCGCGGTCCCGGTCGAGGGTGATCTCGGGCGCCGCGAGGAAGCCGAGGCCGAGCGAGTCGGCGCCGTGGCTGCCGCGCACGTCGAGGAAGGAGGTCAGGCTGTACGTGCCCGGCCGGAGCCGCAGCGCGAGCATGCCGGAGTCGCCGACGTGCGCCGGTGTCGCGTCGGCGCCCTCGGCCAGTTGCTGCACCACGAGGTCGGCGGGGGTCGCGGCGCCGTCGCGGTCCTTCACCCGGACGGTGAGCGTGTACCGCTCCTCCTCCTTGACCAGCCCGAACACGGTGTGCGCGACGGGTGTCCCGGCGACCGAGGCCACGATCTGCCCGCTGGTGTCGCCCACGGCGGCCTTCGAGCCGTCACCGGTGACGGTCGTGGACGCGGTGCCGTGGGCGGGGACGGTGAGGGCGGTGTCGGCGAGTGTGGCGACACCGGCCGGAGCGCCCTCGACCGACAGGTTCAACTCCACTGCCTTGTCCGAGGAGTTGGTGTACGTGACGGTCCTGGTGACCGGCGTGTTCGCGGGGTAGGGCCAGCCGTAGAACCCGAGGTCCGCGCTCCCGGTGGCGGTGATGTCGGCCCGGACGGCGGCGGGCACGCTCACCCGGCCCGCGCCGAGCTGGTAGGCGGACGCGTCGAGCCGTGCGGAGGTCGACATCAGGGCGTCCTTGAGCTGCGCGCCGCTCCAGTCGGGGTGCTCCTGGGCGAGCAGGGCGGCGACTCCGGCGACGTGGGGCGTCGCCATCGACGTACCGCTCATGGTGGTGTAGTAGCCGCTGCCGTCGACGAGTTGGGACCGGGCGGCGAGGATGTCGACGCCGGGTGCGGAGAGGTCGGGCTTGAGGGCGTTGTCGCCGTAGCGCGGCCCGGCGCTGGTGAAGTAGGCGGCCTGGTCGTCGGCGTCGACGGCCCCGACGGTGAGCGCGGCGTCGGCGGCGCCGGGCGAGCCGATGGAGGAGGGGGCGCCGGTGTTGCCCGCGGCGATCACGAAGAGGGCGCCGGTCTCCTCGGAGAGGGTGTCGACGGCCTGCGCCATGGGGTCGGTGCCGTCGCTGGGCTCGGTGGAGCCGAGGCTCATGGAGACGACCTTGGCGTGCACGTCCCGCGCGGCCCACTCCATCCCGGCGATGATCTGGGACTCGCTGCCCGACCCCTGGTCGCTGAGCACCTTGCCCACGGCGAGGGTGGCGTCCGGGGCGACGCCCTTCTCCTTCCCGCCGGAGGCGGCCCCGCTGCCGCCGACCGTCGAAGTGACGTGCGTGCCATGGCCGTTGCGGTCGGCGACATCCTCGCCCTCGATGAAGGACCGGGTGACGGAGACCCGCTGGGCGAGGTCGGGGTGGGAGGTGTCGACGCCCGAGTCCAGGACGGCGACGGTGACCCCCTTGCCGGTGAGCCCGGCGTCCCAGGCCGTCGGCGTCCCGATCTGGGCGTTGCTCTCGGCCATGTCGGCGGTGACGCGCCCGTCGAGCCACAGCGCCTTGACGCCGTCCTGCTCGGTGAACGCCCGCCAGAAGGCGCGCCCCTTGTCGGCCTGGACGGCGGCCCCGCGCACACTGGCCAGCGTCCGCGTCCGCTCGGACGACCGCGGGGTGACGGCCTTCGCCCCCTTGTCGTACGTCACGATCAGCGGCAGCTCGCCGGTCTTCTGGTCGGTGAGCCCCTGCCGTATCAACTCACTGACGTCGAACAGCCGTTGGTCGAGGGCGTGGGCCCGCAGGTAGGGGCGTGCCTCGTCCGGTACGACGGTGATCTCGCCGTTCGCGGTCTGCGTGCGGACGGCGCCGGTCGCCCCCGGCGGACGTGCGACGGACACCGTCTTCCGCCCGTGCCCGAGATCGGTGACGGTGACCTTGTCGCCGGTGACGAGGGTGACGGTCCGGGCGGCGGCCGCCGGGGGTGCGGCCCGCGTTGCGGCCGGTGCGCTCCCGGCCGCCGCCCCCGCACCGGCCGGCAACACGGCGATCACGAGCCCCGCCGACAGGAGGACCGCCCCACGTCTGACTGGTCGTCTGCTCATCCACGCCTCTCTTCGTCTCGCGGCCGTCCGCCGCGTCGAGCGCCGTCGCGTGCTGCGAAGAGTCTCGGGGGGCCGGTGGTGGATGGGAGGTTCGGGCGCTGGCGGATTGGCGCATTGGCGGTTTCCCGCCAGCCTCACCGAAACGGCACATCCGAAAGCGCGACAGCGCCCAACACCGTACGTAACAATGGAGTTTGCCTGCGTCACATAGCACGGGGGGAGCGGTACCGACATGGACGCGTTGGTCGAGTTCAAGACCGAGGACGGCGCACTGGTGGTCGTCGAGGGCGCGGACGAGGGGCCCGGCGCCCGGATGGTCTCCCGCGGCGACGGGCCGGCGCAGGCGGCCCGCACCTTCGAGAGCGCGCTGGACGGCGTGCGGGCGGCCGCCGAGTCGGCGCTCCGGGTCTTCCGGGACGGCGCGCTCCGACCCGACGCGGTGGAGCTGGAGTTCGGTGTGAAGCTGAGCGCGGAGGCGGGAGCCGTCATCGCCAAGGGCGCGGCCGAGGGTCACCTGGTGGTGAAACTCAGCTGGTCCCCGGGGCCGGCCCGGCCGGACGCGGCGCCCACCGCCCGGTCATGAGCGGCATCGCCTGGCACGCCCGGATCGTCTGCGGCAACGAGGTCGGAGCGGGGTTCCTGATCTCCGGCCGCCGCGTGGTCACCTGCGCGCACGTCGTCCGGGCGAGCGCCGCCCGCGCGGTGACCGTGTCCTTCCCCAACAGCCGGAGCCTGGGAACGCTGCCCGCCACCGTGGCCTTCCTCGGCGGCTGGGCGGGCGACGCGGCCGACCCCGGCGACCTCGCCGTCCTGGAACTGGACCGCGAAGTGCCCCTGGAACCGGCGCAGTTCGCGCCACCCGGTGCCGAACTCGCGGGCGAGCCCGCCCCGACGCTGGTCGTGTACGGCTTCCCCAAGGGCTACGACGAGGGCATGCTCGCCCGCTACCACGCCGTACCCGGCACCCTGGTCTCGGACGAGTGGCGCCAACTGGAGGCCGCCACCGCCCACGGGCAGGCGCTGGCCCCCGGGTTCAGCGGGGCAGCCGTGACGCTCGCGGACGGCCGGGTGGTGGGCATGGTGTCGACCATCGCGGGCGCGCGGGACGGTCGGGTCGGCCGCATGCTGCCCACCCAGGTCATGGCGCGCCACTGGCCCGAACTGGGCGCCCTGATCGCCGCCCCGGACCACGGACAGGAGGCGGTGCGCCGGCTGTACGGGCTGGTGCGGCGGGCGGTCGCCGAGGGCGCGGACTGCGATCCCGACCGCCTGTTCAACGACGCCGTGGGCCCCTTCGGACCGGAGCTGCCCGAGGGCGGCTTCGCCTCGCTCGGCGCGGCGGCCGGGTATGTGCAGTGGGAGGTGCAGGACGGCGAGGCGGTGACCCGGTTCGCCGACCGGCTCCAGGAGATGCTGGACGCCCCGCGGGCACGGCGCACCGCGGCGCCGGTGTGGTCGCCGATCGTCGTGGAGATGGACCGCAGCGGCGCCGGCGGGGACCAGGTCACCGTCGAGGTCTCCGCCTACCGCGACGGCCAGCGCAGACGGGTCGGCTCCAAGCGGCTGCCGCGCGCCGCCGTACGCGCCTGGGTGCAGGAGCGCATCGACGAGGCCTTCACCCAACTCGCTCCCGAAGCCGAGGAGTTGATCACCTTCGTACTGCCGCGCGAGTGGCTGAACGAGCCGGTGGCGCACTGGGAGTGCGGGGCCGACGACACCACTCCGCTCGGCTGCGCCTATCCGCTGGTCGTCGTGGACCGCTCCCGGCACCGCAGCGGACGGCTGCGCCACCAGCTGGCGAAGCGGTGGCAGAAGCTGGACACCTCCCCCGGGGCGCACCTGCACCGCGTCGACTGCGGCACCACGGAGCGGCCGCAGAGCCTGCGCAAACGGCTGCGCGACGGTGACGCGGACCTGACCGGATTCTCCTTCCCGCCCAGCGGCGCCCCGCCGCACTTCGAGGTCGGCCTCAACACCCCGGTCGCGGTGCTGCTGTGGCCGCGCACCGGCTGCACCGGCTCCCCGCACGACGGCCCCTGCCCGGGCGCGACGTTCCTGGACGAGCTCTCCGACCGCCTCACGGGCGTGCCGCCCGCCGAACTCCCGCGCCATGTCATGGAGTTGCGCGAGACCGCGGAGGCCGACGAGGAGCCGGACCGGCACTGGGCGCGCGACGTGCAACTGCTGTGGGACGACCCCCGCTGCTTCCCCGAGCCCGCCGCCTCCCTCCACTCGCCCGTCGCCTGAACAGCCCGAGCCCCACCCCCCGGAGTGAAGATCCATGCCCCTGTGGCCCGTCTACACCGGCAGCAACGAGCCGCACGACGGCATCACCCGGCTGCCGCCGCCCCCGCCGTGGCGCGCGTTCGACGGCACGCCCGTCGTGCGGACGCCCGACGAGGCCGCCGACGCCTCCGCCGTCTCCCCGGACCGCGCCCACCGCGCCACGACCTACCGGGCCACCGAGGACACGGTCCAACTGGTCAACGCCGCCCTCTACTTGAGGCGCCCGCTGCTGGTCACCGGCCCGCCCGGCACCGGCAAGTCCTCCCTGGTGTACGCGGTCGCGCGCGAACTGCGCCTCGGCCCGGTGCTGCGCTGGAACATCACCAGCCGCAGCACCCTGCACGACGGCCTCTACCAGTACGACCCGCTCTCCCGGCTGTACGCGGCCCGGCAGGCCCCGGACGCCGAGGTCGGTATCGAGGACCACTTACGCCTGGGCCCCCTCGGCACCGCCCTCCTCCCCTACGCCCGTCCGCGCGCCCTGCTCATCGACGAGATCGACAAGAGCGACCTCGACCTGCCGAACGACCTGCTCAACGTCCTGGAGGAGGGCCAGTACGAGATCCCCGAACTGGTCCGCGGCGCCCGCGCCACCCCCACCGCCGAGGTCATGGTCGACGGCACCGGCGAGCGGGTGCCGGTGGAGCGCGGCCGGGTCCGCTGCCGCGCCTTCCCGTTCGTCGTGCTCACCAGCAACGGCGAACGCGAGTTCCCGCCCGCCTTCCTGCGCCGCTGCGTCACCCTGCGGCTGCGCCAGCCCGACGACGGCCAGCTCGCCGCGATCGTCCGCGCCCACTTCGACCAGGAGCCCGACGCCTACGCGCAGACCCTGATCAGCCGCTTCCTGTCCCGGGTCGGCGGCGGCGACCTGGCCACCGACCAGCTCCTGAACGCGATCTACCTGGCCCGCTCCTCCGACCTCGGCGCGGAGTCCCTCGACGAGCTGGCCGAGCGGCTGATGCCGTATCTGGGTGAGGCCGCCCAGACGGACGCCTTCTGATGCCCGGCGACTCCCTGTCCCGCCTCGCCGACCTCCTGGCCAAGGCCGGCCCGGGCCCCCGCCCGAGCCCCCGCGAACTGGCCGAACTGCTCTGGCTGGCGGGGCAGATGGAGTCGCCGGAGCCGGCCGCGCCGGAGTCGCCCGCCGGGGAGGCGCGCCCCGCCGAGGACCCGTCCGAGACCGCGCCTTCCCCTCCCCGGGGACCGCGGGACACCGCGCCGCCCCGCTCCGGGGACGGGGAAGGGGGAGAGGGAGGGGCAGGGGACGGGGAAAGGGACGGGGACACCCCGCGCGCGCCTCTTCACCTCCCTCACGGCGGCGACGCCACGGCGGGCGGGGCAGGCGGTCCGCACACCACCCTGCTCGCCCCGTCGCCACCGATGCTGCGCCGCCCCCTGGGCCTGCAGCGGGCGCTGCGCCCGCTCAAGCGCCGGGTCGCCGCGCCCGCGGGCCACGAGCTGGACGAGCACGCCACCGCCGACCGCATCGCCCGCCTCGGCGCCGACCCCGAGTGGTGGCTCCCGGTCATGCGCCCCACGCGGGAGCGCTGGCTGCGCCTGAACCTGGTCCACGACACCGGTCCCACGATGCCCGTCTGGCGCCCGCTGATCCGCGAACTGCACACGGTGCTGGCCCAGTCGGGCGTCTTTCGCACGGTCACAGCGCTGCGGGCCGAGCCCGACGGCACGGTGCGGGGCGGGGCGGTCCACGCACCCGCCGACGGCCGCACCGTCACCCTGCTGATCAGCGACTGCATGGGCCCGCAGTGGCGGCAGGGCCCGGCGGGCACACGCTGGTACGACACGCTGCGCCGCTGGGCACGCCGGATGCCCCTGGCCGTCGTACAGCCGCTGCCGGAGCACCTGTGGCGGGACACCGCCCTGCCGACGACGCCCGGCCGGCTGTCGGCGCCGCATCCGGCGGCGCCCACGGCGGCGCTGTGCTTCACGTCGTACGAGGCGCGGACGATGCCGGCCGTCCCGCTGCCCGTGATGGAGCCGGACCCCCGCTGGCTGGCGAACTGGGCGGCGCTGCTCGCCGCCCCGGGAGGCGCCGAACTTCCCGCCGCCGTCGCCCTGCTGGACCGCCCGGCGGACGCCTCCGAGGACCGTACGGACGTCGGGCTGCTCTCCCCCGAGGAGCTGGTGCTGCGGTTCCGGGCGACCGCGTCCTCGGAGGCGTTCCGGCTGGCCGGGCATCTCGCCCTCGGACGGCCCGACCTGCCGGTGATGCGGCTGGTGCACGCCGCGCTGGAGCCGGACCCGCGGCCGCAGCACCTCGCCGAGGTGATCCTCAGCGGCATGCTCACCACCGTCCCCGGCCCGACCGGCTCCTACGCCTTCCGCGACGGCGTGCGCGAGCTGCTGCTGCGCAGCCTCCCCCGCTCGGCCCGCGGCCGCACCACCGCACTCCTCGACCGGGTCGGCGGCCTCATCGACCACCGTGCGGGACGCGCACCGGGCGAGTTCGTCGCCTCGACGCCCGCGTCCTTTGGTACGCAACCGGCGGCGGACGGCGAGGCGTTCGCGACGGTCAGCGCGGAGAGCGTGCGGCGGCTCGCGGGAGCGCCGGTGCACGCGCCCGTGGCGGAGAGCGCCGCGCCCGAACCGCCGTGCCCCGCCGTCCTCTTCGAGGCCGACGACCTCACCGGCCGCCCCGAGGCCCGGATCGCCCTGGAGTACGCGGTGACCCGCATCCTCGACCGGGCAGCCCTCGCCCACCGGGAGGTGCGCGTGCGCGACGACGGCTACCTGGTGCGGTCGCAACCGGGCGGCTACGCCCTGCCCGTGCTCGTCGCCGGCCTGCGCGAGCTGGCCGACGTGGTCGCCCAGCCGCCCGGCACGCCACGGCTGCGGGTGACGTTCTGGCACACGGCCGGCGCCGGCGACCCGGTCCTGCCGCCGGAGGTCCGCACGCTCCAGGAGCGTACGACCGCCGACGTCCTGGTCGTCATCTCCCCTTCCTGGTACGAGGAGTTCGCGGCCAGCTCCGCCGCGCTCGACCGACCGCGGTTCCGGCCGCTGCTCGCCGGCGCGCCGGACACCTCGCCGGTCGCCTGGTACCACCCGCTGCACTCGGGCGGGTCCGAGCCCGAGGAACGGGATCTGGTGAAGGGGCCGTTCCTCGCCCACGACCTGCGCCGGCTGGGCATCCCCGCCCCGGGCCGTACGGCGATCGTGCACACCCGCCCCGACGGCCCGCTCACCCTCCTCAACCCGGCCCAGCCGCTCGGCACCCGCCCCCCGCGCCGCACCACGTACTACGAGGTCGACCTCACCACGCACCAGGCCGCGCACGACGTGTCCCTGCCGAGTTCGGGCAAGGGAGCCTTCGCCGCCACGGTGGCGCTGTCCTGGCACGTCGCCGACCCGGTCGCCTTCGTGCGGAGCGAGACCGCCCGCGTCTCGGGCCGGCTGCTCGACCATCTGCTGGACGCGGCGGGCCGCATCACCCGCCGCCACCCCCTGCGCCGGGCGGGCGCGGCCCAGCGCGCGGTCAACACCGGCCTGCACCGATGGCCGGTGCCGGGGCTGGCCGTCTCGTACTCGGTGCAGCTCGCCGCGGAGGGGTCCCGGCTCCCGGCCCCGCACGGCCCGGCGCCCCGGTCGCCGTCCGACCTCCTCGCGGGCGCCGAGACCGTGCTGCTCGGCTTCGACGGACCCGTCACCCGGCTGTTCTCGGCGCACACCGCCCACGAGGCCGTGCTCGCTCTGCTCTCGGTGGTGGCCGAACACCGCCACCCCGGGGACGCGCCGGCCGGCCGTCCGCTGCCGAGCGCCGCCGAGCAGGGCATGTTCCCGCATCCGCTGGACCTGCTGCGCGCCTTCGCCCACGACCTGCTGGGACCGCTGCTGCGCGACCGTCTCGACCAGCTCGAACTGGAGGCCGTCCCGGTCGCCCCCCTGACCCACAACTGCGTCGTCCTCGTCCGCACCCTGCACGGCTCCGGCCGCCGGGTCGCCGTGGTCACGGACGTCTGCGAGCCTGCGGCGCACCGCTATCTGGACCCCTACCGGCTCCCGCTGTCCGGCCTCCACGGCCGCGCCGCCGACCTCGGCCGGCTGACGCCCGACCCGGACTGCCTGCTGCGCGCTCTGGCCTCCCCCTGCGCGCCCGCGCCCACGGGCGTGATGATCGGTTCCACCGTCGCGGAGCTCACCGCCGCCCAGCAGCTCGGCCTGCGCTTCATCGGCCTGGCCCGCAATCCGACCATCGGCCAGAGCCTGCGCGAGGCAGGCTGCGACGTGACCGTGTCCTCGCTGGCTCCCCTCCTGGAGGCGGCCCGCTCCCTATAACCACCATGCGCGTGCTTATCTTGGATTTACATCGGGACATAAGCCGCAAAACCCCCATTCAGCGGCACCCCCGCCCGGCCCCCCATAAAAGGCGCGCCCCACCCCGGCAGCCGCACGATGCCTATGAGGCCCGCCGCCCGGCGGCACCTCCACGGTCTGCGCTCTCGGGAGGACCTTGTATGACCGCCAGTCTGGAGCAGCTGCGACGCTGCCATTTCGCCGTCGACCTGGGGGCGGCCCGGACCCGCGTCTACGTCAAGGGTTCCGGCCTCGTCGTCGACCAGCCGTCCGCCGCCGCCGTGAACACACGGACCGGCGCCCTGATCGCCGTGGGCGAGTTCGCCGAGAAGATGAAGGGCCGCACCCCGGACTACATCCGCGTCGTGCGCCCGGTCTCCGGCGGCACCGTCGTCGACATCGAGATGGCGCAGCGCATGCTGCGGCAGCTGCTCGGCGACAAGATGCGCCGCACGCTGCGCCGCAAGCCCTTCCTGCGCGCCGCGGCCTGCACCCCGCACGACGCCGATCCGCTGGCCCGGCGGGCCGCCGTCGAGACGCTCGTCGGGCTCGGCGCGCGCCGCGTGGAGCTCGTGGACACGCTGATCGCGGCCGCCGTCGGCTGCGGACTGCCCGTGGAGCAGCCCGAGGCCACCATGATCATGGTGTGCGGGGCGGCGGCCACCCAGGTCGCCGTGCTCTCGCTCGGCTCGATCGTCACCGCCGAGCGCATCCCCGTCGGCGGGGAGGCCGTCGACCACGCGATCGTCCAGCACCTGCGCCACGAGCACGAGTTGATGCTGCCCAGCCAGTCCGTACGGCCGCTGCAGATCGCCCTGTCCGGCAACGGCCTCACCCGCCAGGGCCCGGAGTCCACCGAGATCCACGGGCGGGACGTCGCCACCGGGCTCGCCCGCAGTGTGCGGGTGGACACCGCCGCGGTGCGCGACGCGATCGAGACCCCGCTGACCGCCGTGCTCGACGGCATCGGCCGGGTGCTGCGCGGCTGCCCGCCCGACCTGGTCGCCGACCTCGTCGACAGCGGGATCACCATGGTGGGCGGCAGCGCCCTGCTGCCGGGCCTGGACCAGATGCTGCGCCAGGCCACCAAGCTGCCCGTGCACATCGCCGAACGGCCCGACATCTGCGCCGTGCAGGGACTGGGCTACATGCTGGAGGGCAAGATCGAGCCGCTGACGCTCGAACCGATCGCGAGCAAATGAGCCCCGGAAGCGGCGCGGCATGGCCGGCACCCGCCTCCCGCCCCTGCTGGAGGCCGTCCTCAGCGTCGGTACCGACCTCGAACTGCGCACCACCCTCCAGCACATCGTGGACAGCGCGGCCGAACTGACCGGCGCCCGCCACGCGGCGCTCGACACCGTGGACCCGGGCCGCGACGGGCTCACCGGGATCAGCACCCCGGGGGCCGTGCCCCGCTGCCCCGAGAGCCTGCGCGTGCCCATCCGCGTCCAGGACGAGCACTTCGGCGACCTGCACCTCGCCGGGAAGCGGCACGCCGCGCCCTTCACCGCCGAGGACGAGCAGCTGCTGCACGTCCTCGCCACCCAGGCCGGCATCGCCATCGGCAACGCCCGTCTCTACGAGGCCGCCCGGCAGCGCGAGCGCTGGATCGAGGGCGCCGCGGCCGTGACCACCGCCCTGCTCACCGGCGAGAGCGCCGCCGACGCGCTGACCACCGTCGCCGAACGCGCCCGGATCCTCGCCGACGCGGCGGCGGGCGTGATCCTGCAGCGCACCGACGAGGGCGGCATGGAGATCGTGACCGCGTCGACGTACGAGGACCCCGGCGACATCGTGGGCGCCACCATCCGGCCCGGCAGCCCGGTCCTCGAACAACTCCTGGGCGGGGAACCGGTGTTCATCGACGACTCGGCGACCGACCCCCGGATGACCACGCATGTGCGGCACCGGTTCGGGCCCAGCATGATGCTGCCGCTGGAGGCGGACGGGCGGCTCATCGGCACGCTCGCCCTGCCCCGCCGCCGCGGCGACCGGCCGTACACCGCCGTCGAGCGGCTGCTGGCCTGCCAGTTCGCCTACCAGGCGGCCGTCGCCCTCGTGCTCGCCGACGCGCAGCACAGCCGCGAGCGCCTCGCCGTCTTCGAGGACCGCGACCGCATCGCCCGCGATCTGCACGACCTCGTCGTCCAACGGCTGTTCGCCACCGGCATGATGCTGGAGTCCACCCAGCGCAGAAGCCCCGGCGGCGAGGTCCAGGAGACCCTCGCGCGGGCCGTCGACGAACTCCGGTCGACCGTCCAGGAGGTCCGTACGGCGATCTTCGCCCTCCAGCAGCCGCCCGCCGAGGCGCCGACGACCTTCCGCGGCAAGGTGCTCCGCGAGACGGCGGGCGCGGCGGCCGTCCTCGGTTTCCAGCCGTCCACGCGGTTCACCGGCCCCGTCGACAGCCGGGTCCCGGGCCGGGTCGCCACCCGCCTCCTCGACGCCCTGCGCCGCGCCCTCGCCACCGCCTCCCGCCGCCCCGGCGTCTCCCGTATCGAGGTCGCGGTGGACGTGACGGCGAAGCCCCCGGACGGCCGCGCCGGCGTACGGCTGACGGTGCGCGACGACGGCGGCAGCGGTACCGAGGACGGGGCCGCGGCGGACGTGGGCACCGAGCCCGAGGGCTCCGCGGACGGAGGGACCGGCACGACCGTGACGTGGGAGGCCCCGTTGTGACCGGCCGGGCGCGGCGGGTGCGGGCGGTCAGCGGGCGAACCAGCAGCGGACCGTGGTGCCGCCGGGCCCGGTGTGCATGCGGACGAGGTCCGCGACGAGGTTGACCATCAGCAGCCCGCGGCCGCCGCGCTGCTCGCGGGAGGCGGGCCGGCGCCCGGCCAGCGGATCGGTGAGATGGCCCCGGTCGCGCACCTCGCACACCACGTGCCCGTCCTCGGCCCACAGCGCGAGCGTGCCCGAACCCCCGCCGTGCACCACGCTGTTGGTGGCCAGCTCGGCGGTGGCCAGCGCCAGATCGCCCCGCCGCGCGGAGGTCAGGCCGAGCCGCGCGCCCTCGTCGGCCGCGAAGTGCCGGGCGTCGCCGAGCGACTCCTCCTCGAAGCGGAAGGCCGGCCCGTGCGCCGCGGACGGCAGCGGCTGGTTGTAGCGGGCCACGACGTCCGCGGGCGCGTAGGCCCGGCTGCTCTCCTGGCGCCCGGAGCCGCCCCGTACGACGGTGGGATGGGTGGCGTGCGCGTCGGCGATGACGTGCGGGGCCTGCCGCCGGGTGTCGTACGGGCACAGGATGGTGGCCTCCCGGCCGCGGAAGGCGTCGTTGATCAGCGCCTCGTGCTGGACGCAGGCGGCGTACTCGGCGGGTCCCCGGCCGGCCCAGACCGGTTCGCCGACGATGCTGACGCGGGTGCCGGGCGGCTGCGCGTCGGCGAAGGCGCGCAGCACACCGGGGATGATCCGGCCGGGGTTGCGGCCCGCCTCCCGCATGTCCACGAATTGCACGGCGCCGGCGTCCGCGCCCAGCCCGTCCCGGATCAGGGCGAGGTTCTCCGCGGGCACGGCCACCGCCACGGGCTCGCCGGCGGCGAGGGCGTCGCGTACGAAGGGCAGCGTGCCCGCGAGGTACTCGTGCGCGTCGGCGTAGAAGAGGGCCGGGTGCACGAACGGGTCGACGGCGGGGAGCGGGCCGGTGCGGCACTCGGTCACGCTCATGACGTGATCACCTCGATACGTCGGTCCATGTACGACCCATTTACCCCGGGTCGCGACCGGCATTCCCGGACATCGCGAAGGCCCCGGCACGACCGGCCGCGCGATCGGCACGATCGCTTCCGGCCAGATGGGGGGCCTTCGCACGGGTCCCGGGGGACCTTCGCATCAGTACCTGGGGGCCTTCGCTCGGTACGAGGGGCCTTCGCTCAGTACGGCAGCACCCGTCCCGAAGGCGTCCTGCGGTCGATCGGGGTGTCGCGGGGCGCGCTGGGCCGGCGGATGACGCGGACACGGATCTGGCGGTTCATGACGCCCTCCTCGAGCCTCTCGGCCTACTGGCTGATGTGAACCAGCCTGGTCCGCGCGGCCCTCCGGCACATCGTGCCCACGGAGGCATCTGCACTGCCTCCGCAGCAGGAGCGGGCCCGCCGTCCGCTACTCCCCGGGGAGGAGACGCCCCCTAGGCGTCTCTCCCTCTCTTCTTCTCCTGCGATCCGGTCGCTGTAACCCGCTGACCGTTCAACGATCGTTTTTTGGCCGATAAACGATCGTTGAGAGAGGCGAAACTGGCCCTAGGCTGCGAGGCGCCACACACAGCTGTCGAGCCGGGCTCAGGGAACGCATGACGAAGCACATGGTGGAGCCGCCCACACACCTCCCCGAGACCCTTCGGCGTCTCGAGGCACTCGCCGACGAGCAGGGCCTGACCCGGTCCGACGTGCTCGACCCACGCGAACTGGCCGCCAGGACGGCCCTGCCCGAAAGCACCGTGCGCACCCTGCTGGCGGGCGGTGCCACCCCGGCCGACAAGGTCAACGACCGTGTCTGCGCCCGGCTGAGAACCCTCGCGGAGGCCCATCTGGCCCGCACGGGCGGCCGGATGTCGGATCTCGCCGCCGACGTCCGCGCCCATCTGGGCGTCTCCGAGTACTGGGCCCGCCAGGTCTGCGCCGGCAAGAAGGTGCCGAGCGTCGAATTCCTGCACGGACTGGTGGAGTTCTTCGGTGTCGAGGGCGGCGAGGCGTTCTTCACCGCCCCGGCCCCCGACGCCCTCGAACGCGTCCTGCAGCCCGCCCTGCGGACGTTGGAGCGCCGGTCCGAACAGCCGGATCCGGTACGGGCCCTGATGGACCGTTACGGCGTACGCGCCGCGGACCTGCGGCGCCACGGCGCGATGACCCCGGAGCAGCTGGACCGCCTGCTGGAGGGCGTCATCCGCTCCGCGGTCCCGCACGACGCGCCGGCGCGCGAGGCGCTGGAGAGGGACAGCCTGCGATGACCACCAGGGCGATGAAGTCCCTGCTCGCCGCGCTGGGCCGGGAGGCGTCGAAGTCCGTCCCGCGGCCCTCGGAGCCGCGGACCGTGATGGAGGGGTTCTGCCACGCCATGAGCGTGCGCGTCGAGCGGCCCGTACAGCTGGTGTTCCGGGCGTTCCCGCCGGAGATCCCGGTCTCCGGCATGCGCCTGGACTGCGGGGACCGGTCCATCATCGTGGTCGAGGAGAGCACCGTCCCCGAGGCCCAACTGGTCATCCTGGGACACGAGTTGTGGCACGAGGAGCAGGGTTCCTGCGAGGACCACCCGGTCGGCCCGGCGGCCGCCCGCGCCCTCGACGGCGGCCGGACCCCCGAGCTGCTGCGCCGGGCCGCCCGGCAGATCCTCGCCTCCGAGGAGGTGCCCCGCGACGTCTGCCGTACGGTGGCGGCGCGTTCGGCCTGCGCCGACGACCACGAGGTGGACGCCGAGACGTTCGGCCTGCTGTTCGCCCGTGAGGTGCGCACCTGGATGACGGGCCGGTACGCGCAGGGCCCGGTCACGCCGGCCACGGTGGAGGGACGTATCAACCTGTCGCTGAGCAACCGCGGCGGGCGCCTGCTCTGATGGCCGACCACTTCCACATCCCCTACGCCGTGCCGACCGCGCTGCTGGCGACGGCGCTGCTGGTCAAGCTCCCGACGTTCGTGCGCGCCTGGCGCGACCCCGACGTACGGGCCACCACCCTGCTGCTGACCTGGGCGACAGCCGTCCTCGTCGTCATCACCCCCGTCAACATCCAGCGGCTCAACGAGCTGACGGGCGTCCCCAACATCGCCTCGCCCTGGGCGTATTCGTTCCTCACCGCGTTCTGCGCCACCGGCCTGACGATGATCATCCGCTGGCGCGAGGAGCCCTCGGAGCGCCGCCGGCGCCGGATGCGCCGTATCTACTGGGTCTACGCCGGTGTGGTCGTCGCCCTGTGGGGGACCTTCCTGCTGGCGCACGCGCCCGAGCCGCGGATCTACGACCTGGACACCTACTACGCCGGCACTCCGTGGATGCGCGAGCACATCCTGCTCTACCTGACCGCGCACATGGTGTCGTCCCTGGTCGCCGCCTCCATGTTGTGGAAGTGGTTCCCGGAGATCGAGAACCGCTGGCTGCGCACCGGCGTCGTCCTGCTCCAACTCGGCTTCGCCTCCGGCCTGCTCTTCGACGCGGCGAAGCTGACGGCGATCGGCGCCCGCTGGTCGGGCACCGACTGGGACGGCCTGAGCACCCGGGCGGCCCCGCCCTTCGCGCTCCTGGAGGCCGCCCTGGTGGCGCTCGGATTCCTGGTGCCGCAGGTGGGCCCGTTCTTCCAGCGGTGGATCCGGGACCAGCGCGAACACCTGCGGCTACGGCCGCTGTCGCGGGCGGTGCACGTCCTCGGGGCGTCCGCGGCACCGGCCCGCCTCGGCCTGTGGGCCCCGCTGGACCTGCGTCTGATGCAGCGCCGCCAGCGCATCCACGACGCGCTGCGCCTGCTCAACCCGTACTTCGACCAAGGGCTTTACCACCGGGCCTACGAGGCCGCGCTGCTCGACCACGACGAGGAGAGGGCGCGCGGGACGGCCGGTGCCGTCGTGGTCCTCGCCGCCGTCGACGCCCGGCGCGCGGGTGCGCCGGGCGCGGCCGGCGCCGGCTCCGCACCGACCGGCACCCTGGTGACCGGCGACCTCGAGTCCGTCTCGCGGGCGCTGCGCCGCCCGCACACCGTCGACGCCCTCCGGCGACGGCTGAACAGCACAGAAAGCACGAGCACCCATGCCTGACAGACCCACCGCCCGCCGGCCCCGTGCCGTCGTCGTCGGCGGCAGCATCTCCGGCCTGTTCGCGGCGGCGGCGCTCGCCGAGTTCGCCGACGTCACCGTCGTCGAGCGCGACACGCTCCCCGAGCGGCCCGAGCCGCGCCGCGGCGTCCCCCAGGCACGGCACGCGCACCTCGTGTGGACCGGTGGCGTAAGGGCGTTCGACGCGCTGCTGCCCGGGCTGGTGCGAGAGATCGTCGACGCCGGCGCCCATCTGCCGCACATCATGGGCGACATGGTCTCCCGGGCCCCCAACGAGGTCTGGTTCCGCCGCTTCACCTCCACCGAGCACCGCATCCTGGTGTGCTCGCGCGACCTGCTCGACGCGGTGATCCGGGCCCGGGTCCTCGCCGACGACCGCGTCACGCTCCGCGCGAACACCACCGCCCTGTCCCTGGAAGGCGACGCCACCCGCGTCGCCGGCGTCCGCGTCCGCACCGGCGACGAGGACCTCACCCTCACCGCGGACCTCGTCGTCGACGCCTCCGGCCGCGGCTCCCAGGCCCCGCGCTGGCTGACCGAACTCGGCCTGCCCCAGGTCACCGAGCGCGAGGTCAACGCCGGGGTCGCCTACGCCACCCGCCTCTACCGGGCCCCGGGCGAAGCGGCCGGAGCCTTCCCGATCGTCAACGTCCAGGCGAACCCGGCGAAGGCGCCCGGGCGCGGCGGCATCATCCTGCCCGTCGAGGACGGCCGCTGGATCGTCACCCTCTCGGGCACCCGCGGCGGCGAACCCACCGCCGACGCCGACGCCTTCGCGGACTTCGCCCTCACGCTCGGCGACCCCGTCATCGGCGAACTGATCAAGGACGCCGAGCCGCTCGGCGGCGTCGTCACCACCCGCAGCACCGCCAACCGCCGCCGCTACTACGAGAAGATGCGCCCCTGGCCCGACGGCTTCACCGTCCTCGGCGACGCCATCGCCGGCTACAACCCGGTCTACGGCCACGGCGTCACCGTCGCCGCCCAGTGCGCGCTCGCCGTCCGCGCCGTCCTGCGCTCGGCCGCGCTCACCGCCCCCGGCACCGCCCGCCGCCTGCAGCGCGCCGCGGCCCGCCCGGTCGGCGCCGCCTGGAATCTGGCCGTGGGACAGGACGTGTTCTACCCGGGCGCCGCGAGCACGCCCCCGACGGCGGTGGAACGCGGCCTGAGCCGGTTCATCGACCGCGCGGTCGCCACCGGCGCGCGCAGCCCGCGCGCGCTGGGCGCCCTGCTGGACGTCATGAGCCTGTCGAAACCGGCACCCCGCCTGTTCTCGCCGGACATGCTGATCCCGCTGCTCTTCGGCCCGCGCACGCCGCACCTCCAGAGCCCGCCGCTGACCGACGAGGAACGCCGGTCGACCGCTCCCTGACCGGCTTTTCCGTCCGTACCGGGGGCTGCCGGGGACCGGCGGCACAGGCGCACACTGGAGGCATGCGCAGACGCCCACCCCCGGGCACCGCGCCGTGGCACCGTGCCATGCGGACCCTGGCGCGCCTCCATCACCACCCGGCCGCGGCCCGCCCCTCGCGCCCGGCCCAGCTGCACGGCCTGCTCACGGTCCTGGACGAGGCGGTGAGCGCACAGACGCCGGCCGACGCGGCGGTGGCGGCCTGCGGCGAACCGGGCCCGGTCTCCCGCCAGACGGCCCGCTCCTGCGGACAGCAGAGCATCGCCCTGCACCGGCTGCGCGCCCGCCTGCAGGACCTGCATCTCACCGAGCCGGACCTGGTGGCGGTCCAGGCCCACGCGTCCCGGCTGCTGGCCTACGACCTGTGGATGCTCCGCGAGTCCCTGAACCTCGCCTTCACCCTCCACCCGACCCCGCGCACGGAGGCCGCCCGGCTGCGCCTCAACGGCCTGGGCCGCCATGCCGACGACCTCCGGCGGCTGCGCGACGGCCTGCGCGCCGAAACGGCGTAACTCACCGCGCCCACAGGCCACCCGCCTGCCACACCCCACCCAACACCCGCCCGCACCAGGCGTTTCCCTCAACTCCGCTTGCGGGCAGACCCGTTGACCGGCCCCCTCCCCCACTCCCACCCGCCGCGCCCTCTTCCCCCGCCGACGCCCCGGATGAACACCGGCGCGCCCTGGGACCATTTGGGACGTTTGTCACTAATCTCCGGTGGCTGTAAGGAGTCGATCCTTCGCGTCTCGCATCTACCTCTTCACCGGAGATGACATGCACAAGCTTCACAAGGCCGCCGTCCTGCTCGCCGCCCTCGGCAGCGTCGGCATCCTGGCCGCCGGCACCGCCCACGCCGACGGCACGGGCCCGGGCGGCGGTCAGGTCAGCGTCCAGCAGAGCACCACCTGCCGCTCCCACGACCTGAACATCGACATCCTCGGTGCGGTCGGCCTGCTCGACGGCGTACTCGGCAACGGCCTCAACGGCGAGGGCGACCCGGCGGCCCAGAACGCCCAGCTCGGCTCGAAGATGGGCTGCGACAACAAGGCCTTCTGACAAGGCCGCACCTCACCGGACAACAAGGGCGGTCAGCCACAGCGCTGACCGCCTGTCCGGCGTCCAACGTGTTGACGATCTTTACACGCCCTTGGCGCTCGCCATACCTGCCGCATACCCCCTCTCTCTAATGTCGTGGGTTGGCATGTGCACAGAGTGAAGTACGGGGGCGGGTGACATGTCGGACCTGACAAAGCAGCTGCTGATCCCGGCCGCGGCCCGGGGTCAGAGGGGCTGAGCGGCAGCATCATGGTCGACATCAACCCGCTGCACTGGGATCAACAAGTACAACCACATGTTCGGCGACACTCTCGCCACCCAGTTGGAGTTCCTGGGTCTCACGGATCCGGCGGTGGACCCGGACGGGGTACGCGAGATCGCGAAGAAGTGGCGGCACCTGGCCAGTGGCCTGGACGACGCCGCGGAGGCTTCCCGCAAAGCGCTGGCGGATGTGGAGTGGGACGGCAA
>NZ_JBHVGU010000002.1:0-307865 GCF_042800575.1 Streptomyces sp. NPDC057616
ACCGAGGCGCGTCCGGCGGTGGTGGTGCCGTTCTCGACCTCCACGGCGACCTCGGAGGCCGGCACGGTGGCCGCCGGCGACGGGGACGCGGACTTCGCGGCCTTCTTCTTGCCGCTGCTCGACGTCAGGGACTGGTCGTCGGCGATCGTCGCGAACAGCGACTTGGCGGCGGCCGCGGGCACGACGCGGTCGGCGTTGGTCGGGTCGGCCGCCGTCTGCATCGTCGTGAACGTCATCCGTTTCGACGGCACCTTGTTCAGGTCGGTCGCCAGGTCGACGAGCTTGCTCACGCTGCCGAGACCGGTGTCCACGGTCAGCGCCTTGGTGGCGGCGTCGGCGAGCGAGTAGACCTTGGCCGGGTTGGCCAGCGTGCCCGCGCTCTTGAACTTGCGGATCATGGCGCCCAGGAAGAGGTGCTGGGAGACCGTGCGGCCCAGGTCGCTGCCGTCGCCGAAGCCGTGCCGGGAGCGGACGAACTCGAGCGCCGCCTGGCCCTTGAGGGTGTGCGAGCCCTTGGCGAGCTTGAGGTGCGAGTAGGTGTCGTAGACGTTGTCGCTGACGCACACCGACACCCCGCCCACGGCGTCGGACATCTTCACCACGCCGGAGAAGTCGAGCATCACGAAGTGGTCGATGGTGATGCCGGTGAGCTGGTGGACGGTGTCGACCTGGCAGGCCGCGCCGTACTGGAGCGCGCTGTTGATCTGCCCGTGGAAGCCGGACGTCGACTGGCCGGTGTCCGGGTCCTTGCAGGCGGGGACATCGGTCATGGTGTCGCGCGGGATGCTCATCACGGTGGCGTTGGAGCGGTCGGCGGAGACGTGCACCACCATCTCCACGTCCGCGTTGTGCCCGGCGGTCGAACTCGCCGAGCCGCAGCCGCCGCCCAGCTTGCAGTCGGCGGCGTTGTTCCGGCCGTCCGAGCCGATCACCAGGATGTTGATCGGGGTCCGGCCGAAGGCGTCCGCCTTCTCCTGGCCGCCCTTGCCGTCGAGCGAGACGCTGTTGATGTTGCCGTTCAGGTGCTCGTACAGCCACGCGCCCGCACCCGCGGTGACCAGGATCAGCGCGGACACCGTGAACAGGGCTATGCGTGCGATCCTTCGGCGCCGGGCGACGGGCCTGGCCCGCCGGTTCGCTCGGCGCCCCCGGCCGTGCGCCGCCTGCCGGGCGGCCGCGCGGCCTCCGTGCGAGGACCGGTGCGCTCCGTCGTCGCCCGCGTGACGCTGGTGCGGCACGGGCGCCGAGCGGTCGCGGCCGCCGGACCGGTCGCGCGCCGCCGAGCGGGCACGGGTGGCGGCACGGCCGCGGCCTTCGCCCCAGGGGTCGCTCACGTCCCACTCCCTCTGCTCTGGCCGACGCCAACCGCCGGCGCGACGGCCGGGAGCAGGACACCGCCCCGCACGTCAGGGCGCACCCCACGGATTGGATGATTGCGCAATATAGCAACTGTGCCTGAGCGCGCAGGTGGTTTACACCACACGCACACGCTGCGACAACGCGGTTACAGAAGGGTGCCGCGGCTCACTGGGCCGCACCGTCCCCGGGCACGGAGTGGACGGCACCCTCGTCGTCCTTCATCGCCTTCGCCTCGCTCTTGAGGATGCGCATCGACTTGCCCAGACCGCGGGCGGCCTCGGGCAGCTTCTTCGATCCGAACAGCAAGATGATGACGATCGCCACGATCAGCAGGTGCCACGGTTCCAGTCCGTTGCGGAGCATCCCGCCCACCCCTCTCCCACGGTTGATGGTTGCTACATTGCGCAACTGTACAACCAATGGCTCCGCGTCCCGCCCGGCGCGGTCCTGCACGGATCGCGCTGCGCGGTCCTACACGCTCCGCCCGGACGGCTCCCGTTCCGCCATCTTCCGCTCCTGCCGCGCCCGTTCCGCCATCCCCCGCTCCTGCCGCGCCCGGACCGCCACCAACCCCACCGCGTACAGCGCGAGTACGGCCGCCAGCAGCAGGTAGTACAGGAGCGGCAGCGGCGACAGCCCGAGCAGCGATCCCAGCGGCGACACCGGCACCAGCAGCCCTACGGTGGCCAGCGCGCCCGCCGCCCAGCCGATCGGCCCCGGCCGCCCGCCGGTCGCGCTCCGCCGCCCGGCGCGCAGGAGGACCATCACCAGCGCCTGGGTCAGCAGGTTCTCGGTGAACCAGCCGGAGTGGAAGGCCGAGGCGTCCGCCAGCCCCTCGAACCCGCTCAGCGCGAACGCCAGCACCCCGAAGGTGGCGAGGTCGGCGACCGCGTTCAGGACGCCGAAGCCGGTGATGAAGCGCAGCAGTTGGCGCGGGCGCAGCACGGTCGGGCGGCGCAGCACCGAGGGGTGCGGCCGGTCGTGGGCGAAGGCGAGCTGGGCGGCGTCGAAGCAGAGGTTCTGCGCCAGCACCTGCGCCGGGAGCATCGGCAGGAAGGGCAGCAGGAGGCCGGCCGCGAGCATCGCGATGACGTTGCCGAGGTTCGAGGACAGGGTGATGCGCAGGTAGGTGGCGATGTTGCCGCCCGCGTACCGTCCGGCCGCGATGCCGTGGTCGATCGCGGTGAGGTCCTTCTCGGCGAGGACCAGGTCGGCGCTCTCGCGGGCGACGTCCACGGCGTCGCGTGGTGCGATGCCGACGTCGGCGGCGCGCAGCGCGGGCAGGTCGTTGACCCCGTCGCCGAGATGGCCGACCGTGTGCCCGCTCGCGCGCAGCGCGGTGACGACACGGGCCTTGTGCTCGGGGGCGCAGCGGGCGAAGACGACGGTCCCGGCGGCGGCCTCGGCTAGCTCGGCATCGGTCAGGTCGTCGACGCGCTCGCCGGTCAGGACGCCGTCCGGCGGCACGTCGATGCCCAGGTCCCGGCAGGCGCGCACCGCCGTGCCCGGGTGGTCGCCGGTGACGACCCTGACGCAGACGCCCCGTCCCGCGAGCACGCGCAGTGCGGTGGCGGCGGTCGGGGCGAGCGCGTCCCTGAAGGTGACGAACCCCCGGAGTTCCAGGCCCCGTTCGTCGGCCGGCGTGTAGTCACGCGTGCGTGCGGAGCGCTCGGCGGTGGCGACCGCGAGGACCCGCAGCCCCTCGTCCGCGTGCCGCGCGGCGAGCGCGAGCAGCTCCGCACGCTCCTCGTCCGCCAGGACGCAGCGCTCCAGCACGGCTTCCGCGGCACCCTTGACGACCAGGGTGTGCACGCCCGGCCGGCCCGGCGTGCGGACCACGGCGGTGGCAAGGCGCCGCGGCGAATCGAAGGGCAGGGCCGCCACGCCGTCGTACGCCATGACGTCCTCCTCGTCGGCGGCGTCGAGCACCGCGTCGTCGAGGGCGTCCGGTGCGGGCAGGTCGGCGAGCTGGAGGGTCCACCAGGCGTTGACCGCGGCCCAGCGCAGCACCTCGGGGTCGTCCCGTCCGCCGGGGCCGAGGGCGCGGTGCAGGACCGGCCGGTCCTGGGTGAGGGTGCCGGTCTTGTCGAGGCACAGCACATCGGCGGCGCCGAGGTCGTGCAGGGCGGGCAGCCGTTTGACGATCACGCCGTGCTGCCGCGCGAGCAGCGAGGCCCCGCGCGCCAGGCACAGGGTGACGATGACGGGCAGCATCTCCGGCGTCAGCCCGACGGCGACCGCGACGGCGAACGGCAGCGTCTCCGGGCCGCGGTCGCGCAGGGCGGCGCCCGCCATCAGGACCAGGGGCGGGGTCAGCAGCATGAACCGGATGAGGATCCAGGAGATACCGTGCACGGACCGGTCGAAGGCGCTGGCCTCCCGCCGGTCCTCGTCACCGCTGTGCGCGGCGGCGAACCGGGTACGCGCACCGGTCGCCACGACCACCGCCGTGGCGCTCCCGGAGGCCACGCTGCTGCCCTGGAAGCACAGCTGCGGCCGGTCGAACCCACCGCCGCCGGCCGTGGTCGCCGCCTCGTCGGCGTCCTTGGCCACAGGCGCCGACTCGCCCGTGAGCGGCGCCTGATGCACGGTCAGTCCCCGGGCGCGCAGCAGCCGTACGTCGGCCGGGACCAGGTCGCCCGGGCCGAGCCGGATCACGTCCCCGGGCACCAGCTCGTCCACGGGGATCTCCCGCACATCCGGCGGCAGGTCCTCGCCGTCCCGGCGCAGGACGGTCGCGGTGGTGGCGACCAGGCGGCGCAGCCCGGCCATGGACCGGTCGGCCCGGTGCTCCCCGGACGCCCGCAGCGCGCAGCTCACCGCGACCAGCAGGAGGATCACGCAGGCGGTGCCCCAGGAGGCGACGGCCGCCGAGACCAGGCCGAGGCAGAGCAGCACGGCGGTGAACGGGTCGCGCAGACTCCGCCCCAGCGCCCTCGGCCAGGAGGACTCCCGGCGCCCCGGCAGCACATTGGGGCCGACACGGGCCTGCCGCTGCGCCGCCTGCGCCTCGGTCAGGCCGCGGGGGCCGCTGCCGAGCTGCCGCAGTGTCTGGAGCAGGGTCGCCGGGCCGGGCTCCCCCACCGCTTCGAAGCGCCGGCCGCCGGATGCGGCGTCGGCGGGCTCCGAGGGCGCCGCGCTGTCAGCCACCGGTCCCGCGCAGCCTGTGCACGGACGCGGAGGCCCCCTCGGCCCGCGCCGACAGCTGCCCCACCATCACCCGGACCACGGTCACGACGTCGGGGTCGTCCACGAAGTAGATCTGGCGCCGGCCCTCGCGGCGGGAGCGCACCAGCCCGGCGAGCTTCAGCTTCGCCAGGTGCTGACTGACCGCGGGCAGCGCGCCGCCGACCCGGTCCGCGAGATGCGTGACGTCGCTCTCGCCCTGCGCCAGCGCCCACACGATGTGCAGCCGGGCCGAGGACGCCAGCAGCCCGAAGGCGGCGGCCGCCTCCGTGAGCACCTCGGCGGAGGGATCCTCGAAGCCACCGGTGTCTGCCGCCACTGTCCTACTCCCGTCCCGCCCTGTTCCGTGCGCCGCACCGCGCCGGTTCAGTCTAGGTGCCCGTACGAGCGCGTCCGGGCGCCTGTGGACAGAGGCCGAGGCTCACTTGATCTGCGCGGCCGCCCAGTGGGCCCACTCCCGGCGCATGGCGTTGAACCGCAGCCCGTACTCCAGCGCGATCCTGCCGTGGACCGAGAGCTGGTCGTCGCCCCAGTCCACCGTCTCCGACAGCTGCCGCAGGCTCTCGCCCTCCGCCGCGGACATCTCCTCCAGCTCGGTGAGGTAACCGCGGGCCTGGCCGGGCGTGAGCACCCCGAGGAAGAAGACCCGCAGCAGGACGTCGCTGCGGATGGTGCGCTGCGGCCGGGTCTCGGTCAGCCAGTGGCGGAGCTCGGCCATGCCCTCGTCGGTGATGGCGTACTCCTTGCGGCCCCGGGGCCCCTCCGCCGCGACCGTGATCAGACCGGAGCCGTCGAGCTTGGTCAGCTCCGTGTAGATCTGGCTCTGCGTCGCCGGCCAGACGTTGGCCAGCGACGTGTCGAACAGTTTCAGCAGGTCGTACCCGCTGGCGGTGCGCTCGGAGAGCAGTCCGAGCAGGGCGTGTCGAAGGCTCATGCCTCCACCCTACTCTCGATATTCCATCATTGACATGTCGCAACAGGACCTTCTAGTTTTGACATGTCGCAAGTGAAACCAGCGAACGGAACCGGACGGAGCCCCCATGTCCTACCTGCGCACGTTCCTCCCCTGGATCGTCTTCGCCGTGGCGCCCTCCGGCAGCTGGCAGTGGGGCGCGCTCGCCGCCCTCGTGGTGGCGATCGCGGTCATCGCCCAGCAGGTGCGGGCGGGTACCGGAGTCGACGCCCTGATCATCGAGCTGGGCTCGGCCGCCTTCTTCGCCGTCCTGGCCGTGGTCGCCTTCGCCGACCCGCACTCGGGCGTGCACGACTACTCCGCGGCCCTCTCCTCCGGCACCCTGGCCGTCATCGCCGGGGTCTCGCTGGCCGTCGGCAGGCCGTTCACGCTGGGCATCGCCAAGCGCAGCACCCCGCCCGAGGTCTGGGGACTCAAGCCGTTCGTCCGCGTCAACGTCATCATCACCGCCGTATGGACCGCGGCCTTCGCCGTGACGGCCGCCCTGCTCGCCTTCGAGGCGCACGCGGGCGACGGCCACTCGACGGCCGCCACCCTCATCCAGGTGGCCGGCTTCGTCGTCCCGATGGTCTTCACCGTCCGCTACGCCGCCCACGTCCAGGCCAAGGCCCGGCAGCACGCCGTCTGACCGGGCGCCGCCGCCGGACCCCTCATGCGGGACCATGACGACCTGCACCGAGACACCGACGAAGGGACCCGCCGTGCGACTGCGCTGCGCTGTGCTCGACGACTACCAGCAGGTCGCGACCCGGATCGCCGACTGGTCGCCCGTGGCGGACCGGGTGGAGACCGTCAGCTTCCCCGAACACTTCGCCGGCGAGGACGAACTCGCCGCCGCCCTCGCCGAGTTCGACATCGTCGTCACCCTGCGCGAGCGGGTCCCCTTCCCGGCCTCGCTGTTCGCCCGCCTGCCCCGGCTCCGACTCCTCGTCGCCTCCGGCATGCGCAACAGCGTCATTGACCAGGCCGCCGCCGAGGCCCTCGGCGTCACCGTCTGCGGCACGGCCAGCGCCTCGACCCCGCCCGTCGAACTGACCTGGGCCCTGCTCCTCGGCCTGGCCCGCGGGATCGTCGAGGAGGCCAACTCCGTTCGCTCCGGCGGGCCTTGGCAGCAGACGGTCGGTGCCGACCTGCACGGCCGCCGGCTCGGCCTGCTCGGCCTCGGCAAGATCGGCAGCCGGGTCGCGCACGTGGGCCTCGCCTTCGGCATGCACGTCAGCGCCTGGAGCCAGAACCTCACCAAGGAGTACGCCGACGAGGTGGGCGTCCACCTCGCCGCCTCCAAGGAGGAGTTGCTGGCGGAGAGCGACTACGTCTCCGTGCACCTGGCCCTGAGCGACCGCACCCGCGGCCTGCTCGGCCCCGCCGAACTCGCCCTCCTCAAGCCCACGGCCTATCTGGTCAACACCTCCCGCGCGGCGATCGTCGACCAGGACGCCCTGCTCGCCGCCCTGCACGAGGGCCGCATCGCCGGCGCGGGCGTCGACGTCTTCGACGTGGAACCGCTCCCCGCCGGCCACCCGATGCGCACGGCCCCCCGCCTGCTCGCCACCCCGCACCTCGGCTACGTGTCGCGCTCGAACTACGAGACGTACTACCGCGAGGCGGTGGACGACATCCGCGCGTTCCTGGACGGCGAACCGGTACGGCGCCTGGGCTGAACGGACCCGGCGGCCCGGCCCGGCCGACCCAACCCTCCCCGGTCCGGCCGGTCAGGCGTACCGGTAGATCCCGCTCACGTCCTCCATCGAGCGCGGCGTCACGTCCCACGGCGGCATGCGCTCGTCCCGCGCGACGATCCGCCCGTGCTGGTCGTCGCCGGGTCCGGGCGGCGAGGCCGGCAGATAGCGCGCGCTCTTGCGGTGCCGCTGCTGCCACCGCGTCCACTGCAGGTCGACGAAGGCGTGGTGCAGCCAGAACACGGGGTCGTTGACGGAGGCCCCGCCGAGCATGGCGCCGCCCACCCAGCGGTGCACGCGGTTGTGGTTGCGCCAGGCGACGTGGTCCTGGCCGGTCCCCCACCCCTCCAGCTTGTTGCGGAAGCCCTTGGTGCAGGTGGAGTCCCAGGGCGAGGTGTCGTAGACCTTGTCGGCGAGCGCCGCGTCCAGGTCCTGCTTCGTCGGCAGCTCGATGGGGTTGCGGGGGCGCCCGAAGTCCCTGGTGAGGAAGGCGCCGTCGGTGACGCCCTCCTTGATCGGCCAGTAGCCCTGCGCATAGGCGAAGGGCCCGCTGACGACCTGGCGGTCGGGGCTGCGCCCGTTCCCGCCGAGCAGGTCGTCGGTCCAGGGCGTGGCCGTGGCCGAACGGTCCCGCGTCCAGTCCCAGTACGGCACCGTCACCGACGGGTCGACCCGCTGCAGCGCCCGCTCCAGGTCCAGCAGGAAGCGCCGGTGCCAGGGCAGGAAGGAGGGGCCCATGTGCGCCGCGCGCAGACCCCTGTCGCCGTCGGCGGTGTAGAACGCGATGTGCAGCCGTACGAACTCGTCGTACTCGCCACGCCACTTGATCTCCAGCAGCGCGTTGACCAACCGCCGCCGCTCGTCGGGCGTCAGCTTGGCGGCGTTCTTACGCACGTACGCCATGGTGTCCTCCCATGTGCCCGTCCCGCTCGCCGAACGGTCCCGGCGCCAGATCGCGCAGCCGCCGCCCGGGCCCGAGTTCGTCCACGGCCGCCCGGGTCGCCTCCAGCGAGGTCCGGTACGAGCTGTAGTGGTCGACCATGGTCAGCCAGGTGCCGTCGGCACGGTGCATCAGATGCAGCGGATGGCCGTCCACGGTGACCTCCCACGCACACCCCTCGGGCCCGCACGCCCCGGCGGGCACGGGCGTTCCCTTGATACGGCGGCCCCGGTACACCTCGTCGAAGGCCCGCTCCCCCGTGTCCCGGTGGCCCGCGTGAGCGGCCCCGGACCGCGGGGCGCGCGAGGCCGCGACGAGCGGGGCGAGCGCGAGGGCCGCGGCGCAGGCGAGCAGCCCCCGCCTTATCACCCGTCGTGTCCGCCGCTCGGGCCCGTCGTACACCCCCTCGCCCGGCTCCGGCTCCGCGTCCGTCCGCACCCCGTCGTCAGCACCGACCGTCATGGCTCACTCCTTCGGACAGATCCTCGTGTCCGCAGCGGTTAACCACAGGTCGGGCCGCACCGTCACCACCGATTCGGCCAAACGGCCCTGTCCTGGCACTCCGGAGAGTCAGCTCGTCCAGAAGTCCCACCAGCGGGTGAGGATCAGCATGCCGACGACGCCGATGTGCAGCACGGGCAGGACCCAGGTGAACTCCGCCAGGAAGTTCTTCACCGGGCCCGGCGCGGGCAGGAAGCCGGCCCGCACCACGAAGGACGTCACGTACCAGAACAGCAGGATCGTCGCGGCCCAGGCCAGACAGCACCACAGGCACAGCGCGTTGATCCGGTACAGCGACTGGAACTGCAGCCAGGACACGAACCCGATCCCGAACAGGCAGCCCGCCCCGAAGGTCAGCCAGTACCACCCGGCGAACTCCGCGCCGGCCAGCAGACTCATGCCGACGCAGATCACGGCGGCGTAGGCCACCAGGCCCAGCATCGGGTTGGGGAACCCGAAGACCGAGGCCTGGGCGCTCTTCATCACGCTGCCGCAGGACACCACCGGGTTCAGGCTGCAGCCCGGCACGAAGGCGGGGTTCTTCAGCAGCTTGAACTCGTCGATGGTGATGACCCAGGAGGCCAGCAGCCCCGCCGCGCCGGTGAGCACCAGGAGCACGGCGAGCGCGGGGCCGCTCCCGGCCCGCCGCATCAGGCGCGCGGGCCCTGCGCCGGCAGAACGACGTGCGCGGCGGCCCGCAGGGTCTGCTCGGCGGTGACGAAGGAGGTCAGCACCTCCGCGTCGATCGGCTGACCGGGTCTGCCTTCGGGCCAGGGGCGGGTGGTGAACACGAGGTAGGCGTAGCCGCGTTCGCCCACGGCCGTCAGCCAGGCGGGCGGAGCGGCGCAGCGGGCACCCAGCTGCGGCAGGTCGACGACGGCCTCGCCGCCCTCGACGCGCAGCGTGATGGCCAGGCCGGTCCCTTCGGCGGTGCCGTCGAAGAGGGCGCCGCCGGCCGTCAGCCCGTTGCTCGCCAGCAGCGCCTCGACCGCGGCGGCCGTCGTCCCGGGACCGCCCGCGGCGTCCCCGAGGGAGTAGGCCAGCAGATACGGCATGTCGGCACCGTCGGCGGCCCCGCTGCTCCAGGGCAGCAGGACGAGCGTGCCGAGCTGGGCTAGATCGAAGGGAAGCGTCTCGCTCGGGGTGGAGGTCACCGCGCACCGTCCTTCAGGAGCCTCATCGTGGTCCTTTCGCGGCGCCTGACGCCACCTCGGGAAAAGCTGATGCCACGCTCAACGAGTCCCGTGCGGGCCGGAAACCCCGCACCCGGAAGACATATGAGATCCCCGCGGCAGCAGACACTCCCCGCGAACACCCCCCGAAAACCCCACCGCCGGACCGTCACGAACGACGGCCCGGCGGCGGAGTGCACGAACTCACTTCACTTCATTTGATCACTGGATCGGCGATGCCGCATCAGGAGCGTCACCCCACCGGCAACGGCAGCGACGGCAGGGCGGGCAGACCGGGCAGGTTCGGCGCGGGCAGTCCGCTGTTGAGCAGCGTCGCGGCGAGGAAGTTGACCACGGCGGTCAGCACGCCGGTCACCGCCGGGACGACCTTGCTCGCGTCGCCGGAGGTCACCGCCGCGAGCAGGGTGTCGAGCGCCTTCTGCAGACCGGCGAGGGCGTCGGCCTTGAGGTCCTTGGGTGCCGGGGTCCTGCCGTGGGCGCCCTGCTGCGACAGGGACGGCAGCTTCACCGGCGAGGCCACCGTGGAGTTCGGTGGCGCGACCGGCGCCGTCGCGGCACCGGGCACGGTCGAGGCCGGCGTGGTGATCTTGGTGATGGCGTCCTTCACCGCGGTGACGAGCTTCTGCGCCTCGTCGGCGGAGAGTTGGCCGTTGTCGGCCTTCAGCACCGCGTCGAGCAGGGCGGAGACCGGGGCGAGCACACTGCCCAGATCGCCGAGGCTCTTGACCTGGGCGAGCAGTGCGTCCGCGCCGGGGACGGGTGCCCCCCGGGACGCGGCACGGGTGCTTACCCGGGCCGAGTCGGCCGCGACGGCGGCCGGGCCGGTGATGCCGACCAGAAGGGTGGCGCAGAGGGCGGTGGCCGCGATACGCCGTGCGGACAGACCACGCATGGGTGTTCCTTTCGAATGCGTCGGATCCTGAGCCCACCGTGAAATCGCCCGTCGTGGCCTGCAACCGCTGACACCCCGTTGGAGGTACGGCCCGCGCGCCAACCCCTCAGCGGTACACGCGCAGATGGTCCACGGCGAAGGTGACCGGCTTCGTGCCGGTGGGAGCCGGGTGGTACTCGCCCGCGCACAGCGAGAGGTTGAGGATCAGGTACGCGGACCAGCGGTGGCCGACGCCCTTGCCGTCCCGGAAGACCCGCTCGCCGTCCACGTACCAGTCGACGGAACGCTCGCCGTAGTGGCTGCCGACGGTCACCCACCTGTCGGGGACGATCGCGTCGGCGTCGGTGTAATACGTGCAGGCGTCGTGGACGTGGTTGCACAGCTCGAGCAGGTGCGGGTTGTCCGGGTGGTACTCGAAGGTGTCGACCTCGTTCCCGCCGTCCTTCCAGGTCCACAGCGCCGGCCAGGCGCCCGCCCGGTACGGCAGCTTGACGCGGACCTCCGCGTAGTCGCCGGTGCGCACCCGGAAGCCCTCGTCGGAGTACTCGGTGGTGAGCAGTCCGGTGCGCCAGGCCCGCCGGCCGTTCTCCAGGATGTGGTGCGCCGGGGTGGCGGTGAAGGTGGCCACGCTGCCCGACACGGTCACGCAGCCCGGGTCGAGCCAGTCGAGCTTGTTGTCGTCCGGGTTGTGGTTCGCGTACCGGTAGGCACTGGTCCGGTCGCCGACCCACCTCTCGCCCCAGGCGATCGGGATGTCGAACTCCTCCGACCAGACGAGCGACTTCCCGAGGGCCGATCCGGTGAGCCCGGCGGCACCGGCGGAGGGCACGGCCGGCGTGTGCTTGCTGCTGTCGGCGGTCATGGCCGCGAGGGTAGGGCCGCCGGCCGGCCGGCTCCGCCGAAGTAACGGAACCCCCTGGAATTCCTCCGCCCGGACTACCCGCGTGGCCGACATCCGGCGCACCATACGATCAATGGATTCACCGACGATGTGAATCCCTCGGCAACGCATCGCGGGAAAACATTCTTCACTCCCCCGACTTTCATGCGTATGGAGTAACGCGTCGATTTGCGCAGTGCATCGACTGCTATGTTCTCCAGCCGTCGGATCAGAGGTAACTTTCAACCGAGGTGAATCATGAAGAAGGCAGTTTTCACCACTGCTGCATTGGCCATCGGCGCCGGTCTCGTGGGTGGCTCCGCCGCCGCGGCCTCCGCCGCTGCCGCGCCCGCCCCCTCGGCCGGTCTGCTCGGTGTCATGTCGCCGACCAAGGTCACCCCGGCGGTCGTTCCGGCCGCCGACGTCGTCACGCGCATCGCCCGTGACGGCAAGATCACCAACGGCAGCGCGTTCGACGAGAAGCCCTCGGGCGGCGCCTCCGGCGTCTACCTGGACGGCATGGACCCGAACGCCGCCAAGCAGCCCACCATCCCCGTGCACAACCCGGCCGGCCGGGGCGCCGTCCAGGTCCACCCGCTGCAGGCACCGACGGCCGCCGGCCTCGGCAGCCTGCTCGGCAAGTGACACCACGCAGACCGTAGGAGTCGGCACCACCGGCGAAAGCCCTCACGGCTTCACGACGCTCTCGCGGCCGTGACCCCAAGACCGACACCGCGCCCAGGACTCGGCGGAGCGAACCCGCCGGGACCCACGCAGCATCTCTCCGGCCCACCGGCCCTCTCCCTTCCGGTGGGCCGGAGACGCGTCGCCCCCCGGTCCGTACGCCCTCCCCCGCGCAGCCGTCCTTTTCTCCCCGGCGACCGCCGCGCTCGCCTTTCGGATTGTCGTTCATATGGGCCGCAAGGATTCCCCCTGCATTCCCCGTTGACACGGCCGGGGCACCTGGCATTGCGCCATCCGATTGAATCAGACCTGTTTAGCCGCTCTTCCCGTGACTTATGCGCGCAAATCAAGGTTTCCTGGTATGCAAGCGTGCGCAACCGTGAATTGAGGAAGGAACTGAGTTGCCCAGGAAGTTCGCGGTCATCACTGCCCTCACCCTCGGCGCTGTGGTCAGCAGCGTCGGCGTTGCTTCGGCTCACGACAACAACACCGAAATCAAGGGTGGTGGCGGTTTCTCGTCGTCCCCGGTCGTCGTGAACGCCCCGCAGCAGGGTGTTCTCGTCGTCAACGGCACGGTCGTCGACGGCCGTTGCATCGCGCCATGGTCCAACGGTGCGGTTCTCGCGGGCGTCCTCGCCCCGAACTCGCACTACGCCGCCTGCAACACGGCGGACATCGACCAGTCGCAGAACGCCCCCCACGTGGGTGGCCTGCTCCTCTGACCCCTGCCCGATCTCATCGGATCAGGTGCAACACCCACATTCAGCCCTGAAAGGCGCAACTCATGCGTAACAAGGTTACGGCCATTTCCGCCCTCGCCGCGGGCGTCGTCCTCGCGGCGGCAGGCACCGCTGCGGCCGACAACTGCACCACCGTCAAGGGTGGTGGCGGCTTCTCGTCGTCCCCGGTCGTCGTGAACGCCCCCCAGCAGGGTGTCGCCGTCGTCAACGGCACGGTTGCCGACCTGCGTTGCGTAGCGCCGTGGTCCAACGGCGCCGTCCTCGGCGGCGTCCTCGCCACGAACTCGCACTACGCCGCCTGCAACACGGCGGACATCGACCAGTCGCAGAACTCCGCCTACAAGGGCGGTCTGCTCCTCTGACCTGTTCCGAGCATTCGGAACACGGAAATCCCCAACTGCCCACCGAAAGGCGCATCTTATGCGTAACAAGGTTACGGCCATTTCCGCCATCGCCGCCGGCATCGTCCTCGCGACCGGTGGGGCTGCCGCTGCCAGCGACAACAACACCGACGTCACGGGTGGCAACGGCTTCTCGTCGTCGCCGGTCGTCGTGAACGCCCCCCAGCAGGGTGTCGCCGTCGTCAACGGCACGGTCGTCGACGGTCGCTGCATCGCTCCGTGGTCCAACGGTGCCGTTCTGGGTGTCATCCTGGCCCCGAACTCGCACTACGCCGCGTGCAACACCGCCAAGGTCGACCAGTCGCAGAACTCCCCGTACGCGGGTGGCCTGCTTCTCTGATCTGCCTTTCGCCCGATGGCGGTCCGCCGGAACTCTCCGGTGGGCCGCCATCGGCTTTTCCTGGCCCAGGACTTACGCACAGAAAAAGGCCGCGGGGCCTGTCTGCGTCTGCTGCATATGACGCTGACAGGCCCCGCGGTCGGGAGGCGACCGGTGAAGTCCGGCGGGTTCGCCGTTCGGTCGGGGCGGCCAACAAGGAGGAAAGGCGCCCGTCCGCCACGGCATTCCCGCCGGCGCTCCGCAATGCGGTCCACGCCGGGCTGTTCCAACGGGAACAACGACACCGCGCCGCCGCCGGTCACTGCCTGTCCTTCGTTTGGCCCAGCGCACACGCATTGCGCTCCCCCGGGAAATACCGAAGGGCCGGCTCCCGGAAATGGAGCCGGCCCTGATCGCCGAACCAGCGAGGCGGCAAGTGCCGCCCGCCGTCGGCTACTTGCCGAGCGGAAGGCCGCCGAGCAGCTGCCCGTCGACGGAACCCGGCAGGGCGGGCTGCGGCAGGGCGCCGCCGACGACGGGGGTCTTCACTCCGGCGCCCTTCACGCTGCTCTTCACGCCTTCCTTCACGTTCTGCGCCACCTGCTCGACGTCCTTGCCCACGTAGTTCGTCGACACCTTGGCTGCCGTGGGGACGCCGGTCGCGACGCTCTTCCCGCTGTCCACCAGGCCCTGCGCCGGCATGTCCAGCGCGACAGCCGGCACGGCGACGCCGGCCACGGCCAGGGAGCCTGCGACGACGGCGGCAGCCTTCAGAGTCTTCATCGTGTGCCTTTCTTTTGTAAGCCTCACTTCTCCCCGCCTAACGAGGGGCGGACGTCCTGGAAACCCTGTCGCCTGCAGTTCGAGGAACTCATACGAACGGACCCGCGACGGCGGCTGCTCCAAACGGGTGGCCGAAGATGACAAATAGCCCATGGAAACGCCACCATTCCGACACAGTTGGCGGGTTCGCGGATAAATACGCATGAGCGGCTAGAGTGGCTCACCTCGTGATTTCAGCGATGCCGGTTGAACAACGGAACGCACGCTCTCGAACGGGTGCGGGATTTTATATCAAGAACACGAGCCGCACGTCTTGGCCCCCGGCTCGGACTCTTTTGTTCGGAAGGGCAGCGTCGCTCATGAGTAATTCCCCACGCGTCCCTCACGTCCTGCATGTCGCCCAGCCCGTCGAGGGCGGAGTCGCGCGGGTCGTGACGGACCTGGCGGTGGCTCAGCTCGCCGCGGGGCTGCGCGTGACCGTCGCCTGTCCGGCGGGCGGCCCGCTGCCGGACGCGCTGCGGGCACAGGGCTGCACGGTGCTGCGCTGGGACGCGACCCGTTCGCCGGGGCACCGGCTGCCCGGTGAGGTACGGCAGTTGACCGGGATTCTGCGCGCGGTGCGGCCGCATCTGGTGCACGCGCACAGCGCCAAGGCGGGGCTCGCGGCCCGGCTCGCCGTACGCGGCCGTGTCCCCACCGTCTTCCAGCCGCACGCCTGGTCGTTCGAGGCCGCGGACGGTGTCGTCGCGCGTCTGGCACTGGCCTGGGAGCGGTGGGGTGCGCGCTGGGCAACGCGCGTGCTGTGTGTGAGCGAGGCGGAGCGGCGCACCGGGCAGCGGTGCGGAATCGCCGCCGCCTGGGAGGTGGTCCCCAACGGGGTCGACACCCTCAGGTTCTGTCCGGAGGGGGACCGCGCCGGGGCCGGGGCGGGGCCGCTCGTCGTGTGCGTGGGCCGGCTGTGCCGTCAGAAGGGGCAGGACGTCCTGCTCCGGGCCTGGCCCGAGGTGGTGCGGCGGCTGCCCGGTGCGCGGCTGGTGCTGGTCGGCGACGGTCCCGACGCGGACCGGCTGCGCGTCGCCGCGCCCGCATCGGTGACCTTCGCCGGTGCCGCGGCCGACGCCGCCCCCTGGTACCGCGCCGCCGACGTCGTGGTGCTGCCGTCCCGCTGGGAGGGCATGGCCCTCGCCCCGCTGGAGGCCATGGCCTGCGCCCGGCCGGTCGTCGTCACGGACGTCGACGGAGCGTGCGAGAGCCTGCCGCGGGAGCTCGTGCCGCACTGCCTGGTGGCGCCGGAGGACCCCGGCGCGCTGGCGCGGGCGACGACGGCGCTGCTGCGGGACGAGCCGCTGCGCGCGGCGCTGGGCGCACAGGGACGCCGGCACGTGCTCGCCGCCCACGATCTACGACACGCGACGGACGCAGTGATCGACGTGTACCGCGCCTTGCCCGGCGTCGTCGTCACGCCGGCCGTCGTATCCAACTAGAGCAGGAAGTGCATCACCTGATGACTGCGGAAAGTACCGTTCCCCCTCCTGCGGGGCAGCAGCCGCGGACGGCGGAGCGCGCTGTCTCCGTCCTCGCGCCCCGCGGCCCCGTGGCCGGACGCCGACTGCCCGCCGGACGCAGCCGCCGCCGTACGCGACGCGCCTCCCGGGTGTCCTTGCCCCTCGTCGACCTCGCCGCCGCGCTGCTGGGGGCGCTCGTCGTGCCCGGCGCCCTCGCGTACCCCTTGGTCATCGCCCTGCTGGCTGCCGGCGTGATGGCGCTGAACCGGCACGCCCGTCTGTACGACACCGCCCTGGTGCGCGGTGTGCTCGACGAACTGCCCGCCGTCTGCGGGCGGATCGCCGTCGGCTGGACGGCGGTGGCGGCGTTCTCCCCGCTGCGGCCGGTGCCGCTCGCCGTGGTGGCCGGCGCGTTCGCCGTGCACTGCGCGGCGGCCTGCGCGGGCCGTGCGGCCCACGGACGCCGGGCCGCGCGCCGCCGCCCCGAGCCCGCCCTGGTCGTCGGACCGGTCGCGGCGGCCCGGCCGGTCGCGGCCGCGCTGCTGCGCCAACCGGGCTGCGGCGTACGGCCGGTGGGTCTGGTCACCAATCCGCTGGACGTCCTCACCGGTCCGGCCGAGGGCCCCAAGCTGCCGGTGCTCACCACGGACCAGGAGACGCACCGCGCGGTCATCCAGAACGGTGTGGAGACGGTACTGGTCGTGGGGGCCGCCACCCGGGTGGAACGGGCCGCCCTGCTGCGGGATCTGGCCGCGTACGGCTGCGTGCTGTGGGAGCTGGACGCCGGTTCGCCGTCGTACGGCTTCGGCGGGCGGCGGGAGAGCGCCGGGCAGCTGGCGGGCTTCTCGCGCCGGCTGCTGTGGCCGGCCGGTGGGCCAAGACGCGGCGGCCTGGGCAAGCGGGTGCTGGACCTGGTGCTGTCGGGCACGCTGCTGCTGCTCGTCTGCCCGGTGCTGCTGGTGTGCGCGGTCGTGCTGCGGGTCATGGACGGGCCGGGCGTGGTGTTCCGGCAGGAACGGATCGGCAAGGACGGGCGGCCCTTCACGCTGCTGAAGTTCCGCACCCACCGGCCCGCCAGCGCGCATGAGGCCGCGACCCGCTGGAGCGTGGCGAACGAGCAGGAGATGAGCCGCTTCTGCCAGTTCCTGCGCCGCACCTCGCTGGACGAACTGCCACAGCTGTGGAACGTGTGCCGCGGCGACATGAGCCTGGTCGGACCGAGGCCCGAACGGCCCTACTTCGTCGCCGTGTTCAGCCAGACTCATCCGGGCTACCGGGACCGGCACCGGATGCGGACCGGGATCACCGGGCTCGCCCAGATCCACGGGCTGCGCGGCGACACCTCCATCGAGGACCGGTGCCGTTTCGACAACGCGTACATCGACAACTGGTCGCTGTGGCAGGACATCTGCATCCTCGTGCGCACGGCGGTGCTGTTCGTGCGGCCGACGGGGAGCTGAGCGCGGGTGAGTTCTCCCCCGGCGGCCTCCCTGCCGTTCGTGCCGTCGCCCGCGGCGCTCGGCCGGGTCGCTCCCGTGCTGCCCGTCGTGGCGGTGATCGCCCTGATGGGGCTGCCGTCCGCGTCGGACAGCGGTGCCTCGCCCGCCGACGCGGCCTGCGGACTGGCCGTGCTCTGGGCCGCCGTACGCGCCGTACGGGAGGCGCGGCGTCCGCTGACGAGGACCGCCGCGGTGGTGCTCGGGCTGCCGGTGGTGGGCATCGCGGTCGCCGCGACCGGGGCGGTGACGCCCGGCGACGGGATCACGGGCCTCGCCCGCTATCTCCAGGTGTTCGTGCTCGTCCCGCTCGCGGTCGTGCTGCTGGTGCGCGACCGGCGTGACGCCCGGCTGGTGCTGTGGTCGCTGGCCGGGCTCGCGCTGTGGCAGGGCGCGGTCGGGGTGCACCAGTACCTCACCGGGACCGGCGCCTCCTACCAGGGCGCCGACATCCGGGCGGTGGGCACCTTCGGGCCCTCCGACGTGATGGGCATGGCGAGCGTCGTCGCCTGCGGAGTGGTGGCCCTGACCGCCCTCGCGCTCGGGACGCCCGCGCGGCGGCAGCGGATCGTGGCCGTGGGCTGCGCGCTGGCGCTGCTCGTACCGCTCGCGCTGTCCTTCAGCCGGGGCGCCTGGATCGCCACGGCCGTCGCCTGCGGGACCCAGCTGCTGCTGGCCGGGGTGCGGCGGGCGCTGGTGCTGCTCGCGGCGGCGACCGCGGCCGCGGTGGTGCTCGTGGGCGGGTTCGGGGTGGGCGCCGCGGCGCTCCAGGAGCGGCTGACCAGCATCACCCAGGTCACCGACGCACCGGACCAGTCGGTCGTCGACCGGTACACGATGTGGGCGGCGGCCACCGACATGTGGCGCGAGCACCCGGTGGCCGGCGTGGGCCTGAAGGCCTTCCCCGCCTACCGGGACGCCCACGCCTCGCTCGCGCTGTCGTCGGGCAGCGACACCGAGGGCGCGGGCCAGGCCTACAAGCGCCAGCCCCTGCTCTCCCCGCACAACATGTACATGCTGCTGCTGAGCGAGCAGGGCCTGCTGGGCCTGGTCACCGTGGCGGGCAGCTGGCTGGCCCTGCTGGTCCGCTCGCTGTACCGGCTGCGGCGCGCGGGACGCGCCCGGGACTGCGCCCTCGCGGCCACGGGCCTGCTGCTGTGGCAGCTCGTCAACTTCCTCTACGCCGACATCGGCGGACCCTCCACCACGATGACGGCCGTCTGCTTCGGCTTCGTCGCCTGGTGGGCGCTGGCGGGCACGCCGGCGGCGGATCCGGCCGCGGAATCGGGCGCCCTGTGAGGCCCGGTGCCGCGAGGACGGCGGGCGCACCGGACCGGACCACCGTTACGGGCCGCCCGCTCACGGCGGGCGGCAGCCCCGGCCCGGCTGCCGCCCGTCCGGCGCCCGGCACGCCCTCGCGCCGCTTCCTCGCCCGGGCGACCCTGCTCAGCGCGGCGCTCTCCATCGCCGGGGCGGTCCTCGGACTCGGCCGCGACCAGGCGCTCGCGCATCTCTTCGGCGCCGGCGCGGAGACCGACGCGTTCCTGGTCGCCTGGACGGTGCCCGAACTCGCGGCGACCCTGCTGATCGAGGACGGACTGTCGTTCGTGCTGGTGCCCGCGTTCAGTGCGGCGCTGGCGCTGCGGGCGCGCGGGAAGGGCACGCCCGACCCGGTGCGCGCGCTGGTGGCGACCTCGCTGCCGAAGCTGTGCCTGGCCTTCGCCGCCACGGCCGCGGCCCTCGTGGCCGGGGCGCCGCTGGTGGTGTCCGTGCTCGCGCCCGGCCTGCGCGACGTCTCGCTCGCCGTGGCCTGCACCCGGCTGACCGCGACCTGTGTGCTGAGCTTCGGCCTGGCCGGGTACTGCAGCGCGGCGCTGCGCGCCCATCGCGCGTATCTCGCGCCCGGCGCGATCTACATCGCCTACAACCTCACGATCATCACCTCGATGTTCGTCCTCGGCGCGCACTGGGGCGTGCGGGCCGCCGCGCTCGGCGTCGCCCTCGGCGGGTGCCTCATGGTCGCCGTACAGGCGCCGTCGCTGGCCCGGCGGCTCGCCGGCCGTCCCGGCCGCCGGACCCTCGCCTACGACGGGGACGGCGGCGTGCCGCTCGCGCCCGGCCTGGTCTGCGCGGTGCTGCTGTTCGCGCTGTGCCGGCAGTCGCAGGTGCTGATCGAGCGCTATCTGGCCTCCGGGCTGCCCGCGGGCGCCATCTCGCACCTCAACTACGCCCAGAAGGTCGCCCAGTTGCCGATGTCGCTGGCGTCGATGGTGTGCGTCGTCACCTTCCCGGTGGTGGCGCAGGCGATCGCCGAGGGCGACACCCGGCGGGCCCGGGACCGCGTCGAACGGGACCTGGTGCTGATGGGCTGTCTGGTCCTGCTCGGCGCCGCGGTCGTGGTGGCCTGCGCGCCGCAGATCGTCCAGCTCCTGTTCCAGCGGGGCGCGTTCACCGCCCAGGACACCGCCGCGACCGCCTCGGTGATGCGGGTCTACGCGACCGGGCTGCTCGGGCAGACGCTGGTGGGGGCGCTCGTACGCTCGTACTTCGCGGCCGGCCGCACCACCTGGTTCCCGCTGGGGGCGATGGGTGTGGGGGCGCTGTCCACCGTCGCCATCGGCACCTGGGCCGTCGGGCCGTGGGGTGCGTGCGGCATCGCCGCGGCCAACGCGGCCGGCATCACCGTCACCGCGCTGCTCCTGCTGCACGGCCTGGGCCCGGGCAGCGTGCCCGTGCGCGTGCGCCGGTTCCTCGCCGAGCTGGCCCGGCCGCTGTACGCGGCCCTGTGGGCCACCGCGGCGGGCATGTTCTGCGCACGGCTGTTCACCTCTCCCGCGGCCGCCGTCGCCGCCGGCGGCATCTGCGTGACCACCGTCTTCCTGGCGCTGGCCTGGCTTCTCGACGCCGCCTGCGCCCGATCCCTCCTGCTTCCTGTCGCGCACTACCTCCGTCACTCCGTCACACGAAAGGTGGGCCATGGTCGCTGACGCCGCCACCGCATCGCCCACGGCTGGACCGAACCCTCTGCCGCCGGCGCGCACCTCCGCCCGGCGGGGACCGGCCGCGTGGGTGGCCATGTACCACTCCGTCTCGGACTGCCCGGACGACCCGTACAACGTCACCGTCACCCCCGAGCGCCTCGGCCGCCAGCTCGCCTGGCTGACCCGCCGCGGCGTGCGCGGCGTGAGCATGCGGGAGCTGCTCGCGGCACGCGCCCGCGGCGCGGAGCGCGGCCTGGTCGGGCTCACCTTCGACGACGGGTTCGCCGACTTCGCGAGCACCGCGCTGCCCGTGCTGCACCGCTGGGGCTGCACGGCGACCGTGTTCGTGCTGCCCGGCCGGCTCGGCGGCGAGAACGGCTGGGAGCCCCACGGGCCGCGCAAGCCGCTGCTCGACACGGACGGCATCCGCCGGGTCGCGGCGGCGGGGATGGAGGTGGCCTCGCACGGCCTCACCCACCTCGACCTGACCAAGGCCACGGTCGAGGTGCTCACCTCCGAGGTCGCCGACAGCCGCCGGCTGCTCGCCGAGATCACCGGCCGGGACGTCGAGGGCTTCTGCTACCCCTACGGCTACATGGACGAGCGCGTCGCCGCCGCCGTGCGCCGGGCCGGGTACCGCTACGCCTGCGCGATCTCCCCCGGCCCCGCGGGCTGCGGCGACTTCGCCCTGCCCCGCATCCACCTCGGGCGGGCCGACACCGCGCCCCGGCTGGAGCTGAAGCGGCGCCTGGCGCGGCGCTTCGGCCGCGCCGTGGGGTCCGTGTGAGGGCGCTGCACGTCATCACCGGTCTCGGGGTGGGGGGTGCGGAGCAGCAACTGCGGCTGCTGCTGCGGCATCTGCCCGCGCAGTGCGACGTGGTGACCCTGACCAACCCCGGCCCGGTCGCCACGGGACTGGCGGCCGACGGGGTCCGCGTCACCCATCTCGGGATGCGCGGCAACCGCGACCTGGGCGCCCTGCCCCGCCTCACCCGGCTGATCCGCGCCGGGCGTTACGACGTCGTCCACACCCACCTGTACCGGGCCTGCCTCTACGGCCGGATCGCCGCACGCCTCGCGGGAGTCCGGGCCGTCGTCGCCACCGAGCACTCGATCGGCGACACCCGGCTGGAGGGCCGTCCGCTGACCGCGGGCGTACGGGCGCTGTACCTGGCCGGTGAGCGGCTCGGCGTGGCCACGGTCGCCGTCTCCCCGGCGGTGGCCGGGCGGCTGCGGCAGTGGGGCGTGCCGGCGTCCCGTATCCACGTCGTCCCGAACGGCATCGAGGCGTCCCGGTTCGCCTTCGACGAGGTCCGGCGCAAGGAGGCGCGGGCGTACTACGCGCTGCCCGAGGACGCGTACGTCGTCGGCGGGGTGGGGCGGCTCGCCCCGGTCAAACGGTTCGACCTGCTCGTGCGCGCGCTGGCCCGGCTGCCCGGGGACGTACGGCTGCTGCTGGCCGGCGGCGGTCCCGAGGAGGAGGCGCTGCGGCGCCTGGCCCGGGGCCTCGGGGTCGCGGACCGGCTGGTCCTGGCCGGCGAGCGGCCCTACCTGCCGGGCCCCGGCGACGACGTGCCCGGCGTCATGGCACTGCTGTCCGCGATGGACGTGCTCGTCTCGCCGTCGGCCGAGGAGGCCTTCGGGCTCGCCGTGGTGGAGGCGCTGGCGGCCGGGCTGCCCGTGCTGTACGCGAGCTGCCCCGCCGTGGAGGACCTGCCGCCGGACGCGGCGCCCGGCGCCCGGCGGATCACCGGCGGCGCCGGCGCCTACGCGCGGGAACTGCTCCGGCTGCGCGCGGCGGGCCCCGGCGGGCGCACCGCGCCGGACGCCGTGCGCCGCTACGACATCGCGTGCAGCGCCCGGCAGTTGATGGATGTGTACACGGCCGCTCTGTCCGGCTCGACCCTGGAAGTGAGTTCCTCATGACCGACAACCCCGTTCAGCCCGCCCGGCCCGCGCGCCGTGCGCGTGCCCGCGGGAGGCGGCTGCCCCTGTGGTGGCTGCTGCCGGCCGGCGTGCTGCTCGGCGCCGCGGCCGGTGGCGCGTACGGGCTGGCGAAGCCGCCGCAGTACACGGCGACGAGTTCCGTCGTCGCGGTCGCGGCGGGCCGGTCGGACGTCGACTGCGCCGACGCGCTCGGCTTCGCGCAGGCGTACGGCCGGGTGGCACCGCAGCTCGCGGTGGCCGGGGACGCCCCGCGCGCCGCGGGCGTGCCGGCGGCGGCGCTGCGCGACAGCGTGCAGGTGGCCACCTCGCCGGACGTGCCGATGATCTCGGTCTCGGCGACCGGGGCGAGCCCCGCCCAGGCCGCCGGCATGGCCAACGCGGTCTCCGGCGCGCTCGTCACGCAGGCGGGCCGCACCAAGAAGGCCACGGGCATCCGCCTCGAGCGGATCTCCCCCGCCCTGAGGCCCACCGAGCCGTCCTCGCCGTCCTGGAAGCTGACCGGGCTGGTCGGCGCGAGCGCCGGCGGGCTGCTCGGCGGCCTCGCGCTGCTGGTCCGGCCGCGGCGGTCGGCGGAGGAGGAGCCGGTGCAGGCGGCGACCGTGCCTGCCCCGACCCACGCCGTGGACGCCCACGGGAAGCTCGGGTGACCGCGGCCGGCCGCGCGCTGTCGGTCGAACTGTGCACGGACGAGGCGGCGTTCGCCGCACTGGCCGGGGAGTGGGAGGAACTGCACGCCTCCTGCCCGTCGGCGACGCCCTTCCAGGCGCACGCCTGGCTGCACTCCTGGTGGCTGTCGTACGGCACACCCGGCGGGCTGCGGCTCTTCCTGGTCCGGCGGGGCGGGCACCTCGTGGGCGCCGCGCCGCTGATGAGGGTGCGGGGTCCGGTGCCCCGGCTGGTGCCGGTCGGCGGCGCCATCTCCGACTTCCGCGACGTGCTGCTCGACGGGACGGCCGCCGAGGAGGGCGGCCGGGTGCTGGCCCACGCCCTGGCCGGCGCGGCCCGCACCGCGCTGGTCGACTTCCGCGACGTCCGGCCGGGCAGCGCGGTGGAGCAGGTCTACCGGCACTGGCGCGGTCCGCGCTGCCGGCTGCGCGACTCGACGTGCCTGGAGCTGCCCGCACTGCCCATGGGCGAGCTGATCAAGCGGCTGCCGACCACGCGCGCCCAGCGGATCCGCAACAAGGTGAACCGGCTCGGGCGGCTCGGCGTCGAGTGGCGTGTGGTGGGCCACGACGAGACCGAGAGCGCGCTGCGGCGGCTGATCGAGCTGCACCGGCTCCAGTGGGAGGGCAAGAAGGTCACGCCCGAGCACACCCGGCCGCGGTTCCTGGAGCACCTGACCCGCTCGGTGGTGCCGATGGCCCGGTCCGGGCAGGCCGCGGTGACCGAGTTCCTGCTGGAGGGCGCGGTCGTGGCGGTCAACCTCCATCTGCTGTCAGGGGGGTTGACCGGCGAGTACCTGTACGGCTTCCATCCGCGGCTGCGGGACAGCAAGCTGGACGTGGCGACGATGCTGCTGCGGGCGTCCAGCGAGCTCGCCTGCGGCAGCGAGGGCCGGGTGCTGAGCATGCTGCGCGGTGACGAGCCGTACAAGTACCGCTGGTGTCCCGAGACGGTCCACAACGAGCGCCTTCTGATGGCCGGTCCGCTCGGCGCGCCGCTGTTGGCGGCCTCCGTCGCGCACGCCACGGCCCGGCGTACGGCGAAGAAGGTCCTGCGCCGCAAGCCCGGCCCCCAGGCGCACGCGTAGCGCTCACTTCGGGGGCTGCCCGGCGGCCGGGGACGGCGGCGCAGGAGTCGGAGTCGGAGGTGGCGTCGGCACGGGTGTCGGTCTCGGCACCGGTGCCGGCGTCGGCGTCGTCACGGCGGGCAGCGCGGGCGGGGCGGCGACCGCCGGTCCGGGCGCCGGGCGCGGCACGGGGGCGCTGGACATCACCGTGCGGTACAGGGCCGAGGCCTTGGGGTTGCCGCCGCACTCCCACACGCCGTGCGGGCAGTAGTCGGTGAGCGTGTTGTAGAGCGGCCTGTGCTCCTCCATCCAGGCCAGCATCCGCAGCATGTACATGCGGTCGTCGCCGTTACGGAACAGGCCCCACTCCGGGTACGACAGCGGCTTGTGGTGCTCCTTCGCGAAGTCCACGTGGAACTGGAGGCCGTAGGGCTCCGACACCTGCTCGTCGAAGGACATCCCGTGGGGCTGGTCGTAGGAGTCCATGCCGACGATGTCGACGACGTCGTCGCCGGGGTAGCACTCCGGCCAGGGGATCGCGTCCCTGCCGCGGCTGGGGGCGAAGTCGAACCTGAACTTCTGGCCCGGCACCGAGCGCATGACGGTGACGATGCGCCGCCAGTACTCCTTCCAGCGCTCGGGGTCGGGGCCGCAACGGTGCGTGTACGTCGTGCCGTTCATCTCCCAGCCGAGGACCAGGATGGTGTCCGTGGCGCCCAGGTCGACCAGCCGCTGCGCCAGGACCCGGAAGTGGTCGTCGTAGGCGCCGGCCGCGGCACGCCGCAGCAGCCGCCGGACGGCCGTGTCGGAGACCTCCGCCTCGTTGTGCTCCATCAGCGGGACGTTGAGCACGAGCATCCGGTCGGCCTTGGCCCGCCGCCACCGGGCCCAGCTGTCGAGGAAGTCGTTGCCGCCCTCGATGTTCTCCCAGACGTCGCCCGGCAGATACGTGTGCCCGACGCGCAGTTCGGTGCCGCCCAGCCAGCCGCTGAACCTCTGCATCCGCGTCAGCCCCACGGCCTCGGAGTCGAGGAAGGCGCCGAACGCGGGCCGCTCGCTGTCCGCGCCCGCGGGGAAGGGCGCCTCGGGCGCCGCGGGGGTGGGGCCCGGCGCGGTGGGCACCACCGGGGGCGGATCGGGGTTGCTGCCGTCGTCGGGCGAGGACACCCGGCCCCAGAGGAGCGAGGCCAGCGTGAGCACTGCGGCGGTGCCGAGTGCCAGCCGTACGAGGGCGGACCGGCGGCGAGGGATCATTCATCCTCCTTCGCCGCAGATCCTACGTTCAGTGACACTTAGTCATATATCACTTAATTGCCCCAGTTGAGGGGGGCGGCTCGGCATGGATCACCCGCCCGAGTGATCCGCGCAGGACGTCATGCGATGTACAGGGCCGCTATGTCCTCGGCGTATGCCGTCGTGACCGCGTGACGCTTGATCTTCAGCGACGGCGTGAGCAGACCGTTGTCCTCCGTGAATTCACCCTCCACCAGGGTGAACGCGCGGATCGACTCGGCCCGGGAGACGGCCTCGTTGGCGTAGTCGACGGCCTTCTGGACGTCGGCGCGCATCCGCGGATCGCGCACCACCTCGGACATCGGGGTGCTCGCCGGCAGCTTACGGACCGTCAACCAGTGCTCCACCGCTTCCGGTTCGAGGGTGATGACGGCGGCGACGAAGGGGCGGTTGTCGCCCACGACGATGCACTGGCCGATCGGCGGGCGGCTGCGCAGCCGGTCCTCCAGGACGGCCGGGGAGACGTTCTTGCCGCCGGAGGTGACGATGATGTCCTTCTTGCGGCCGGTGATGGTGAGATAGCCGTCCTCGTCGAGGGCGCCCAGGTCGCCGGTGGCGAACCACTCGTCCTGGAGCACGGCGTCGGTGGCGGCCGGGTTGTTCCAGTACGCGCCGAAGACGACACCGCCCTTGATGAGCACCTCCCCGTCCTCGGCGATCCGCACCGACGTGCCGGGGACCGGGACGCCGACGGTGCCGGGGCGGGGCTTCAGGGGCGGCACGATGGTGGCGGCGGCGCTGGTCTCGGTCAGGCCGTAGCCCTCGTAGACGATGATTCCGGCGGCGTAGAAGAACAGGTTGAGGTTGCGGTCGAGGGGGGAGCCGCCGCTGATGGCGTAGCGCATGCGGCCGCCCAGCTCCTTGCGGACGCGGCGGTAGACCAGCAGGTCGTACAGGGCCCAGGCGGCGTAGAGGCCGGGGCCGGGGCCCTTGCCCGTCCCGAGGAACTTGTTCAGATACGCCTCCCCGAAGCGGACGCCGACGCGGTCCGCGCGGTCGAAGGAGGCGCCGCGGCCGATCTTCTCGGCGGTCGCGCGGCCGGTGTCGTGGATCTTTTCGAAGAGGTACGGGACGCCCACGAGGAACGTCGGGCGGAACTCCTTGAGCGCGGGCCTGAGTTCGTCGGGCTTGATGCTCGGGCAGTGGCCGATCTCGATCCGGGCCATCAGGCAGGCGATCTGGAGGGTGCGGCCGAGGATGTGGGCGAGCGGGAGGAAGAGCAGGGTGGAGGCGACCTGGCCCGTGACCTCCTTGAAGATCGGGTGCAGCAGCTCGACCGTGTTGGCGGCCTCCGCGTGCAGGTTGGCGTGGGTGAGGACGCAGCCCTTGGGTTTTCCGGTGGTGCCGGAGGTGTAGCAGATCGTCGCGGTCGTGCCGGGGGTGAGGGCGGTGCGGCGCTTGGTGACCTCCTCGTCGGGCAGGTCGCGGCCGAGCGCCTCGAGGTCGGCGAGGGCGTTCTCGTCCAACCGCCAGACGCGGGGCGGGTGTTCGTGGCGGGCCGTGCCCGTCGCCACCGTGGCCGCGTTCTCGGCGGTCTCGGTGACGACGAGGCGGGCCTCGGAGTCGCGGACGATCCACTCCACCTGCTCGGCCGAGGACGTGGCGTAGACCGGGACGGTCTGGCCGCCCGCCGCCCAGATCGCGAAGTCCAGGACCGTCCACTCGTAGCGGGTGCGCGACATCACCGCGACCCGGCCGCCCGGTTCGAGGCCCGCCGCGATCAACCCCTTGGCCACGGCGGTGACTTCGCGGGCGAAGGCCGCCGCGGTCACCGGCCGCCAGCCGTCGCCCTGGCGGCGGCGCAGGACCACGGCCTCGGGGGCCTCGGCCGCGTTGGTGTAGGGGAGGTCGGCGGTGCTGCCGGAAGTGATGCGCGCGGCGAGGGCCGCTGTGCGGGCCTCGCGTACGACGCCGTCCTCGTCCTTGGTGACCTCGACCCTGGTGCGGGCCGCGAGGTCGGTGCGCTGCCGTGCTCTTTTCAGATCCCTGCGTACACCCATGACGGCTCCCGGTCGGCTCTGACTGGGGGGTCAACTTACTCGCAAGTAAGAAAAGGTCAATGGGACCTCGCGACTGAACTGGTGTCCTAGTCCTGACCTCGGCCGGCCTCCCCGATCGCGTCCGCGAGGCGGCGTACGTCGCCGTCCTCGGTCCGCTTCGCCAACTCGTCCGCGCGCTCCTTCAGTTCGCCCAGTCCCGGGTCGCCGGGGAGGGTGGACCAGCGGTCGTCGCCCAGGCGCAGGGCGTCGGCGAAGTAGGCGGCCACGGCGGTCACCTGGAAGCGGGGGCTCGCCTCCCAGACGGAGCCGCGCAGCCCGCCGGTCTCCACCTCCCCGGACCGCTCGTGCGGCGCGCGTGTGCCGGGGTCGAGCCAGCGGACGGTCGCTGTGGCGAGGTGGCCCTCGGCGCCGGGCCGGGTGCGGACGGCGTACAGCGCGGTGACCGTGTGGCCGGGGCCGACCTCGCCGCCGTCGACGCGGTCGTCGCGGAAGTCGTCGTCGGCGACCTGGCGGTCGTCGTAGCCGACCAGGCGGAAGTCGGCGACCGTGGCGGGGTCGAAGGCGACCTGGGCCTTGGCGTCGCGGGCGGTCAGGTCGATGTTCTGCGGGAGCTGGTCGCAGAAGACCTTGCGGGCGTCGGCCTCCCGCGACACGTACACGGTGTGGCCGTCGCCCTTGTCGGCGAGGCGCTCCATGAGGGCGTCGCCGTAGTCGCTGCCGACGCCCACGCCGAAGAGGGTGATGCCGTACTCGCGGCGGGCCGTGGAGATGCGGTCGAGGATGGACTCCGGGTCGGTGTCGCCGTCGTTGGCGAGGGCGTCGGAGATCAGCACGACGCGGTTGGTGGCGTGCGCGCGGCGGCCCTCGACGGCCGTGGCGTAGCCGGTCTCGACGCCGGCGCCGAGGTTGGTGGAGTACGTCGGCTCCAGGCTGTCGATCGCGTCGTGGATCTCGCCGCGGTGGCCGCCGAGGCGGGTCATCGGCAGGACGGTCTCGGCCTGCTCGCTGAAGGTCACGAGGGCGACCGAGTCGTCGTCGCGCAGCCGGTCCGTCATCGTGTCGAGGGACTTCTGGGCGAGGTCGAGGCGGCCGGGCTCGGCCATGGAGCCGGATATGTCGATGACGAAGGTGAGGGCGGCGGGCGGGCGTTCGCCGGACGCGGCGGCGGGGCGGGTGGCGAGGCCGACGCGGACCAGGGACCAGTCCTTGCGGTCGGTGCGGGCGCCGTCGACGGTGACCGTGAAGCCGTTGCCGTCGGGGCGTTCGTAGTCCTGGCGGAAGCTGTTGACGAACTCCTCGGGGCGGATGGTGGCGGGGTCCGGGCGCCCTCCCTCGGCGAGCGTGCGGCGGGCGTACTCGTAGGAGGCGGTGTCGACGTCGAGGGCGAAGGTGGAGAGCTGGTCGGGGGACGCGGAGGGGCTCGCGAATCTGTCCTGGCCGCTCTGGTCGCCGGCGGTCGGGGCGGCGGGCGCCGGCGCGGGGAAGCCGTTGTGGTACGAGCCGTCCGAGGCCTTGCTGCCGCTGTCGGAGCCGCCGCCCGCGGAGCAGGCCGTCAGCAGCAGACCGCCCGCCGCCGTGACCGCGAGGACGGCGGTGCGCAGCCGCCGGGTACGGCGGTGTGGCCCGTCCGGGCGGGGTGTTCGGTACCGCTCCATCTTCCGTGCCCCCTTGGTGAGTTGACGCCGATGTCTGTGACTGTGACGGCGCGGGGGCGCGGAACGTGCGGCACGGGGCGTTGCGGAAGGATCTCAAGACGGCCACGATCATGGCCCGCCGAGACCGGTGGGTGATCCTCCGTTGACCTAGGACACGATGTCCTTGCGGGCGAAACCCCGGAAGGCCAGGGCGAACAGGACGAGCGCGTACGTTACCGAAATCGCCGTGCCCTGGATCATGCCGGACCACTCGGGATGCGGCTGGACGGCGTCCGCCCAGGCGAACTGCCAGTGCGCGGGCAGGAAGTCGCGCCAGTGGCCGAGGGCGGTGACGGCGTCCAGGACGTTGCCCACGATCGTCAGGCCGACCGCGCCGCCGACCGCGCCGAGCGGCGCGTCGGTCTTCGTCGAGAGCCAGAACGCGAGGCCCGCGGTGACCAGTTGGGACACGAAGATGTACGCCACGACCACCAGCAGGCGCTGCGTCGCCGTGCCCGCGTCCAGCGCGCCGCCCGTGGGGATCTGCAGCGGCCCCCAGCCGTACGCGGCCGTGCCGACGGCGAGCGCCACCACGGGCAGCAGGATCATCGCGGCCAGGCTGAGGCCCAGGGCGACGAGGAGCTTGGACCACAGCAGGCGGGCCCGCGGCACGGGTGCGGCCAGCAGATAGCGCAGCGAGGACCAGCCGGCCTCCGAGGCGACCGTGTCCCCGCAGAACAGGGCGACGGGGATGACGAGCAGGAAGCCCGCGGAGACGAAGAGGTTGACGGCGGCGAAGTTGGCGCCCGACGCGGTCGCCGTGTCCATCAGCGTCACCGTGTCGTTGCGGCCGCCCGGGTCGCCGCCGATCGCGAACGCGATCAGCAGCACGAACGGCAGCAGCGCGAGGATGGCGCCCATGATCAGCGTCCGGCGCCGCTTGAGCTGGCGGACCAGCTCGACGCGCAGGGGCAGCGTGCGGCCCGCCCGGTACCCGGAGGCGGTCTCGGTGCGCTCGGCGAGCGTGCTCATGCGGAGCCTCCGATCAGGGTGAGGAAGGCGTCCTCGAGCCGGCGGTGCGGGCCGAGGGAGGACACGGGCACCTCCAGGCGTACGAGGTCGACGAGGAGCTGGGCGGAACCGGTGCCCGAGAGGCGGACCAGCAGGCCGCCGTCCGTGCGCACCGCCGACTCGACGCCCGGCAGCGCGGCCACCTTCTCGACCAGGGGGTCCGCGATGCCGGCCGCCAGGCCCACGAGGAGGGTGTCGCCGGAGCCGACGATCTCGGCGACCGGGCCCGCCTGGACGAGACGGCCGCGGTCCATGACGACCAGATGGGTGCAGGACTGCTCGACCTCCGCCAGGAGGTGGCTGGAGACGATCACCGTGCGGCCGGCCGCCGCGTACCGGATCAGCACCTCGCGCATCTCGCGGATCTGCGGCGGGTCGAGGCCGTTGGTCGGCTCGTCGAGGATGAGCAGGTCCGGAAGGCCGAGCATGGCCTGGGCGATGGCCAGGCGCTGGCGCATGCCCTGGGAGTACGTGCGCACCGCGCGGGCGAGCGCGTCGCCGAGGCCGGCGATCTCCAGGGCCTCCTCCGGATGGGCGTCCTCGGGCGGGCGGCCCGTCGCCCGCCAGTACAGCTCCAGGTTCTCGCGGCCGGACAGATGCGGCAGGAAGCCCGAGCCCTCCACGAACGCGCCGACCCGGGACAGGACCGGGGCGCCGGGACGGATCGCGTGGCCGAAGACGCGGATCTCACCGGCGTCCGGCGTGATCAGGCCCATCAGCATGCGCAGGGTGGTGGTCTTGCCCGCGCCGTTCGGCCCGAGGAGGCCGAGGACCTGGCCCTTCTCCACGCGGAAGGACAGCTCCTGCACCGCGTAACGGTCCGCCGACCGGGCGTAGCGCTTGCTCAAGTCCGTGATCTGGAGCGGCACTTCGGCCAGCGCCGGGTCCGGGGCCACCGCGGTCGTACGGCGACGGCCCGTGACCAGCAGGGCCAGGGCGATCACCGCTCCGGCGACCGGGAGCCACCACACCCAGGACGGCAGCGGGGCGGCGGCGGTGCTCACGCCGGGTGCCGTCGGCACCTTGAGGTCACTCTGCAGGGAGACGGTGTACGTCGCCGGGTTCACCGGCGAGGCGTAGCCCAGGTCGGTGGAGGCGAGGACCAGGCGCAGCCGGTGGCCCTGCTCGACCTGGTGGTCGACGGCCGGGAGCGTGATCGTGACGTCCTTGCCCGCCTTGGCGCCCTCGACGCGGACGGGCGTCACCAGCTGCGCGGGCAGCTGGGGTGTGCCGCCGCCGGCCGGGACGTCGTACACCTTCGCGAAGAGCACGGCGTCGTCGCTCGTCGCTCTCACATGGACGGTGACCGTGGGCGAACCGGTGATCCGCAGGCCGCTTGTGAGCGGCGCCGACTCGAACTGGGCGTACTGGCCGGGGAAGTCCAGCGACACCCCCACGCCGAGCGAGGACAGCTGGGCCAGTCCGCCGGAACCGCCGAGACCGGGCAGGGCGGAGACGGCGGGCGGGGAGGCACCGGCCGGGTTGGCGAAGCTCTGCTCCGTGCCCCGCAGCCGCAGCGGGTGCCGCCCGCTCTCCAGGCCGGGGTACGCGTCGGCGCTCGCGCCCCGCAGCACCGCCGCGCCGCTCGTGGAGTCGACGCCGCCGCCGCGGCTGACGCGGAAGGCCGGGCCGGTGTCCGTGCCCTTGTCGTTCTTGAGGTAGCGGTCGAACCAGCTCCGCACGCGGGCCTGGACGCGGCTCGCCTCCATGTCGCCGCCGTCGTGCCCGCCGGCGATCCAGTCGACGTCGACCGGGGCGCCGGCCGCGCGGATGGCCTTCGCGGCCGCGTCGGCCTGGCCGAGCGGGAAGAGGGAGTCCGTCTGGCCCTGCACCAGGAGCGTCGGCACCTTGATGCGGCCCGCGACGGCGGACGGGGAGCGGGCCTCCAGCAGCTCGCGCGCCTGCGCGTCGGGGCGGCCCGACTCCGCGACCCGCTCGTACATCCGGCACAGCTGGGGCTCGAACTTCGCGCATCCGCCCCCGGAGTTGACGAAGATCCCGGCCCACAGCTTCTTGAACACGCCGTCGGGGAACAGGGCGTCCGCGAGGTTCCAGTACGTGATCGCCGGGGCGATGGCGTCCACCCGGTGGTCGTACCCGGCGGCCAGCAGCGAGATCGCGCCGCCGTACGAGGCGCCGGCGACGCCCACGCGCGGGTCGCCGGGTTTGTCGAGCTGGACCTGGGGCTGCCGGGCGAGCCAGTCGATGAGCTTGGAGACGTCGGCGACCTCGCCCTTCGGGTCGTTCAGCCCGATCCTGCCGGTCGACCTGCCGAAGCCGCGCGCGGACCAGGTCAGGACCGCGTAGCCGTCCCGGGCGAGGTCCTCGGCCTGCCCGCGCACGTCCTGCTTGCTGCCTCCGAAGCCGTGGGCGAGCAGCACGGCGGGGTGGCGTCCGCCGGTGCTTCCGGTGTCGCCGGGTGTGAAGTACGAGGTGTCGATCCGCACCCCGTCCATCGACATGACGCGGTCGCTCCGGTGCACGGGTGCCTTCCCGTCCGAGGCGACGGCCGTCCAGGTGCCCGCGCCCGCGAGCACCACGACGGCGGCACCGGCGGCGAGTGCCCTCCGGGGTGTGCGCAGCAGCCCTCGCAGGCGGGACGGTCGAAGATCCATGTTTCAACGGTACGGGGCGTCTCCGACAGTTGGAGCAGCCCGGAGGGTGAGCATGGGCACCTCCTCCGGGCGTACGGAGCTGTTTCGACGTACCGCCGTTGTGGTACGTCCACGAGCTCGGGCGCTCGTGCCGTCGGACGGCTGCTGGTTCGTCGTGGCCGGTCGCGCAGTTCCCTGCGCCCGTGAACGGCCTGCGGCCTCTCAGGCCTGGGCGTCCTCCGGGATGGAGACCAGCCAGCGGGTCTCCTTGCGGGGGCGGAGGTACAGCGCCCAGTAGAGGGTGGCCACGGCCGTGATGCCGCCGGTCCACAGGAGGTAACTCGCCTCCTGCCGGCTGAGGATGTAGGCCAGGACCGCGATCAGGAGGACCGGCATCGCGGGCCACAGGGGCATGCGCCAGGCGGGCGTGTGCCGGTGGGAGCCGCGGCGGGCGAGGAGGGCGGCGACGGCGACGAGGAGGTACATGCCGGTCACCGAGACGCCCGTGACGCCGTAGAGGGTGTCCAGGTTCACGAAGCACAGGAGGGCGCCGGGGACGCCGACGGCGAGGGTGGCGACCCACGGGGAGCCGAAGCGGCCGAGCTTGGCGAAGACGGTGTTGACCGGGCCGGGCCAGGCCTTGTCGCGGGCCGAGGCGAACAGGACGCGGGAGTTCTGGATGACCATGACGATGCCCGCGTTGATGATCGCGAGGGCCACGCAGAGGCTGACGAAGGTGCCGACCGCGGAGTTGGACCAGGCGGTGACCATGCCGCTGATGTCGCCGCCGGTCAGCTGGGAGATGTCGGAGGCGCCCATGGTGATCGCCGCGACCGGCACCAGGATGATCACCGTCGAGATGGCGAGGGTGGCCAGGACCGTACGGGCGACGTTGCGGCGCGGGTGCTCCAGCTCCTCGGAGAGGTAGACCGCGGTCGAGAAGCCCTGGGTGACGAAGAGGGCGATCGCGAGGCCGGAGACCACCAGCATCGCCGTCACCGTGTCCGTGTGGCCGTGGGTGCCGGCCACCTTCATCGACACCAGGCTGCTCACGCCCCGCTCGCTGTGCGCGAAGCCGAGGAGGGCGACCACGGCCGCCGCGATGACCTCGAGGACCAGGAAGACGCCGGTGATCCAGGCGTTGGCGCGCAGGTCGAGCAGGCCGGCCAGGGTGGCGAGCAGCATCACGCCGGCCCCGGCGACGGCCGGGTCGAGGTGCACGATCGGCGTCAGGTAGTCCGCCGTGCCCATCGCGATCACCGGCGGCACGATCATGACGACCAGCAGGGAGAGGACGAACACCAGCCAGCCCGCGAGCCGTCCGGCCATCGTCGAGACCATCGCGTACTCGCCGCCGGCGCTGGGGATGAGGGTGCCCAGCTCCGAGTAGCAGAACGCGACGGCGATACAGAGCAGGGAGCCGATGCCGATCGTCAGGGCGGTGGCGGTGCCGAGGGAGCCGAACAGGTCCGGCACGACCACGAACAGCGTGGAGGCGGGGGTCACGCAGGAGAGCGTGAGCAGGGTGCCGCCGACGACTCCGATGGAGCGTTTGAGCGTGGCGGGACTGGCGCCGGCCGCCGCCTCGGGGGCGGCGGTGTCGACAGGGCGGAGCGTGTCGGTCATGCAGCGGTTCCGATCGACTGGTGCGGATGCCTCCGGCGGCTGGGGTGGGATGCATAGAACCCCGACGAAAACCGAGGCGTCAATAGGTGTCTGGCTACGGAATCAGTAGGAAGACGGCCATCAAGGGCACGTAAACAGCAGTTCCGCGCAGACCGTTCCGGGTCCTTGAGCCGTACGGGAACCGCAGGGCGGGCGCCGAAAAAAGGTGGGGACGTCCGGTATCCGGACCTGTCGGTACGTCCCGCTAGAGTCAGCGAGCACAGAAACTCACAACCGAATCACAGCAATGGGTGGGGACTCATGAAGCTGAAGCACACCGCTGCCTGGGTGGGGATCACGGTGGCGGCGACACTCACGGTGTCCGCGTGCGGCGCGGACGGCGCGAAGACGGCGGCCAAGGCCGTGGACAACGCGGACAAGATCATGGCCGTCCTGTCCCGGGCGACCGACCGCACCGAGCAGCTCGGCTCCGCCCAGGTCAAGGTCTCCACCGACCTGGGCACGGGCACCCCGATCGCCATGGACGGGACGTACTCCTGGGGCGACGGGCTGGCCTTCGACGCGGAGATGGACACCGCGGCCGCGCAGATGCAGCGGCTGCAGGACAGCCCGAAGACCCGGGTGCTGTTCGTGGACGGCGCGTACTACTACGACATCGACCCGCAGCCCTCCGGCCCGCTCGCGGGCAAGGAGTGGATGAAGATCGACTCCTCGGCCATCTTCGGCGACAAGGGCTCGCAGGCCTTCAGCGGCAGCAGCGGGGGCGGCAACCCGGCGGCCGCGATGCGCGGCCTGAAGTACGCGAGCAACGTCAAGGAGCTGGGCCGCGAGACCGTCGACGGGCAGGGCACGACCCACTACCGCGCCGTCGTCGACAAGGCGCACATGGGCAAGTTCAAGGACGCCTACGGCGGTGACAACCTGATGGGCTCGGTCACCGGCGGCACCGACTCGATGACCATGGACATCTGGGTCGGCTCCAAGGACCTCCCGGTCCGCCTGAAGCAGGCGATCGGCGCGGTCGAGGTCACCATGGACTTCCAGAAGTTCGGTGCCACGGCCCCGGTGAAGGCGCCGCCGGCCGCGCAGACCGGTGACCTCACCGAGCAGATCAAGAAGGCCCAGGAGCAGCAGGGCTGAGGCCGGACACGGCGGTACCCCGCCCCTCGCCGCCGAGCGGGAGGAGCGGGGCACCGTACGGTTTGTGCGCCTGGGGCCTCAGTGGTTGCGCGGGAAGCCGAGGTCGACGCCCGCGGGGGCGTCGGCCGGGTCCGGCCAGCGCGTGGTGACGACCTTGCCGCGGGTGTAGAAGTGCGTGCCGTCGTTGCCGTAGATGTGGTGGTCGCCGAAGAGGGAGTCCTTCCAGCCACCGAAGCTGTGGTAGCCGACCGGGACCGGGATCGGGACGTTCACGCCGACCATGCCCGCCTCGATCTCCAGCTGGAAGCGGCGGGCGGCGCCGCCGTCCCGGGTGAAGATCGCGGTGCCGTTGCCGAAGGGCGAGTTGTTGATCAGCGCGACACCCTCCTCGTAGGTGTCCACGCGCAGCACGCACAGCACCGGGCCGAAGATCTCGTCCTGGTACGCCTTCGCCGACGTCGGCACCTTGTCGAGCAGGGACAGGCCGATCCAGTGGCCGTCCTCGTAGCCCTCCACCGTGTAGCCGGTGCCGTCCAGGACGACCTCGCAGCCCTCGGCCGCGGCCCCGGTGACGTAGGAGGCGACCTTGTCGCGGTGCACCTTGGTGATCAGCGGACCCATCTCGGAGGCCGGGTCGTCGCCCGGACCGATCTTGATCTTCTCGGCGCGCTCGCGGATCTTCTCCACCAGCGTGTCGCCCACCGCGCCGACGGCGACGACGGCGGAGATGGCCATGCAGCGCTCGCCCGCGGAGCCGTAGGCGGCGGACACCGCGGCGTCGGCGGCCGCGTCCAGGTCGGCGTCCGGCAGCACCAGCATGTGGTTCTTGGCGCCGCCCAGCGCCTGCACCCGCTTGCCGTTCGCGGCGGCGGTGGTGTGGATGTAGCGGGCGATGGGGGTGGAGCCGACGAAGGAGACGGCCTTGACGTCCGGGTGCTCCAGGAGACGGTCGACGGCCACCTTGTCGCCGTGCACGACGTTGAAGACGCCGTCGGGCAGGCCGGCCTCGGCCAGCAGCTCCGCGATCTTGAGGGAGGCGGAGGGGTCCTTCTCGGACGGCTTGAGGACGAAGGTGTTGCCGGTCGCGATGGCGATCGGGAACATCCACATCGGCACCATGGCCGGGAAGTTGAACGGCGTGATGCCCGCGACCACACCGAGCGGCTGGCGGATCGAGGCCACGTCGACGCGGCTGGCGACCTGGGTGGACAGCTCGCCCTTGAGCTGGACGTTGATGCCGCAGGCGAGGTCCACGATCTCCAGGCCGCGGGCCACCTCGCCGAGCGCGTCGGAGTGCACCTTGCCGTGCTCGGCGGTGATCAGCTCGGCGATCTCGTCGCGGTGGGCGTCCAGCAGCGCGCGGAAGCGGAAGAGGATCTCCGTGCGGCGGGCCAGCGAGGACTGGCCCCAGGTGGCGAAGGCGTCCTTCGCGGCGGCGACCGCGGCGTCCACCTCGTCGACCGTCGCGAACGCGACCTTCGTGGTGACCGCGCCGGTCGCCGGGTCGGTGACCGGCCCGTACGTACCCGACGCGCCGTCGACGGTCTTGCCGCCGATCCAGTGGTTGACGATCTTCGTCATGACCGGTTTCTCCTTCACAGATGGCGGCGTCGGGTGGAGACGTGCCGTTCGTACAGCTCTCGTGCCTTGACCGCCGACGGTCGGGTCGCGGTCTCGGCCACGGGTACATCCCACCAGGCCTGGGCGGGCGGCGGGCCCGACACAGTGTCGGCCGTTTCGGTCTCGACGTAGACACATGTGGGAGTGTCGGCGGCGCGGGCCTCGGCGAGCGCCTCGCGCAGATCGCCGACGGTCTTGGCGCGCAGGACGCGCATGCCCAGGCTGGCCGCGTTGGCGGCGAGGTCCACGGGCAGCGGCGTTCCCGTGTACGTGCCGTCGCCCGACGGGTAGCGGTACGCGGTGCCGAACCGCTCGCCGCCCACCGACTCCGACAGGCCACCGATGGACGCGTACCCGTGGTTCTGGACCAGCAGCACCTTGATCGCGACGCCCTCCTGCACGGCGGTCACGATCTCCGTCGGCATCATCAGGTACGTGCCGTCGCCGACCAGCGCCCACACCGGCCGGTCCGGCGCCGCCAGCTTCACGCCGATCGCTGCGGGGATCTCGTAGCCCATGCAGGAGTATCCGTACTCCAGGTGGTACTGGTCCCGTGAGCGCGCCCGCCACAGCTTGTGCAGGTCGCCCGGGAGGGAGCCGGCCGCGTTGACGATCACGTCCGTCTCGTCGACCAGCGCGTCGAGCGCGCCCAGGACCTGCGGCTGCGTCGGCCGTACGTCCGGCTCGTCGGCCTCGTAGCAGGCGTCGACGCGCTGCTCCCAGCGCTCCTTGTCCTCGGTGTACTCGGTGACGTAGGACGACGCGACCCGGTACGCGTGCGTGTCCAGGCCCGCGGTCAGCTCCTGGAGGCCGCTGCGGGCGTCCGCGACCAGGGGCAGGCCGGCGAGCTTGTGGCCGTCGTAGGGCGCGATGTTGAGGTTGAGGAAGCGGACGCCCTCGCCGGCGAACAGGGTGCCGGAGGCGGTGGTGAAGTCGGTCCAGCGGGTGCCGACGCCGATCACCAGGTCGGCGGTGCGGGCGAGTTCGTCGGCCGTCGCCGTGCCGGTGTGGCCGATGCCGCCGACGTCCTGCGGGTGGTCCCAGCGCAGGGAGCCCTTGCCGGCCTGGGTGGAGGCGACCGGTATGCCGGTGGCCGCCGCGAACTCGGCGAGGGCCTCCTCGGCCTGGCTGTGGTGGACGCCGCCGCCCGCGACGACCAGCGGCCGGCGCGCGGCCCTGACCACGCGTACCGCCTCGGCGAGTTCGGTCGGGTCGGCGCCCGGGCGGCGGACCACCCAGGTGCGCTCGGCGAAGAACTCCTCGGGCCAGTCGTACGCCTCCGCCTGCACGTCCTGCGGCAGGGCGAGCGTCACGGCGCCGGTCTCGACGGGGTCGGTGAGCACCCGCATGGCCTGCAGGGCCGCCGGGACGAGCTGCTCGGGGCGGGTGATGCGGTCGAAGTACCGGGAGACCGGGCGCAGGCTGTCGTTGACCGACACGTCGCCCGCGTACGGGACTTCGAGCTGCTGCAGGACCGGGTCGGCGGGGCGGGCGGCGAAGACGTCGCCCGGCAGGAGCAGGACCGGCAGGTGGTTGACGGTGGCGAGGGCGGCGCCGGTCACGAGGTTGGTCGCACCCGGTCCGATCGAGGTCGTCACGGCGTGCGTGGACAGGCGGCCCGACTGGCGGGCGTAGCCGACCGCCGCGTGCACCATGGCCTGTTCGTTGCGGCCCTGGTGGTAGGGCATGTGGTCCGCGTACTCGAGCAGCGCCTGGCCGATCCCCGCCACGTTGCCGTGCCCGAAGATGCCCCAGGTCGCGTCGATCAGCCGCTGCCGTACGCCGTCCCGCTCGGTGTACTGGACGGACAGGAAGCGCACCAGCGCCTGTGCGACCGTCAGCCGCGCCGTCGAGGTGGTCGGAGTCATCGGTAACCCCCAGTGCCAGTTGCGTGGGCCGGTCGGAGGCGGATCCGCCGCTCCCGTCCCAGGACGCCGGATCCGCCCCCACGGGAGGGAGATACGCGCTGACGGCGCAATCCGTTCGGGACCTCCGGCGCGGGGCCGTAGCGGGCGGGGAGTCGTCGCTCGCACTTCGCTCCTGCCAGGGCGAAGCGGCCTCCCGCGCCGGAGGCGATCTGGGTCCGGGCGTCACGGGGACCGTACGCGAGGTCGAAGACCGTCGCGAACACGCCTGCCCCGCCCGGGAGTTGCATCTTCTGGTCCGTCGCGTCACGGGCCGGCCGTACCGTACATCCGCCCGGTGGCGGAAGCACGGTCCTCCCGATGTACAGCTCGGCCGCGGCCATCAGCTCCTCACAGCAGTCCTACGGCGGTGTCGACGGCGGCGGCCACGTCGCCGTCCGGCGGATACAGCAGCGAGCGGCCGACCACCAGGCCGCGCACGGTGGGCAGCTGGAGGGCGCCGCGCCACTTCTCATATGCCCCGTCCTGGTCGTCGCCGACCTCGCCGCCGAGCAGGACCGCGGGCAGCGTGGAGGTCTCCATGACCTCGGCCATGTCGTCCGGGTTCTCGGTGACGGGGAGCTTGAGCCAGGTGTAGGCCGAGGTGCCGCCGAGGCCCGAGGCGATCGCGATGGACTTGGTGACGGCCTCGGCGGACAGGTCGTTCTTCAGCTTCCCCTCGCCCGTGCGGTGGCTGAGGAAGGGCTCGACGAAGACGGGGAGGCGGCGCGCCGCCATGTCGTCGATGGCACGGGCCGTGGACTCCAGGGTGGTCAGCGAGCCCGTGTCGGCGTAGTCGATGCGCAGCAGCAGCTTGCCCGCGTCGAAGCCGAGCCGCTCGATGTCCTCGGCGCGGTGGCCGGTGAAACGGTCGTCGAGCTCGAAGCTCGCGCCCTGGAGGCCGCCGCGGTTCATCGAGCCCATGACGACCTTGTTCTCCAGCGCGCCGAGCAGGAGCAGGTCGTCGAGGATGTCGGCGGTCGCGAGGACGCCGTCGACGCCGGGGCGGGAGAGCGCGAGGCAGAGCCGTTCGAGCAGGTCGACGCGGTTGGCCATGGCGAACCTGCGGTCGCCGACGCCGAGCGCGCCGCGGGCCGGATGGTCGGCGGCCACGATCATCAGCCGGCCGGAGTCGCCCAAGAGCGCTCTGCGGGCGCGGCGGGCGGCGGCCTCCGCCACGGCTTCGGGGTGGTGCGCGCGGACGCGGACGAGTTCGGAGACGTCCACGCGCACGTGCGCCACGCCGCCGTCGCCTTCGTGGTGGGCGCCCGAGACCCGGCCCGCCCTCACAGCACCGCTCCGGCGTCGAGCGCGGCCGCGATCTCCTCGGCGGTCGGCATGGCGGAGGAGCACTCCAGGCGGGAGGCGACGATCGCACCGGCCGCGTTGGCCCGCCGCATGATCGTCTCCAGGTCCAGGCCCGCCAGCAGTCCGTCGCAGAGGGAGCCGCCGAAGGCGTCGCCGGCCCCGAGGCCGTTGAGGACGCTGACCGGCAGCGGCGGGACCTCGGCGGACTCGCCGTTGGCGCTGACCGCGAGCACGCCCTTGGGGCCCTGTTTGACGACGGCGAGTTCGCAGCCGGCGTCCAGCAACGCCTGGGCGGCGGCGCGCGGTTCGCGCACCCCGGTGGCGACCTCCACCTCGTCGAGGTTGCCGACGGCGACGGTGGTGTGGCGCAGGGCCTCCGCGTAGAAGGGGCGCGCCGAGGCGGGGTCCTTCCAGAACATCGGGCGCCAGTCGAGGTCGAAGACCGTGGTGCCGGCCTTGGCCCGGTGGGCGAGGGCCGCCAGCGTCGCCGTACGGCTGGGCTCCTCGCTCAGTCCGGTGCCGGTGACCCAGAAGATGCGGGCGCCGCGGATGGCGTCGAGGTCGAGCTCGTGGGCGTCGATCTCCAGGTCGGGGGCCTTGGGCTGCCGGTAGAAGTAGAGCGGGAAGTCGTCCGGCGGGAAGATCTCGCAGAAGGTGACCGGGGTCGGCAGGCCGGGGACCGGGGTGACCCAGCGGTCGTCGACGCCGAAGCCGCTGAGAGCCTCGTGCAGATAGGTACCGAAGGGGTCGTCGCCGGTGCGGGTGATCACCGCGGTGCGGTGCCCGAGCCGGGCCGCGGCCACCGCGACGTTGCTCGCCGAGCCGCCGAGGAACTTGCCGAAACTCGTCACCTGCGGCAGCGGAACGCCGGTCTGGAGCGGATAGAGGTCCACCCCGATCCGCCCCATGGTGATCAGGTCGTACGCCATCGGCTTCCCTTCGTTGCAACTCCTCCCCCGGTTTCTAGCCGGGCGCACGGAGCCCTGTCAATGTTTTGTCCAGACATTCGGACCAGACCTTGACACCCCCTGCCGGGACCCGCACGCTGGCGGCCATGACGTCGTTGTCACCTCAATCTTCCGGCCTTTCCCGTATCCGCGTCGGTTCAGCGCCCGACTCGTGGGGCGTCTGGTTCCCGGACGATCCCCGCCAAGTCCCCTGGCAGCGCTTCCTCGACGAGGTCGCGGACTCGGGCTACGAGTGGATCGAACTGGGGCCGTACGGGTACCTGCCGACCGATCCCGCCGTCCTCGTCGAGGAGACGGCCCGCCGTGGCCTGAAGGTGTCGGCCGGCACGGTGTTCACCGGCCTGCACCACGGCGAGGCCGTGTGGGAGAAGACCTGGGCGCACGTCGCGGACAACGCGGCCCTCGCGCAGGCGATGGGAGCGTCCCACCTGGTGGTCATCCCGTCCTTCTGGCGGGACGACAAGACCGGCGAGGTGCTGGAGCCGGACACCCTGACGCCCGGGCAGTGGCGCAACCTCAACACCCTGACGGAGCGGCTGGGGCGCCGGGTGCGGGAGGAGTACGGGCTGCAGATCGTGGTGCACCCGCACGCCGACACCCACATCGACAGCGAGGAGAACGTCGTACGGTTCCTCGACGGGACCGACTCCGGCGTGGTCTCGCTCTGCCTGGACACCGGGCACTACGCCTACTGCGGCGGCGACAGCGTCAAGCTGATCGAGACCTACGGCGAGCGGATCGGCTATCTGCACCTCAAGCAGGTGGACCCGGAGATCCTGGCGGACGTGCGGGCGAAGGGGACGCCGTTCGGGCCGGCGGTCGCGCAGGGGGTCATGTGCGAGCCCCCGGCGGGGGTGCCTGAGCTGGGGCCGGTGCTTGATGCCGCGCAGGCTCTGGGGGTGGAGTTGTTCGCGATCGTCGAGCAGGACATGTACCCGTGTGAGCCGGATGCCCCGTTGCCGATCGCTCGGCGGACCCGGGCGTTCTTGCGGTCCTGTGGGGCGTAGCCCTTCGGGGTGGAGCCGGGTGCCCGGTCGTCTGCCGGGTTCTGTGCGCAGGCGGGTGCGGGTTGAGTGTGGCTTGTCGCGCAGTTCCCCGAGCCCCTAGGCAGGTTGGAGTGGGCGTAGGACCATGTGCGGGTGACCTCTGGGGGGCTGGTTCGGGCCGGGCAGGGTCCCTGGGGCGCCTGGGAGACCGTGCTGGCTCGGCCGCATCCTCGGCTGCGGCCCGGGGTGATCAGTTATCGCGGGGTGCGGCTGGCGCTGGACCGGCCGCGGCGGCGGCTGGAGGCGCCCATCGGGGCGGCGACCCTGCTGTTCGGCTTCGAGGAACCGGTGCGCATCACGCGCGCGGGGCGGCCCCCGGCGACGCTCGTCTCGGTGTTCTCGGGGCCGACGACCACACCCGCCGTCGGCGAGCACGGCGGGCGGTTGTCCGGGGTCGAGGTGCTGCTCATGCCGTGGGCGGCGTTCACGCTGTTCGGCACCCCGCAGTACGAGCTCACCGACCGTACCGTCGACCCGGACGACCTGCCGCACGTCCTCGGCGCCCGCAGGGACGCCGGCCGCTGGCGCAGCATCGGTGAGCTGTCCGCCGCGCTGGCGGCACTGCCCAGCTGGCAGGCCCGTTTCGGGCTGCTGGACGACGAGTTGACGCGCTGGTCGCAGGCCGGCACGCCGAGCTCCGCGCGAGTGGTGCGGGCCTGGTCGGAGCTGGTGCGGACCTGGGGCTCGGTGCCGGTACGGGGGCTGGCGGAGGAGGTCGGCTGGAGCGTGCGGCACCTGGAGAACCGGTTCCGCGAGCAGATCGGGCTCGGCCCGAAGGTCGCTGCCCGGGTGCTGCGGCTGCAGCGGGCACGGCGGCTGCTGGCGCAGGGCCACGGCCAGGCGGAGACCGCGGCGATCTGCGGTTTCTACGACCAGGCCCATCTCAGCGGGGAGTTCAGGGCGATGACGGGGTGCACGCCCCGTGAGTTCACCTTGGCGCGGGTGGTCCCGCCCGTGGCGCATCCCGGGGTGCCGGCCCCCGACCGGATGACCGGCGAGGCGACGAGCCTGTTGCTCACATCCGCACGAAGTGCGGTTTTTTCCAAGACCGGCAGGGTCCGCTGAATGCACGCTGATCTTCCGGCCGGTGATCCCGGGGGGAGGTCACCGACCGCACGTCCCCGGGGACGACGGCACGTCCTCGGGGACGGAAACCGGGGGAGCCGGTGGGCCGGGCCCGGCGCAGCGGGTCCGGCCCACCTTTCCGGCTCCGAGCGGTCGCCGGCCGGCGTCAACGGGCCATTGCCGGACCCCCGTTGTCAACGCGCCGCGCCTTCGAGCCCGCGCACGCCTTTGCAGCACTCGTGTCACAAACGCCCCCCTCGTGTCACGCATGTCCCGTGTACGCGGGTTCCGCGTCACACCCGCCCCACAGGCCCTGCCCTCCTTTCACGCCCCTCGTTGACCGGGGCACAGGCTGTGTGATCGCCAGCGCAGCGCCCGGCTCCCCCGACGGCCACCCCCCGGCCGACCCCGCGGCGCGCGCAGGGAGGTGCTGCCCCATGACCGACCGAAGGCTCTGGTCGTACAAGGAGATCGCCGCGCACATCAAGGTGCAGCCGGACACCGTGCGCTCCTACCGCAAGCACGGGCTGCTGCCCCCGCCCGACCACGTCGAGAGCGGCAAGCCCTTCTGGTTCGCCGACACGGTCCGCGCCTGGGTGGCCTCCCGGCCGGGCAACCGGGGCCGCAGAGAGGACGAGAGCTCCTGATCTGCCGGCCCACGGCCCCTGTGGCCACGGAAAAAGCACCTGTGCCCCACCCTGCGCGTGGGGCACGGTTGTTCCATGAGTTTCTCCGTCAAACCCGTGCTCACCGGCGCCAGGACCGTACTGCGGCCGTTCACCGAGGCCGACGCCGACACCATGTGGGAGATCATCGAGGACCCCGAGGTCGTCCGCTTCACCGGCGAACCCTCCCGCGAGCTCACCCCGGAGTTCGTACGGTCCTGGTACGGCTCCCGGGCCGACCGGCCCGACCGCCTCGACCTCGCCGTCACCGACCGCGCCACCGGCGAACTCGTCGGCGAGGTCGTCCTGTACGAGTGGGACCCGCAGGCCCGCAGCTGCACCTTCCGCACCCTGATCGGCCCGCGCGGCCGGAACCGCGGGCTCGGCACGGAGGCCACCCGGCTCATCGTCGGCCACGCCTTCGAGCACCTCGGCGTGCACCGCATCCAGCTGGAGGCGTACGGCCACAACCACCGGGCCCTGCGGGTCTACGAGAAGGCCGGCTTCACGGTCGAAGGGGTGCGGCGGGAGGCCGAGTTGCGCGACGGTGAGTGGGTCGACCAGGTGATGATGGGCATCCTCGACCGCGAGTGGGCCGCCCTCAGCTCCACGGCTCGATGACGGTCACCCCCGCTCCGGGCGCCGTCCCCATCGCCGCCAGTGCCGCGGGCGTCGCGTCCAGGGTGATGGCCGAGGTCACCAGCAGATCGGGACGCAGCACCCCCGCCTTCACCAGCTCCAGCATCGGCGGGTAGGTGTGCGCCGCCATCCCGTGGCTGCCCAGCACTTCCAGCTCCAGGGCGATCGCGCGGGCCATCGGGACGGGGGTCGTGCCGGTCGGCGACGGGAGCAGGCCCACCTGGACGTGTCGGCCCCGGCGGCGCAGGCCGTTCACGGACGCGGCGCAGGTCACCGGCGAGCCCAGGGCGTCGAGGGACAACTGGGCACCGCCGCCGGTCAGTTCACGGACCGCCGCGGCCGTGTCAGGGGTCACCGACCCGTCCACGCACTCGACCGCGCCGAACTTCCGCGCCAGGTCCAGGGCCCGCGGCGACACGTCCACCGCGATCACCCGCGCCCCCGACGCCGCCGCGATCATCACGGCGGACAGGCCCACTCCCCCGCAGCCGTGCACCGCGACCCACTCCCCTGCCGCCACCCGGCCCTGCTGCACCACGGCCCGGAACGCCGTGGCGAACCGGCAGCCCAGCGCCGCCGCCGTGGCGAACGACAGGCCCTCCGGGATCGCCACCAGGTTGACGTCGGCGTGGTCCAGCGCCACGTACTGCGCGAACGAGCCCCAGTGGGTGAACCCGGGCTGGGTCTGCCGCTCGCACACCTGCTGGTCCCCGGCCGCGCACGCCGCACACGTCCCGCAGGCGCAGACGAAGGGGACGGTGACGCGGTCGCCGGGGCGCCAGTTGCCCACCCGGGCGCCCACCGCCTCCACCACACCGGCGAGTTCGTGGCCGGGCACGTGCGGGAGGGTGATGTCGGGGTCGTGGCCCTGCCAGCCGTGCCAGTCGCTCCGGCAGAGGCCGGTGGCTTCCACGCGTACGACGACTCCGTGTTCGGCCGGGTGAGGGTCGGGCACCTCACGTACGTCGAGCTGGTTCCCGTACTGCTCGAACACCACTGCCCGCATCTGCGCTCCCATCGCCGTCTTCGTCTGCGGATCCATCGTGGCCGGTCGCGCAGTTCCCCGCGGCCCTGGCGGGGCGATTGTCGCCACCCTCGCTCAGACCGAACCGTGCGTGCAGTCTCCGCAAGGGCGCCGGGGCCCACCAGGTCGCCCTGCCCGTCAGCCGCATGACCGCCGGGACCAGCAGGCTTCGTACGATCATCGCGTCCATCAGGACCGCCAGGGCGATGCCCAGCCCGAGCATCTTGGTGTTGGTCACCCGCGAGGTGCCGATCGCGACCATCACCACGGCCAGGATCACCGCCGCCGCCGTGATCAGCCCGCCCGTGCGCTGGAGGCCGTACCGGACCGAGGTGGTGTGGTCGCCGGTTCTGTCGTACTCCTCCTTGATGCGGGAGAGCAGGAAGACGCCGTAGTCCATGGAGAGGCCGAAGGCCACGCAGAACATCAGGACCGGCAGGGTGGTCTCGATGGAGCCGGGGCTGGTGAAGCCGAGCAGGCCGGAGAGATGGCCGTCCTGGAAGACCCAGACCACCGCGCCGAACATGGCGCTCAGACTGAGGGCGTTCAGCACCACGGCCTGGATCGGTATCAGCACGCTGCCCGTCAGCAGGAACACCAGCAGCAGGGTGACCACGGCGATGAAGGCGGCCGCCCAGGGCAGGCGCTCGGCTATCGCGTGCTTGGAGTCGACCAGGACGGCCGCCGTGCCGGTCACCTTGGTGTCGAAGGGAGCGTCGGCGGCACGCAGTTCGCCCACCAGGCGCTGCGCCGTGCCGTCGACGGCCTCGCCCTTCGGCTGCACGGTGAAGTACGCCGTACTCCCCTTCACCAGCGGGCCGTCGACCCGCAGCGCACCGGGCAGCTCCGCGATGCGCTCCTTGTACGCCGCGTACTCGGCGGGTGTCGCCCTCCCTTCTGCGAGCACTTCCAGGCCGCCGCCGGGGCTGCCCGGGAAGCCGTCGCGGATGTGCTGCTGCACCACGTGCGACTCGGCGCCCGAGGGCAGCTGGCGGTCGTCCGCGGTGCCGAACTTGACGCCCAGGAAGGGCAGTCCGAGGACGATCAGGACGGCGGTGGTCGCCACGGCGAAGAACGGCGCGCGGCGCATGACGAGCGTCGCCGCCCGCGCCCACGCCGTGCCCTCCTCGCCCGAGGTCCGCGCCGGGCGTCCGCGCCGCAGCAGGCGCCGCAGGTCAAGGGCGTTGACCCGGTCTCCCAGCAGGACCAGGGCGGCCGGGAGCAGGATCAGGGCGGCCGCGGCCGCCAGCAGCACCACGGCGATGCCGGCGTAGGCGAACGACCGCAGGAAGTACTGCGGGAAGAGCAGCATCGCGGCCAGCGAGACGGCGACCGTGAGCGCCGAGAACAGGACCGTGCGACCGGCGGTGCGCAGGGTGGTCGCCACCGCGCGCAGGGGTTCGGCGCCGGCGGACAGCTCCTCGCGGAAGCGCCGGACGACGAACAGGGCGTAGTCGATGGCGAGTCCGAGGCCGAGAGCCGTGGTGAGGTTCAGCGCGAAGACGGAGACGTCGGTGAACTCGGTGAGGGCGCGCAGCACCGCGTTGGTCCCCAGGATCGCGACGATGCCGATGCCCAGCGGCAGCAGTGCGGCGACGGCGCTGCCGAAGACCATCACCAGCAGCACGAGTGTGACCGGCAGGGCGATCAGCTCGGCGCGGGTCAGGTCCTCCTTGATGGTCGTCTGCATCTCGTGGCGCACCGCGACGATGCCGCCGACCTTGACCTCCACCGGGCCGTGGGCGCCGCGGAAGGAGGGCGCGACGCGGTCCAGGGTCCTGCCCATCGCGTTCTCGTCGCCCGTGATGCGGGCGGCGATCAGCGCCTCGTGGCCGTCCTCGGCGCGCAGGGACGGTTTCGCCGAGGCGTCCGCCTGCCAGTAGGAGCCGACGCCCGTGACGCCCTTCTCCTCGGACAGGCGCTCGGTCAGGCGCCGGGCCTCGGCTGCCACCGCCGGGTCGTCCACCGACGAGCGGCCGGAGTCGACGAGCAGCAGAAGGTTGGGCTGGGAGGCGGGGAACTCCCGCTCCAGCGCCTTGGTGGCGTACGTCGACTGGGCGTCCGGGTCCTCCCAGCCGCCGCTGCCGAGGCGGTCGGCGACGCCGCTGCCGGCCAGCACGGCGAGGGCGGTGATCACCAGGGCGACGAGCAGCGACAACCGCGGTCGGGCGGTGACGAAACGGGTCCAGCCGCCCAGGTGTGGTGGCTTGTTGACTTCGGTCATCGTGCGGTGTCCCCTTCACCGAGGAAAACCATAGACTGGAAACACGAGAGATCGCTCGCGTTTCTCCAGAATGCGAGCGACCGCTCGCGTTTGTCAACGGCGTACGGAGATCTGGGGATAACGCGTGCCCGACAACTCGCAGAAGGACAGTCCACAGAAGGAACAGCCGCGCCGCCGCCAGGCCCGGGGTGAGCGCCGTATCGCCCAGCTGCTCGAGGCCGCGGCCTCGGTCTTCTGCACCACGGGCTACATGGCCGCCAGCACGAACGCGATCGCCCGCGAGGCCGGCGTCTCACCCGGCACGCTGTACCAGTTCTTCCCGAACAAGGAAGCGATCGCGATCGAGCTGGGCGACCGGCTGATGCACGAGATGCGGGAGGCGTACGGCGAGGCGCTCGCCCCGGTCGACCCGGCGACCCCGCTGGAGCAGGCGGTCGGCGCCGCCGTCGACCGGTTCATCGCCTTCAACTGCGACCACCCGGTGTTCTTCGCGCTGATGCACGGCCCCGACATCCCGGGCCGGATCGCCGAGGAGCACGACGCCCTGCACGCGACGCTCATCTCCCGGGTCGAGGACCTGCTCCTCTCCCTGCTGCCGGACGCCCGGCCGGCCGACGTCACGCGGACCGCGCACGTCTGCCTCGGGATGTACAAGGCGGGCCTGGAGCTGGTCCTCGCCCACGAGGGCGCCGAGCGCGACGCGTACATCGAGGAGATCAAGAAGGTCCTGATCGGCTACCTCGGCCCGCTGGTCGGCGACCGGCTCGGCACCCCGGGGACGACGACGGCCCGGACCGCCTGACGGTCGCCCCGGCGCACGGGCGCGGCGATGGAAAAGTACCCCCTAGGGGTATAGTCTTGGAGTGGCGGGCCCCCCGCGGGCCCCGTACGTTCCGCACGCCGCACACGCCTCGACGAGGAGAACGACATGACCGCCCAGACCGACACCCCGGGGACCGTCACCGCCGTCTACAAGGTGAGCGGGATGAGCTGCGGCCACTGCGAGGGCGCCGTCTCCGGCGAGATCTCCGAACTCCCCGGTGTCACCTCCGTGACGGCCGTCGCCTCCTCCGGCGAGGTCACCGTCGTCTCCGCCGCCCCGCTCGACGAAGCCGCCGTCCGCGCCGCGGTCGACGAGGCCGGCTTCGAGCTCGTCGGCCAGGTCTGACCACCGGCCGGGTACCCAGGATGACCAGCACCACGGCACGGACTCCGGCACCGATACGCACGGCCGCGGACGCCTCCGAGGTCGAGCTGCTCATCGGCGGGATGACCTGCGCCTCCTGCGCCGCCCGCGTCGAGAAGAAGCTCAACCGCATGGACGGCGTCACCGCCACGGTGAACTACGCCACGGAGAAGGCGAAGATCACCTACGCAGCGGGCACCCAGGTCGCCGATCTGATCGCCACGGTGGTGAAGACGGGGTACACGGCCGAGGAGCCGCCCCCGCCGCAGCCGGAGCCCGCCGCGCAGGAGTCCCGGGAGGACCCGGAACTGGCCTCCTGGCGCAGGCGGTTCACGGTCTCCGCCGTGCTTGCGCTGCCCGTGGTGCTGCTGTCGATGGTCCCCGCCTTCCAGTTCGACGACTGGCAGTGGCCGGCGCTCACGCTCGCCGCGCCGGTCGTCGTCTGGGGCGGGCTGCCCTTCCACCGCGCGGCCTGGACGAACGCCCGGCACGGCGCGGCCACCATGGACACGCTGGTCTCCGTCGGCACACTGGCGGCGTTCGGCTGGTCCTTGTGGGCGCTGTTCCTCGGCGACGCGGGCATACCGGGCATGCGCGACGGGTTCAGCTTCACCGTCTCCCGTACGGACGGGGCCTCCACGATCTACCTCGAGGTCGCCGCCGGCGTCGTCGCCTTCATCCTGCTCGGCCGCTATCTGGAGGCCCGCTCCAAGCGGCGGGCCGGGGCGGCGCTGCGGGCGTTGATGGAGCTCGGCGCCAAGGACGTGGCGGTGCTGCGCGACGGCCGCGAGACGCGCGTCCCGGTGTCCCGGCTGGCGGTCGGGGACCGCTTCGTCGTACGGCCCGGGGAGAAGATCGCGACCGACGGCGTCGTCGTCGAGGGCGCGTCCGCCGTGGACGCCTCGATGCTGACCGGCGAGTCGGTGCCGGTGGACGTGGTCACGGGCGACGCCGTCACCGGGGCCACCGTGAACGCCGGGGGCCGGCTCGTGGTCGAGGCCACGCGCGTGGGTGCCGGCACGCAGCTCGCGCGGATGGCGAAGCTGGTGGAGGACGCGCAGAGCGGCAAGGCCGAGGTGCAGCGCCTCGCCGACCGGATCTCGGCAGTCTTCGTCCCGGTCGTCATGCTCGTCGCCGTCGCGACGTTCGGCGGCTGGCTCGGCGCCACCGGCGACCCGGTCGCCGCGTTCACCGCCGCCGTCGCGGTCCTGATCATCGCCTGCCCGTGCGCACTGGGCCTGGCCACGCCCACCGCGCTGATGGTGGGCACGGGGCGCGGCGCCCAGCTCGGCATCCTGATCAAGGGTCCCGAGGTCCTGGAGTCCACGCGCCGCGTCGACACCGTCGTACTCGACAAGACCGGCACGGTCACCACCGGCCGGATGACCCTCCACGAGGTGTACGCCGCCGACGGCACCGACGAGAAGGAGGTGCTGCGGCTGGCGGGCGCCGTCGAGCACGCCTCGGAGCACCCCGTCGCGCGGGCGATCGCCGTGGGCGCCGCCGAGCGGGCCGGACGACTCCCGGAGGTCGCGGAGTTCGAGAACGTGCCCGGTCGGGGCGTACGCGGCCGCGTGGAGGGCCGCGAGGTGTCCGTGGGACGGCTCGCCGAGTACGCCGCGGAGCTGCCACCCGAACTGGCCCGCGCGAAGGCCGAGGCCGAGCGCGGCGGGCGGACGGCCGTGGTGGTCGGCTGGGACGGCGTGGCACGCGGTGTCGTCGCCGTCGCCGACGCGGTCAAGCAGACCAGCGCCGAGGCGGTGCGCGAGCTGCGCGCGCTGGGGCTCACGCCGGTGCTGCTGACCGGGGACAACCGGGCGGTGGCCGAGGCGGTGGCGCACGCGGTCGGCATCGAGCAGGTGATCGCGGAGGTCCTGCCCGAGGAGAAGGTCGAGGCCGTACGGCGGCTGCAGGCCGAGGGCCGGTGCGTCGCGATGGTCGGCGACGGCGTCAACGACGCGGCCGCGCTGGCCACCGCCGACCTGGGGCTGGCGATGGGCACCGGCACGGACGCGGCGATCGAGGCCGGTGATCTGACGTTGGTGCGCGGCGATCTGCGGGTGGCCGCGGACGCGATCCGGCTCTCCCGCAGGACGCTGTCCACGATCCGGGGCAACCTCGTGTGGGCCTTCGGCTACAACGTGGCGGCGCTGCCGCTGGCCGCCGCCGGGCTGCTCAACCCGATGATCGCGGGGGTCGCCATGGCCTTCTCGTCGGTGTTCGTGGTGACGAACAGCCTGCGACTGCGGACGTTCTACTGAACTGCGGCAAAGTTACCGGCGGTTAGGCCAACTCGGGGTAAGAGCACCTCTAGAGTCCGGAGCCAGGCTCACATAAGCTCTTCACAAGGCTCGCGCATCATCCTTACGCTTGGGTCCCGGTCGGCGATCGGGGCTCTTGCGCATCTAACGGACATATGCAAGAGACGCAGATCACAGTGATGTGAACGTAACCATTGAAGGGGTACGAAGGTCTAAGTTGACGATGTCAGGCAGCGTCTTGGGGGGCGTTTCCTGGCATCTGGGGATGTCTTGGGGGACTTCCTCAGAGGTGCGTTGCCGGGGCACGTACACCGGGGAGCTTTGAGCGGCCCTCCCGAGCGTGCGTTGTCCCGGCAGACCGCACGAACAGCGATTCAGGCGCTGTGCTCTCAGACGCCCGGCCGGATCCCGTGGGGGGAATCCGCACCGGGACATGGGAAGGCGCCCTGGACGTCGGCCCGTGGGGGGACCGGCGCCAGGGCGCCTTCTGTTTTGCCTGTTCGCCGCCACCGGGCGGCACTACGGAGGGATCACCCCGGCGGCGACGGGGCACCGGCGGACCGGCGCCCCACGACGGTGGGTGTCAGCGCTCCTCGACCGGGACGAAGTCGCGCTCGACGACGCCGGTGTAGATCTGGCGCGGGCGGCCGATACGGGAGCCCGGCTCCTTGATCATCTCGTGCCACTGGGCGATCCAGCCGGGCAGCCGGCCGAGGGCGAACAGGACCGTGAACATCTCGGTCGGGAAGCCCATGGCGCGGTAGATCAGGCCGGTGTAGAAGTCGACGTTCGGGTAGAGGCTGCGCGAGACGAAGTAGTCGTCGGAGAGCGCGTGCTCCTCCAGCTTCAGCGCGATGTCCAGCAGCTCGTCGGACTTGCCGAGCGCGGACAGGACGTCGTGCGCCGCCGCCTTGATGATCTTCGCGCGCGGGTCGAAGTTCTTGTAGACCCGGTGGCCGAAGCCCATCAGCCGGACGCCGTCCTCCTTGTTCTTCACCTTGCGGATGAAGGAGTCGACGTCGCCGCCGCTGTTCTGGATGCCCTCGAGCATCTCCAGCACGGACTGGTTGGCGCCGCCGTGCAGCGGGCCCCACAGGGCGTTGATGCCGGCGGAGATCGAGGCGAACATGTTGGCCTGCGACGAGCCCACCAGGCGCACCGTCGACGTCGAGCAGTTCTGCTCGTGGTCGGCGTGCAGGATGAGCAGCTTGTCGAGGGCGGAGACCACGACCGGGTCCAGGTCGTACTCCTGGGCCGGGACCGAGAAGGTCATGCGCAGGAAGTTCTCGACGTAGCCGAGGTCGTTGCGCGGGTAGACGAACGGGTGGCCGATCGACTTCTTGTAGGCGTACGCCGCGATCGTCGGGAGCTTGGCGAGCAGGCGGATCGTGGAGAGGTTGCGCTGCCGCTCGTCGAAGGGGTTGTGGCTGTCCTGGTAGAACGTGGACAGCGCCGAGACCACCGAGGACAGCATGGCCATCGGGTGGGCGTCGCGCGGGAAGCCCTTGTAGAAGTTCTTGACGTCCTCGTGCAGCAGGGTGTGCTGCGTGATCTCGTTCTGGAACGAGGTGAGCTCGTCCACGGTCGGAAGCTCACCGTTGATCAGCAGGTAGGCGACCTCCAGGAAGGTGGAGCGCTCCGCCAGCTGCTCGATCGGGTAGCCGCGGTACCGGAGAATGCCCGCCTCGCCGTCGAGGTAGGTGATCGCGGATTTATAGGCAGCGGTGTTGCCGTAACCGCTGTCCAGCGTCACCAGACCGGTCTGGGCGCGGAGCTTCCCGATGTCGAAGCCCATGTCGCCGACGGTGCTGTCGATCACCGGGTAGGTGTACTCGCCGTCGCCGTACCGCAGTACTACAGAGTTGTCGCTCACGTCTTCCCTCACCGACGTAGTGCCTCATCTTCGAGGTTGCCCTGACTGTCTCTACCATCCCCCAATTGGCTCAGGAGAGTGCACTCGGGGTCGACCATCGGGCCTATCGGCGGCACTGAGTGCCGCCAACTTGCACATCCTGCCCCCTTGTTTCCCCATCCGGAAGTGCTCTGTGACCTTCGCGACTCATTTGATCGATCATTTTTTGTGATGCCTGCCTCGCGGAGGCGTCACCGAGGCCGCAAGCGCCCTCACAGGGGTCGGGGAGAAAGCCGGAAGTCGAGCGCCGTACAGCGCCGTCCCGCGGACACCGTACGCACCGCCTGACCGATCGCCTTGCGTGAACCGACGAGGACGACCAGCTTCTTGGCCCGCGTGACCGCCGTGTAGAGCAGGTTGCGCTGAAGCATCATCCAGGCGCCCGTGGTGACCGGGATCACCACCGCCGGATATTCACTCCCCTGCGAGCGGTGAATGGTCACCGCGTAGGCGTGGGCCAGTTCGTCCAGTTCGTCGAATTCGTACGGAACCTCCTCGTCCTCGTCGGTCAGCACCGTCAGGCGCTGGTCGACCGGATCGAGCGAAGTGACAACGCCGACGGTGCCGTTGAAGACACCGTTCTTGCCCTTCTCGTAATTGTTGCGAATCTGGGTGACCTTGTCGCCGACGCGGAAGACCCGGCCGCCGAACCGCTTCTCCGGAAGGTCGGGCCGGCCCGGGGTGATCGCCTGCTGGAGCAGGCCGTTGAGGGTGCCGGCGCCGGCGGGGCCCCGGTGCATGGGCGCCAGCACCTGGACGTCCCGGCGCGGGTCGAGGCCGAACCGCGCCGGGATGCGGCGGGCGGCCACGTCCACGGTGAGCCGCCCGGCCTCCTCGGTGTCGTCCTCGACGAAGAGGAAGAAGTCCTTCATGCCGTCGGTGACCGGGTGGTGGCCGGAGTTGATCCGGTGCGCGTTCGTCACCACGCCGGACTGCTGGGCCTGGCGGAACACGCGCGTGAGGCGCACGGCGGGGATCGGCCCGCCGTCGGCGAGCAGGTCGCGCAGGACCTCGCCGGCGCCCACGCTGGGCAGCTGGTCGACGTCCCCGACGAAGAGCAGGTGGGCGCCCGGTGGGACCGCCTTGACCAGCTTGTTCGCCAGCAGCAGGTCCAGCATGGAGGCCTCGTCGACGACCACCAGGTCGGCCTGGAGCGGGCGGTCCCTGTCGTAGGCCGCGTCGCCGCCGGGCTTGAGCTCCAGCAGGCGGTGGACGGTGGAGGCCTCGGCGCCGGTGAGCTCGGACAGGCGCTTGGCGGCGCGGCCGGTGGGGGCCGCGAGGACGACCCTCGCCTTCTTGGCGCGGGCCAGCTCCACCACCGAGCGGACGGTGAAGGACTTGCCGCAGCCGGGGCCGCCGGTCAGCACGGCGACCTTCTTGGTCAGCGCGAGCTTGACGGCGGCCTCCTGCTCCGGGGCGAGGTCCGCGCCCGTGCGCTCCTTCAGCCAGCCCAGCGCCTTGTCCCAGGCCACGTCATGGAAGCCGGGCATCCGGTCCTCGTCCGCGCGCAGGAGGCGCAACAGCTGGGCGGAGAGGGAGAGTTCGGCGCGGTGGAAGGGCACGAGGTAGACCGCCGTCACCGGGTCGCCGCCGTCCGGGCCCGGCACCTTCTCCCGCACCACTCCCGGGTCCTCGCCCTCCTCCGGTTCCCGGGCGAGCTCGGCGAGGCACTCGATGACCAGGCCGGTGTCGACCTGGAGCAGCTTCACCGCGTCGGCGATCAACTGCTCCTCGGGGAGGTAGCAGTTGCCCTGGTCGGTGGCCTGCGACAGGGCGTACTGCAGGCCAGCCTTCACGCGCTCCGGGCTGTCGTGCGGGATGCCGACGGACTGGGCGATCTTGTCCGCGGTCAGGAAGCCGATGCCCCAGACGTCGGCCGCGAGGCGGTAGGGCTGGTTCTTCACCACGGAGATCGAGGCGTCGCCGTACTTCTTGTAGATGCGCACGGCGATGGAGGTGGACACCTCGACGGTCTGCAGGAAGAGCATGACCTCCTTGATCGCCTTCTGCTCCTCCCAGGCGTCGGCGATCTTCTTGGTGCGCTTGGGGCCGAGCCCGGGCACCTCGATCAGGCGCTTGGGCTCCTCCTCGATGATCTGCAGGGTGTCCAGGCCGAAGTGCTGGGTGATGCGGTCGGCGAAGACCGGGCCGATGCCCTTGACCAGGCCGGAGCCGAGATAGCGGCGGATGCCCTGGACGGTGGCCGGGAGCAGTGTCGTGTAGTTCTCGACGGTGAACTGCTTGCCGTACTGCGGGTGGGAGCCCCAGCGGCCTTCCATCCGCAGGGACTCGCCGACCTGCGCGCCGAGCAGTGCGCCGACGACCGTGAGGAGGTCTCCGGCGCCGCGGCCGGTGTCGACGCGGGCGACCGTGTAGCCGTTCTCCTCGTTGGCGTAGGTGATGCGCTCCAGCACTCCTTCGAGCACGGCGAGCCGCCGTTCGCCCGTGGGATTCCCCGCCTGTTGAGCCATGATCCGACGGTACCGGGCGGGACTGACAGGGCGAACCTGACTGTCCGACCCGCCCGCTAGCGTGGGCGGCCACCGTACTCAAGGGGGGCCTGCGTCATGACCGTTCATCCCGGCGTGGAGGCGTTGCTGCGGATCGTTCCCGACACGCACCGGGGCGAGGAGCGCGTCGACTGGGCTGCGGCGGAGGCCGCGTTGGGGACGAGGCTGCCGAGCGACTACGTCTCGCTGCTGGACACGTACGGCGTGGGCGACATCGACGACCTGATCGTCCTTCCGCCGCTGTCCGTCGACGTCCGCGACCTGCAGAGCTGCCACATCGGGGCCTACGCGCCGGGCTTCCGCGCGCTGTGGGAGGAGGGCGGTGGCGTGCCGGGGGTCACCGCGGACGCGCGGGACGTCCTGCCCTGGGGCACCGGGTGCAACGCCAACGAGATGGGGTGGCTCACGACCGACCCGGACCCGGACGCGTGGCCGGTCGTGGTCTGGCGCCGGCACGGCGGTGGTCCCGCGAACCCGCACCACTGGGCGGTCTTCGAGTGCGGAATGGTGGAGTTCCTCGGCCGCATGATGCGGGCGGAGTTCGACGAGTGCCCGCTGAGCGACGCGTCGCTGTGGGGCAGCCCGGGCACCTTCGTGAGCTGGCGCGAGCAGCGCCGCCGGCTCGTGGCCGGCCTCGATCCCCTGACCGGTGAGCCGGACCCGTACGCCGACATGTACCCGATCACCGACACCTGAGATCCCGCCCACCGCGACTCGCCTCTCGACCACCGCGACCCGCCCCGACCGCTCCGGCCACCCCGGACGCCCCGGACGCCCGACCATCAGCGTCCGCCCGACCACCGCGCCCCGCCCCCGACCACCGCGTCGCACCCCGGCCACCCGGCCTCCGGACAGCCCGGACACTCCAGACACCCCGGATGCCCCGAACGGCCCCAGGCCTCCCCCTCCACCCCACCCCGCCTTCCCACCCCCTTCATCACGATCGGGTCTCAGGCGCGGCCGGGGTCTTGATTCTCGGGAATGTAATCGATTCCAATCGCCGTTACGCAGTCGATGTAATCGATTCCACGAGGAGGTGGAACGGCGATGGCGAGCATCAAGGACGTCGCCGCCGCGGCGGGTGTCTCCGTCGCGACGGTCTCGCGTGTCCTGAACGACCACCCGTCCGTCAGCGCCGACGCACGCACGCGCGTGCTGGCCGCCGTCGAGGCGCTGGGCTACCGCCCGAACGCCGTCGCCCGTTCGCTGCGCACGGACCAGACCCACACCCTGGGCCTGGTCATCAGCGACGTGCTGAACCCCTACTTCACCGAGCTGGCCCGCTCCGTCGAGGAGGAGGCCCGCGCACTCGGCTACAGCGTCATCATCGGCAACGCCGACGAGCGCCCCGACCTGCAGGACCACCACGTACGGAACCTGCTGGACCGCCGTATAGACGGCCTGCTCGTCTCCCCCACCGACGGCGGATCGCCGCTGATGCTGGACGCCGCGCGCGCGGGTACGCCGATGGTCTTCGTCGACCGGTGGATCCCGGGTGTCGACGTGCCGGTGGTGCGCTCCGACGGACGGGCCGCCGTACGGGACCTCGTCGCGCATCTGCACGGGCTCGGGCACCGGCGGCTCGCGATCATCGCGGGCCCGGCCGCCACCACGACCGGCCGGGAGCGGGTGGACGCCTTCCGCGAGGCGCTCGGCGCGTACGGCCTCGAACTGCCCGACGCCTACATCGGGCAGGGCGACTTCCAGGCCGAGAGCGGGCGGCGGGTCACCGAGGGCTTCCTCGACCTGCCCGAGCCGCCCGAAGTCGTCTTCGCCGCCGACAACCTGATGGCGCTCGGCGCGCTGGACGCGATCCGCGCGCGCGGGCTGCGGGTGCCGGACGACATGGCGCTGGCCGCCTTCGACGACATCCGCTGGTTCGTGCACACCGATCCGCCGATCACCGCGGTCGCCCAGCCCACGGGCGAACTGGGCCGGGCCGCCGTACAGGCGCTGGTCGACCGCATCGAGGGACGGACCCCGCAGTCCGTCACCCTCCCCGCCCGTCTCGTCGTACGCCGCTCCTGCGGCGAGGACCGAGCCGAGAACCCCGCAAGGAACAGGAGCCAGTCGTGAGCAACGCGGACGAGTTGCTGCGCATCGAGGGCATACGGAAGAGCTTCCCCGGAGTGGTCGCGCTCGACGGCGTCGACTTCGACCTGCGCCGGGGCGAGGTGCATGTGCTCCTCGGCGAGAACGGCGCCGGAAAGAGCACGCTCATCAAGATGCTCTCGGGTGCGTACACACCCGACGCCGGGCGGATCCTCGTCGGCGGCGAGGAGGTGCGCATCCACGGTGCGCAGGACTCCGAGCGCCTCGGGATCGCCACCATCTACCAGGAGTTCAACCTCGTACCGGATCTCACGGTCGCCGAGAACATCTTCCTCGGGCGCCAGCCGCGCCGCTTCGGGATGATCGACCGCAGGACGATGGAGGCGGACGCCGAGGTCCTGCTGAAGCGGGTCGGCGTCAACGTCTCGCCCCGCGCGCGGGTGCGCGAACTCGGCATCGCGCGCCTGCAGATGGTCGAGATCGCGAAGGCGCTCAGCCTGGACGCGCGCGTGCTCATCATGGACGAGCCGACCGCCGTCCTCACCTCCGAGGAGGTCGAGAAGCTCTTCGCGATCGTGCGCACGCTGCGCGAGGACGGCGTCGGCGTCGTCTTCATCACCCACCACCTGGACGAGATCGCCCTGCTCGGCGACCGGGTCACGGTCATCCGGGACGGCAAGTCCGTCGGCCAGGTGCCCGCCGCCACCTCCGAGGACGAGCTCGTACGCCTCATGGTGGGCCGCTCGATCGAGCAGCAGTATCCGCGCGAAAAGCCCGAGAAGGGCGCCGCGTTGCTCACCGTCGAGGGCCTGACCCGTGACGGCGTCTTCCACGACGTCAGCTTCGAGGTGCACGCCGGCGAGGTCGTCGGCATCGCGGGGCTGGTCGGCGCGGGCCGTACCGAGGTCGTCCGGGCCGTGTTCGGCGCGGACCCCTACGACAAGGGGGCCGTGAAGGTCTCCGGGTCCGCGGTGCGGCGCGGGGACGTCAACGCCGCGATGGCCGCCGGCATCGGGCTCGTGCCCGAGGACCGCAAGGGCCAGGGCCTGGTGCTGGACGCCTCCGTGGAGGAGAACCTCGACCTGGTGACCATGCGGGCCGCCACGCACGCGGGGCTCGTCGACCGCAGGGCCCAGCACGGGGCGGCCGAACGGATCGCGAAGCAGCTGGGTGTGCGGATGGCCGGACTCGGCCAGCACGTACGGACGTTGTCCGGCGGCAACCAGCAGAAGGTCGTCATCGGCAAGTGGCTGCTCGCCGACACCAAGGTGCTGATCCTCGACGAGCCGACGCGCGGCATCGACGTCGGGGCCAAGGTCGAGATCTACCAGCTCGTCAACGAACTCACCGCGGCCGGCGCCGCCGTCCTCATGATCTCCAGCGATCTGCCCGAGGTGCTCGGCATGAGCGACCGGGTGCTGGTGATGGCGCAGGGCCGGATCGCCGGCGAACTCGCGGCCGACGAGGCCACGCAGGACGCCGTGATGGCCCTCGCCGTAAGCAACCCCCAGACCGGAACGGAGGCCAGCCGTGGCCACTGACACGCTCAAGAGGACAACGGGCGCCGGTGGCGCCACCGGCGGCCTGCGCCGCCTGCTGCTCGACAACGGCGCGCTGACCGCGCTGATCGTCCTGCTCATCGCCCTGTCGGCGCTGTCCGGGGACTTCCTGACGACGGACAACCTGCTCAACGTGGGCGTGCAGGCGGCCGTGACCGCCGTCCTCGCCTTCGGCGTCACCTTCGTGATCGTCTCGGCGGGCATCGACCTGTCGGTCGGCTCGGTGGCGGCCCTGTCGGCCACCGTCCTCGCCTGGAGCGCCACGTCGCACGGCGTACCGGTGGTCCTGGCCGTCGTACTGTCCGTCCTCACCGGCATCGCGGCCGGTCTCGTCAACGGCTTCCTGATCGCGTACGGGAAGCTGCCGCCGTTCATCGCGACGCTCGCCATGCTGTCGGTGGCCCGCGGTCTGTCGCTGGTGATCTCCGAAGGCTCCCCGATCCCCTTCCCGGACTCGGTCTCGCACCTCGGCGACACCCTGGGCGGCTGGCTGCCCGTGCCGGTGCTGGTCATGATCGTGATGGGGCTGATCGCGGCCTTCGTGCTCGGACGGACGTACATCGGCCGTTCCATGTACGCGATCGGCGGCAACGAGGAGGCCGCGCGCCTCTCCGGTCTGCGGGTGAAGAAGCAGAAGCTCGCCATCTACGCCCTCTCCGGCCTGTTCGCCGCGGTCGCGGGCATCGTGCTCGCCTCCCGTCTGTCCTCGGCGCAGCCGCAGGCCGCCGACGGCTACGAGCTGGACGCGATCGCCGCGGTCGTCATCGGCGGCGCCTCCCTCGCGGGCGGCACCGGCAAGGCGTCCGGCACCCTGATCGGCGCGCTGATCCTGGCGGTGCTGCGCAACGGCCTCAACCTGCTGAACGTCTCCGCGTTCTGGCAGCAGGTCGTCATCGGTGTCGTCATCGCGCTGGCGGTGCTCCTGGACACGCTGCGGCGCAAGGCCGGGGCGACCCCGGTCGCCGCGGGCGCGGGCAGCAACAAGGGCAAGCAGGCGGGGACGTACGCACTCGCGGCCGTCGTCACCGTGGCGCTGGTGGGCGCCACGTCCTTCCTGCACAACGGCTCGAGCTCCACCAACCCGAAGATGGGCCTGTCGCTGTCCACCCTCAACAACCCCTTCTTCGTGCAGATCCGCTCGGGCGCGCAGGCCGAGGCGAAGAAGCTGGGCGTGGACCTGACCGTCACCGATGCCCAGAACGACGCCTCGCAGCAGGCCAACCAGCTGCAGAATTTCACCAGTTCGGACCTCGGCGCGATCATCGTCAACCCGGTGGACTCGGACGCGGCGAGCAACTCCGTGAAGGCCGCCGACAAGGCGAAGATCCCGGTCATCGCGGTCGACCGCGGCGTCAACAAGGCGGCCGTGGACGCCCTCGTGGCCTCCGACAACGTCAAGGGCGGCGAGCTCGCGGCCAAGACGATCGGCGACAAGCTGGGCGGCAAGGGCAAGATCGTGATCCTGCAGGGCCAGGCGGGCACGTCCGCGGCCCGCGAACGCGCGGCGGGCTTCGCGGCCGGCCTCAAGGCCTTCCCGGGCCTGAAGGTCGTCGCCCAGCAGCCGGCCGACTTCGACCGCACCAAGGGCCTCGACGTGATGTCGAACCTGCTGCAGGCGCACCCGGACGTCCAGGGCGTCATCGCCGCCAACGACGAGATGGCCCTCGGCGCCATCAAGGCGCTCGGCTCCAAGGCCGGCAAGTCGGTCCAGGTCGTCGGGTTCGACGGCACCCCGGACGGGCTCAAGGCGGTCGAAGGGGGCACTCTGTACGCATCTGTGGCACAACAGCCCTCGCAGCTGGGCAGGATCGCCGTGGACAACGCGCTCAGGGCCCTGCAGGGCAAGAAGGTCGAGGAGACGGTGAAGGTGCCGGTGAAGGTGGTCACGGAGGCCAACGTGGCCGGCTTCAGCGGCTGACGACGGCGGACGGGCGGGCGGTCAGGGGGACCGCCCGCCCCAGGTGATCTCTCAGGGAGTCTTGTTGATGTACGGGGAGTCCTTCTGATGTACGACTACGACCTGCTGGTCGTGGGGTCGGCCAACGCCGACCTGGTGATCGGAGTCGAGCGCCGGCCGGGCGCCGGTGAGACCGTGCTCGGCTCCGACCTGGCCGTCCACCCGGGCGGCAAGGGTGCGAACCAGGCGGTCGCTGCCGCCCGGCTCGGCGCCCGTACGGGCCTGCTGGCCCGGGTCGGCGACGACGCGTACGGCAGGCTGCTGCTCGACTCGCAGCGCGAGGCCGGCGTCGACACGGTGGGCGTGCTGGTGGGCGGGGCGCCGACGGGCGTCGCGCTGATCACCGTCGACCCGTCGGGCGACAACAGCATCGTGGTGTCGCCGGGCGCCAACGGCAGGCTCACACCGGCGGACGTCCGGGCCGCCGCGTGCCTCTTCCAGGCCTCGCACGTGGTCTCGGCGCAGCTGGAGATCCCGCTGGAGACCGTCGTGGAGGTGGTCCGCGCCCTCTCGCCCGGCAGCCGCTTCGTCCTCAACCCGTCCCCGCCGCAGCCCCTGCCGCCGGAGGTGCTGGCGGCCTGCGACCCGCTGATCGTCAACGAGCACGAGGCGAAGGTGGTCCTGGGCGAGGCGTGCGTGTCGGACCGCCCGGAGGACTGGGCCCGGCTGCTGCTGGCCAAGGGCCCGCGCTCGGTCGTGGTCACCCTGGGCGCGGAGGGCGCGCTGGTGGCCTCCGCGGACGGTGTCGCGCGGGTGCCCTCGGTGAAGGTCGACGCGGTGGACACGACCGGTGCGGGCGACGCTTTCACGGCGGCGCTGGCGTACCGGCTCGGAGCGGGCGCGTCCCTCGCCGAGGCCGCGGCCTATGCGGCCCGGGTGGGCGCGGCCGCCGTCACCAAGGAGGGCGCGCAGGTGTCGTTCCCGACGGCCGAGGAGGTCGACGCGCTGTGAAGAGGGCGGGAATCCTGAACCGTCATCTCGCCGGCGCGCTGGCCGAGCTGGGCCACGGCGACGGCGTCCTGGTGTGCGACGCGGGCATGCCGATACCGAAGGGCCCGCGCGTGGTCGACCTGGCCTTCCGCGCCGGGGTGCCGTCCTTCGCGGAGGTCCTGGACGGCCTGCTGGCCGAATTGGTGGTGGAGGGCGCCACGGCGGCGACGGAGCTGCACGACGCCAACCCGCCGGCCGCGGCCCTGCTCGACGACCACTTCCCGGAGCTCGACCTGGTACCGCACGAGCGGCTCAAGGAACTGTCGGCCGGCGCCCACCTGATCGTCCGCACGGGCGAGGCCCGGCCGTACGCGAACGTGCTGCTGCGCTGCGGCGTCTTCTTCTGATTCCGGGGAGCCGATCCGATCCGGGCAGGCCGCACCGGCACATCCGGGCAAATTCGAGGGGGCCCGATCCGTCGACCGGGCCCCCTCGGCTTTTCCCCTCCAACATCAGAACCCCCCGCGATCCCCCCAGATCCCCCTCCGAGAAGTCCTGATGCCAAGTACGACCCGCAAGGTGGGGGAAGGGTTGCACGGCTTCTTCAGATTTTTTTCACGACGGTTCCCCGTCCCGTGACGATCTCGGCGAACCGGGCATGGATCCGATCGCCGATCGGCACAATGCAAGAGTGTCGGACTTCAATGAACTCCAGCTGACGGACGGGACGTTGATACGTTTCCAGCTCGATCCAGGAGGTGCCACAGCATCGCCGGCCGGGCCGGGCACGGACCTTCCGGACGGCATGGGGCCCACCGTTCCGGTGTCCCGCGGCGGCCAGGCCGCGGCCTCGTTCGCCGTGGACACGCTGCGCAGCGCGCTGCGCCCGCTCGGGCCCTTCCTCCAGGAGGTGCACGACTCGGTGGTGACCTCCGAGCGGCCTCCGCACCAGGTGAGCATCACTTTCGGTGTGCAGGTGGGACACGATCTCAAACTCGGCATCGTCGGCGGCAACGGCCAGGCGCATCTCACGGTGTCGGCCACCTGGCATCCCGCACCCGCCGCGGACTGATGCATGGGATGGTTCCTGAAGGCCGGACGGTCCGCCGCGGCCGACCCGCGGCACTGCGTGGTCTCCGTCCTCCACACCGCCGACGGCACGAGTGTGGGGGCAGGCGTGCTGCTGGCCCCGGACCAGCTGCTGACCTGCGCCCATGTGGTCAACGACGCGCTGGGCAGAGCGCCGTTCGATCCTCGGCCGCCGGTCGACCACACGGTGCGCATCGCCCTGCACGGCCCCGCCACCACCGCCCGGTACGACACCCGCGTCGCGCACTGGGTGGCGCCCCGCCGCCGTGACGGTACGGCCGACGTACAGGCCCGCGAGGACCACGAATGGCTGGGTGACCTGGCGGTGCTGCGCCTGGAGATCATGCCCGGCCGGGTCGTCCCGCCCCCGCGCTGGCTGCCGATGGAGCCCGGCCAGACCCTGCGCGCCTGGCACAGCACGGGCCTGAGCAGCTCCTTCGCCGACGTGCGGGTGAAGACCTGTGACGAGATGATCGGATACGTCGACGGCGACTCCACCGGCATGGCCATCGGCCCTTCCTACAGCGGCGGTCCGCTGTGGTCGGTCGACGACAACGCGGTGGTGGGCATCGTGGCCGCGGCCGTCATGCCACCCGCCGACCCGGTCACCGGACGCCCGCTGCCGCACCATGCCCAGCACGTGGCACGCCGCAGCTGGGGCATACCCTGGCAGCGCATCGAGGCCGAGCTGCGCGCGGTCGGCGCGGCCGAGCTGTTCGAGACGCCGCAGGCCGATCCGGACGACCCGGCACTTCCCCTCATCGTCGATCTGCTGGAGCGGGGCTTCCCCTCCCCCTCGTTGCTGGCAGACCAGGCACGTGCCGTCGCCGAACTGTGCGGATACGGACACCAGGGCGACGCGACCGCGCCCACCCCGGAGGAGTTCGCCGCCCTGCTGGTGACCGAACCGCGGGCATTGCCCGCCCTGATCGGAGTGCTGCGCCGACACGACCCGGCCGTCGTGCCGGACCTCCTCGCGGCCGGTCGGCTGTCCCGGGTGCCCAAGCTGCTGTCCCCGCGGGAACACCGCAGGCTGACGCGGATTCTGGACGCTCTGCCGGAAACGGTGCGGACCCGGTTGCCCGAGGTGGTGCGGGCCGCGCTGCCGCTGGCCGCGGCGTTTCCGGGCGGCGACACCGTGGCCGGTCTCCTCGACCATCTGGAGGGACTGCCCGGCGACAGCCGCACCGTCGCGGACGGGCTGCGGGTACCGGGACTGCTGCGTGTGGTGGAGTACCTCGCCGCGCTGTCTCCGCCCGGACCACAGGGCGAGCTACGGCTGTGGGCCAACAGCGTGGTGGACCGGCTGGGCATCCCCGCCACCTCGCTCGCCGAGCGCCGTACGGACGCGGAGGACTGGGCCCGCGCGCGGCGCGACCGGACCGCTCCGGCCCGGGTGCTGGCGCAGTTGGAACGGGTGGGCGCGGACCGCTACCGGCTACGTATGTGGTGCGACGAGGGCACGGGTCCGCGGCAGACGTCGGTGGACGGCGAGACCGTGCGCTCCGCCGAGCAGGCCGCGGGCGAACTGCTCGGGATCCTCCAGTCGCTGCAGTTGTCCGACCCCGACCGCGGGCGGCCGGTGCTGGAGGTGCACCTCGAGAGGGGCGAGCTGAATCTGCCCGTCGACGAATGGCTCGGATCCGCCGCCGGCGAGCAACCCGGTCCTGACGACCTGCCGGGCGTGCTGGGCGCCGAGTACCCGGTGGTCGTGACCAGTCCGGAACTCCTGCACCGGCACGAGCGTTTTCATCCGGACTGGCGCCACCGCTGGAGACTTCTCGACACGGACCTGTCCCTGACGTTCGACCACCCCGCCCAGGGCAGGAGCGAGGTCTACGGCGCCCTGCTCGGAGACAAGGACGCCGTCCGGGTCTCCGTGGACGTACCCCCGCGCTCGCGTGAAGTGATCGTGCAGACGTGTCTGATGATGGGGGTGCCGGTGGTGGTCTGGGACCGGGCGCATCAGGAGCGTTCCCCCGCCGTGCAGTGGATGTCCGCCGTGCCCGTGCGCGACCTGCCGGAGGGTGTACGGGCCTATCGCGCCAAGAGCATGGGCCGTCCCCGGGAGTACTCCGGGCATCCCGTCGTGGCCTGGTCGGACGCGGACCGCGCCGTTCCCAGGCTGCATCTGGCAGAACCGCAGGAGAGGGCGTGAGGGGTATGCGGATCAGGGCCGTGGGTACGTACGGGAGGTGCACATGACCACGTCGTCGAACGACGGCTGGCGCATATTCCGCGGGGACGGTGTGCCGCGCTCGGTGTCCATGCCGGCGGCGCCGCCCTGGCGCCGTTTCCGCGCACCGGGCATGCCGCCCCCGGCGTTGCCGTATCTGATCGCGCCCGAGCATGCCGACATCGTCAACGCCGCGCTGCACCTGCGCCGTCCCCTGCTCGTGACCGGCCCCGCGGGCACCGGCAAGTCGTCGCTCGCGCGGGCCGTCGCACACGAGCTCAGCCTCGGCGAGGTGCTGCGCTGGCCTGTCAACAGCCGCTCCAGCGTGCAGGAAGCGCTCTACCGCTACGACGCCATCGGCCGGCTCCGTGAGACCACGCTGAGCCGGGACCGCGGCGAGGCCGATCCCTCCATCGGCACGTTCGTCCGCCTCGGCCCGCTGGGCACGGCCCTCGCACCGCAGGACACCCCCCGTGCTCTGCTCGTCGACGAGATGGACAAGGGCGACGTCGACCTGCCCAACGACCTGCTGACGGTCTTCGAGGAGGGGGTCTTCGAGATCACCGAACTGGCCCGGCTGCCCGAGGAGATGGCGGACGTCGAGGTACTCACCGCGGATCACCGGGGCACGGTGACCGTGCACCGGGGTCAAGTGCAGTGCACGGAGTTCCCCGTCGTCGTCATCACCAGCAACGGCGAACGGGACTTCCCACCCGCCTTCCTGCGCCGCTGCATCCGCCTGGACCTCCCCATGCCCGACGAGGAGCGGCTGCGCGCCATCGTCGCGGCCCACCTCGGGCCGGAGATCCTGCAGGAGGTCGACGACCTCCTGCAGGCTTTCCTGCGCCGGCGGGCTCCCGGGGAACTGGCCACCGATCAGCTCCTCAACGCCGTCTTCCTGCGCTCCGGGGGCGTCGACCTCGACGCGGACGGCTTGCTGGACGCCGTGCTGCACCAGCTCACGGGCACGGTGTGAGGGGTGGGTACCGGGGACGGTTCGCACGCGGGTGACCGGCTCGGTGCGGTGCTGCAGATCCTCAAGGGCGCCCTGAACGGTCCCGAACTCGATCCGCACGAAGTACTGGACGTGCTGTGGCTGGCGAGCCGGCTGCCGGAGGATGCCGACGACCTGCCGCTGCGGCGCCGCGCCTCACGGCATGCGGAGTCGGCAGCGCAGCAGACCCAACCACGGCAGCCGGCTGACGACGAGGGGACAGAGGCTGACGAGCAGGACCCCTCGCACCCGGGTGCCAACCTGCCCGGCCCGCACTCGCCCCAGTTGTACGCCGCCGCGCTTCCGCCGCCCCTGCCCGACCTGCCGCAACACCTGCCACCCGCAGATCCCGGGAAATCGGCTCTCCCCCTGCTCGTTCCGGAGGAGAAAGCACTGCGCGACGAGCTGGCGATCGGGCGGTCTCTGCGGCCGCTGAAGCGCAAGCGGCCCAGCCCACGGTTGAGCGAACTCGACGAGGCGGCCACGGCGGCCCAGCTGGCCGAGACGCGGCTCCCCGACGTCGTCATGCGCCCCACCCGGGAGCGCTGGCTGAACCTCGTCGTGGTCGTCGACGACGGCGTGTCCATGCTGCTGTGGCACCGGCTCACCAACGAACTGCTGACCGCCCTGAACCGGCTCGGCGCCTTCCGCTCGATCCAGGTTCGGGGCATCGAGACCCGGGGCTCAGGCGCCCCGGTGCTGCGTGGCCACCCCTTCGATCCGCACAGCACCGTCCTGGCCCCCTCGACGTTGCTCGACCCCTCCGGCCAGACCCTGATCCTGGTCGTCAGCGACGGCATGGGGTCCGGCTGGCGCACCGGTGCCGTGCACGACGTCCTGCTCCAGTGGGCGACCAGCGGCCCTGTCGCGGTACTGCACACCCTGCCGCCCGCGCTGTGGGACGGTTCGGGGATCCAGGCCGACCGCTGGCAGACCACCACCCGCCGCCCGGGCGGTGCCAACACGTCGTGGGAGATCACCGACCCCGTACTGCCCCGGGCCGTGGCCGAGTTCACCGGCGTACCGGTCCCGGTCCTCCGCCCCACCGCGTCCTCGCTGCGCGCCTGGGCGGAGCTGCTGACCTCGCCGGGCGCGACCGTCGAACTGCCCCTGCTGGCCCGCCCCCGGCGGCACGCGCCCGTCGCCCCGCCCCGCGAAGCGGGCAGCCTGCAGCACTTCAGGGACGCGGCCTCTCCGGAGGCGTACCGCCTCGCCGCCCACCTGGCCGCGGTGGCACCGGTGTCCGTCCCGGTGATGCGCCTGGTGCAGTCGTCGGTGCCTTGGGAGGCGAGGACCACGCACCTGGCCGAGGTCTTCCTCGGCGGCCTCGTCCACCCCTACCCGGCTCCCGTGCCGGGGCCGCTGCCCGCCAAGCACCGGGTCTTCGACTTCACCGAGGAGTGCAAGACCGCGCTCCTGGACGCCGTACCCAGTGGCGAACTGCTGCGCACCGGCCGCCGCATCGGCCGCCGTCTGGAGCAACTGGCGGGACGCTCCCCAGACTTCCCCGCGTGGCTTGCCCACCCCGAGGGCGCCGACACCCTGCCCGCCGCGTTCCCGTCCTTCACCACCCTGGAACGGCGGCTGATGGCCCGGTTCGGAGTGAGCGTCCCCGCTCCCTCGGCTCCCTCCCAACGCCGCGTCGTACGGCCCCCGGTGTGGAATCCGCTCGGCTCCCAGGACCCCACCCGACTCGGCCCCTACACCCTGCGCGGCCGGCGCACCGGCGCCCGTAGTGTCGTGTACCTCGGCCTGGACGAACAGGGCGAGGAGGTGGCCGTCCGCACCGTGCGCCCGGAACTGCCGGCATCCACCGCACAGTTGCTGTCCACCGAGGCCGAGGCGTTGCGCCGCATGAGCGGCCGCTACGCCCCGGCCCTCCTCGACGCGGGCCTGACCGACACCCCTCCGTGGATCGCGGTACGGCTGTTCCCGTCGGCCGGCGGCTCGAACGCCCAGCCGCCGCGTCTGAGCGACCTGCTGGCGTACACCGGCCCCGACCAGGTCGGCGCCTTCGATCTGATCAGCAGCCTCCAGCTGGGCTGGCATCTGGCCAGCGCGCTGAGCATCTGTCATCTGGTCGGCCTCGTCCCTGCCGACCTGTCGCCGGACGCCGTCGTGGTCCTGGAGCGAACGGTGCTGCTGACCGGCCTCTCCGACTGCTCCGTCGACGGCGAGTTCCACGGCACGGGCGCCCCGCCGACCCGTGAGGACAACATCCGCGCACTGGGCGAGCTCATGCGGTTGGTCAGCAGCCGTCCGCGCGCACCGCTTCCGGGGCTGCCGGAGGGCATGCACCTGTGGTCGGGGGACACCTGGCAGCCGCTGCGGGACCTCGTGCTGAGGTGCCTCGCCCCGGACCCGGCGGCACGCCCGGTCGCCGGCGAAGTGGCAGACAAGCTGGGCCAGTACGTGGCGATCGCGCAGGCGATGCAGGGCGCCCGGAAGACCGACGCGGAAGGGACGGCCACCGAGCGAGGGACGGCCGAGAGACCACGGCTGTCGCCGAGCCCGGTTCCGCCCGCGCGCGAGGTGCGTGTGGGCGGAAGACCTCCGATCGGCACTCGCGTGGAGGCCGAGGTGCCCCGAGGGCCGTCCTTCGGCCTCTTCGGCAACCGTTCCCGCGGACCTCAAATGGCCGCCGTCCAGCGGCCGCTCACGCACAACAGGCGCATCACCGTGGTCGGCGCCCGGCCCAACTCCGGCCGGGTCACCACCACCATCGCGCTCGGCGCGCTCTTCGTCGCCCTGCGCGGTGAGGCGGCACTGGCTCTCGACGGGGCTCCGGCCGCCGGCGATCTGCACGTCCACCTGCCTCCGAAGGTCTCAGCGTCACCGCGCATGCTCACGCGGCTGCCGCCCGACGCCTCCTACGAGGAGATCGGCCGCTACACCCATCGTCTTCCCTCGGGCCTGGAGGTGCTCGCCCATCGCACCCTGCTCGCCACACCGAGTCCCGGCTACGCCGACGAGTACCGGCATGTCGTGGCGCTTACTGCCCGCCACTACCCGGTGGTGCTGACCGACTGGGCCGCACACCGTCTCGACCAGGCGGCCGACGTGGTACTGGAACAGACGGACCAGCTGATCGTCTGCTGTGCCGCCCGGCACGAGGAGGGCGAAGCCGTGGAGGCCGTGCTCGACGGCCTCCGCCGCAGGGGCTGGGGGCGTCTGGCCGACCGGTCCGTCGTCGCGGCGAGCCTCGGCGGCAACCAGTCCCCGGCCGCGGCCGTCCGCTTCAGCAGGCTCGAGCGCTACGCCGATCTGGTCCTCGTCCCGTACGACCCGTCCCTCGCCGACCACAGGACCGTCGACCTCCGCGACCTCCGCCCCCGTACCGCCCGCGCCTTCCTGGATCTGGCGGCCCTCGCGATGACCGATCCGGAAGGCGAGTGAGGCCACGAGGGAGCCCGCACCGGCGGTGCACCGGTGCGGGCCGGGCGACTCATAGGACCCGCGGGGTCATGTGTGCTCCACGAACCGACGTGCCGTCTCCTCCAGGACCTCGCGGCCGTCCCGGGACCACAGGGCGTCGTTGAACAGTTCGACCTCGATGGGGCCGGTGTAGCCGGCGGTCTCGACGTGGGCCTTCCATGCGCGCATGTCGATCGCGCCGTCGCCGATCTGGCCGCGGCCGTTGAGGACGCCCTCGGGCAGGGGGGTCGTCCAGTCGGCGAGCTGGAAGGTGTGGATGCGGCCGCCGGCGCCCGCGCGGGCGATCTGCGCGGGGGCGTTGTCGTCCCACCAGATGTGGTACGTGTCGACGGTGACGCCGACCTGCTGGGCGGGGAAGCGTTCGGCCAGGTCGAGGGCCTGGGCGAGCGTCGAGACCACGCAGCGGTCGGCGGCGTACATGGGGTGGAGCGGCTCGATGGCCAGCCTCACCCCGTGCTCCTCCGCGTACGGGCCCAGCACCGCCAGGGCGTCGGCGATGCGCTCCCGCGCACCGTGCAGGTCCTTGGAGCCGGCCGGGAGGCCGCCCGAGACCAGGACGAGGGTGTCGGTGCCGAGCGCCGCGGCCTCGTCGACGGCCCGCCGGTTGTCGTCCAGCGCGCGGGTGCGCTCCTGCCGGTCGATCGCCGTGAAGAAGCCACCGCGGCACAGCGTCGTGACGGCCAGGCCCGCGTCGCGGACCAGCTTCACCGTCGCCTCGACGCCGTACGACTGGACCGGCTCGCGCCACAGGCCTACGCCCGGGACGCCCAACTCGACGCAGGCCTCGACGAGTTCGGGCATCGACAGCTGCTTCACGGTCATCTGGTTGATGGAGAAGCGGGACAGGTCACCGACAGCGCTCACTGGTTCACTCCGTACAGGGACAGCAGGTTCTTCATCCGTTCCTCGGCCAGCTTCGGGTCCGGGAACAGGCCCAGCCCGTCGGCGAGTTCGTAGGCGCGGACGAAGTGCGGCAGCGAGCGGGCCGACTGGAGGCCGCCGACCATGGTGAAGTGCGACTGGTGGCCGGCCAGCCAGGCCAACAACACGACGCCCGTCTTGTAGAAGCGGGTCGGGGCCTGGAACAGGTGCCGGGAGAGTTCGACGGTCGGGTCGAGCAGCTCGCGGAAACCGGCCACGTTCCCCGTGTCGAGGACACGCACCGCCTCGGCCGCCAGCGGGCCCAGCGGGTCGAAGATGCCGAGCAGGGCGTGGCTGAAGCCCTGCTCGTCGCCGGCGATCAGCTCGGGGTAGTGGAAGTCGTCGCCCGTGTAGCAGCGCACGCCCTGCGGGAGCCGGCGGCGGATGGCGATCTCCCGTCCGGCGTCCAGCAGGGAGACCTTGATGCCCTCCACCTTGTCCGGGTGCGCGGCGATCACGTCCAGGAAGACGTCGGTCGCCGCGTCCAGGTCGGACGAGCCCCAGTAGCCCTCCAGCGCCGGGTCGAACATCGGGCCGAGCCAGTGCAGGATCACCGGCTCGGCGGCCTGCCGCAGCAGATGGCCGTAGACCTCCAGGTAGTCCTCGGGGCCCGACGCGGCGGCGGCCAGTGCGCGGGACGCCATCAGGATGGCCTGCGCGCCGCACTCCTCCACCACGGCGAGCTGCTCCTCGTAGGCCGCGCGGACCTCGGCGAGCGAACCGGCGGTGATCTGGTCGGTGCCGACGCCGCAGGCGATCTTCCCGCCGGCGGCCCGGGCCTCGGCGGCGCTGCGCCGGATCAGCTCGGCCGCGCCCGCCCAGTCCAGGCCCATCCCGCGCTGGGCGGTGTCCATGGCCTCGGCGACGCCGAGCCCGTGGGACCACAGGTGGCGGCGGAAGGCGAGGGTGGCGTCCCAGTCGACGGCGGCGGGCGCGCCGGGCGACACGTCCGCGAACGGATCGGCGACGACGTGCGCCGCCGAGAAGACCGTACGGGAGGTGAACGGGGTCCCGGGGGTCACCACCAGGGGCTCGGTGCGGGGTTCGTAGGCCCTGAACCCGCCCTGGAAGTCGGGGAGTCGGAGGGTCACAGCTGAATCTCCGGGACGTCGAGGCGGGTGCCCTCGGACGAGGACCTCAGGCCCAGTTCGGCGAGCTGGACGCCGCGGGCGCCGGCGAGGAGGTCCCAGCGGTAGGGGGCGTCGGCGTAGACGTGCCGCAGGAACAGCTCCCACTGGGCCTTGAAGCCGTTGTCGAACTCCTCGTTGTCCGGGATCTCCTGCCACTGGTCGCGGAAGGAGTAGGTGGCGGGGATGTCCGGGTTCCACACCGGTTTCGGGGTCATGCTGCGGTGCTGGACACGGCAGTTGCGCAGGCCCGCGACGGCCGATCCCTCGGTGCCGTCGACCTGGAACTCGACCAGTTCGTCGCGGTTGACGCGCACGGCCCAGGAGGAGTTGATCTGGGCGATGGCGCCGCCGTCGAGCTCGAAGATGCCGTAGGCCGCGTCGTCGGCGGTGGCGTCGTAGGGCTTGCCGTCCTCGTCCCAGCGCTGCGGGACGTGGGTGGTGGCGATCGCGTGGACGGACTTCACCCGGCCGAACAGCTCGTGCAGGACGTACTCCCAGTGCGGGAACATGTCGACGACGATGCCGCCGCCGTCCTCCGCGCGGTAGTTCCAGGAGGGGCGCTGGGAGGACTGCCAGTCGCCCTCGAAGACCCAGTAGCCGAACTCGCCGCGGACCGACAGGATCCGGCCGAAGAAGCCGCCGTCGACGAGGCGCTTGAGCTTGAGCAGGCCCGGCAGGAAGAGCTTGTCCTGGACGACGCCGTGCTTGACGCCCTTCTGGTGCGCGAGCCGGGCGAGGTCGAGGGCGCCCGCGAAGCTGGTGGCGGTGGGCTTCTCGGTGTAGATGTGCTTCCCGGCGGCGATCGCCTTGGTGAGGGCCTCCTCGCGGGCCGAGGTGACCTGGGCGTCGAAGTAGATGTCCACGGACGGGTCGGCGAGGACGGCGTCCACGTCCGTCGAGAAGTGCTCCAGGCCGTGCCGCTCGGCGAGCGCGCGCAGCGCGTGCTCGCGGCGGCCGACGAGGACCGGTTCCGGCCACAGCACCTCGCCGTCTCCGAGGTCCAGGCCGCCCTGTTCGCGGATGGCCAGGATGGAGCGGACCAGGTGCTGGCGGTAGCCCATGCGCCCGGTCACGCCGTTCATGGCGATACGCACCGTCTTGCGTGTCACGTCATTCCCTTCGCAGGCGTCGTACTCAGCGTCGTTCGCGGGTGTGCGCGCCGCGACGGCCCTCCTGTTGAGCGTCACAGCAAGCGCTTTCTATCTCTCATGAGAAGCTAGCCTCTGACCACCGGTCCGGACAAGACCGTGACCGCTTCGAGTTGTTCGAGGGGACGAACAGTGGGGGCATCTGGCCGTAAGGTCTGCTCGACGTACTCGGAACCGAGGGCCTTCGGCGGCCTGTCTACGAGGGCGTACGACGAGGTACGACGAGATGCGTGACCGGAGGACGACGAGATGACGGTGACCCTGGCGGACGTGGCGGCCCGCGCGCAGGTCTCGCCCGCGACGGTGTCGCGCGTGCTGAACGGGAACTACCCCGTGGCCGCCTCCACCCGGGAGCGGGTGCTGAAGGCGGTCGACGAGCTGGACTACGTGCTGAACGGTCCCGCGAGCTCCCTGGCCGCCGCCACCTCCGACCTGGTCGGGATTCTGGTCAACGACATCGCCGACCCCTTCTTCGGGATCATGGCGAGCGCGATCCAGGCGGAGATCGGCGGGCCGGGCGGGCGCGCCGGCGGCGAGCGGCTGGCGGTCGTGTGCAACACCGGCGGTTCGCCGGAGCGCGAACTGACGTATCTGACCCTGCTGCAGCGCCAGCGGGCGGCGGCGGTCGTGCTGACCGGCGGCGCCATGGAGGACGCGCAGCACGCGGCGGCGGTCGCCGCCAAGCTGCGCAAGCTGTCGGAGGCGGGGACGCGTGTGGTGCTGTGCGGGCGGCCGCCGGCGCCGGAGACCGGGGCGATCGCGCTCGCCTTCGACAACCGCGGCGGCGGGCAGCGGCTGACCGAGCACCTGATCGGGCTGGGGCACAGGCGGCTCGGATACATCGCGGGTCCGGAGGAGCGGACGACGACGCGGCACCGGCTGGAGGGGCATCGCGCCGCGCTGGCTGCGGCGGGGATCTCGGAGGATCCGGGGTGGACGGTGCACGGGCGCTACGACCGCACTTCCGGGTACGAGGCGACGCTGGAGCTGCTGCGGCGGGATGCGTCGCTGACGGCCGTGGTCGCGGCGAACGACTCCGTGGCGCTGGGCGCGTGCGCGGCGCTGCGGGAGTCGGGGCTGCGGATTCCGCAGGACGTGTCCGTCGCCGGGTTCGACGACCTGCCGTTCAGCGTCGACGCGGTGCCCTCGCTGACGACGGTGCGGCTGCCGCTCGCGGAGGCGGGCGCCCGGGCCGGGCGGATCGCCATGGGGCGGGAGGACGCACCGCCCGGGGGGATCGCGACGGTGCGGGGGGAGTTGATGGTGCGCGGGTCGTCCGGGGTACCGCGACAGACGGCGTCTGCGACGGCGTGATGTGACCCGGGGGGCTGCGGCAGACCGCATGCGCGCAGCGTGACGTGGCCCGGAGGTCACGGGAACCCCCGCGAACCGCGCCCGCGACGCCGTGACGTGCCCCGGGAGCGCATAGGCCGCGGGGGTCGTGAGGGCCCCAGGGGTCGTGAGGGCCGCGGGGACCGCGAGGGCCCCGGAAATCACAGGGCCCGCGGGAATCACAGGGACCCCGGGAATCGCAGGGGCCTAGGAGTCGCAGGGCCCACGGAAAGACAGGGACCCCGGGAATCACAGGGGCCCACGGGCATCGCAGGGACCGCGGGAGTCGCGAGGCCGTGGAAGTCGCGCGGATCGCGAGGGCCGTGCCCCGATGTCGTACCCGGACGTCCGATGACTTTCCTGTTGCGGGCCGGTCCTTCTTGCCGTAATCGCTGTAGCAGTCGTCACCGGCCCGGCGGACGACCCGAGCGGCAAGAGCGACAGGAGAGGTCCCATGCGCATCGTGGTCAGCGAGTTCATCAGTCTCGACGGGGTCGTGCAGGCGCCCGGCGGGCCCCAGGAGGACACGGACGGGGGGTTCGCGCACGGCGGGTGGTCGCATCCGTACTTCGATCCCGAGGTGGTGGGCGGCGCCTTCGCCGCGGGGCTGGAGAACGCCGAGGCGCTGCTGTACGGACGGCGCACGTATCTGACGATGGCCGGGGCCTGGCCCGAGCGGGCCGGGGACCCGTTCGCGGACCGGCTCAACGCGCTGAAGAAGTACGTAGTGACCGACACGCTCTCCGACGCCGAGCTGACCTGGAACAACACCGAGCGGATCGCGGGCGGCGAGGCCGTCGCGCGGATCCGGGAGCTGCGCGCGACCCCCGGCGGCGACCTGGCGATGATGGGCAGCCCCACGCTCGTGCGGACGCTGATCGGTGAGGGGCTGGTCGACGAGCTGCAGCTCATCCACATGCCGGTGATCCTCGGCGGCGGGAAGTCCATCTTCCCCGAGGACGGCACGAAGCGGGGCTTCGAGCTGGTCTCCACGGCGCGGGGCAAGACCGGTGTGCAGGTGAGCGTCTACCGGCCGGTGGCCGACGAGGGGTAGCCCGCGCGGTGCGGGTGTCCTAGTCTCGGACCGACGGTATCTCTGACTGAGTCAAGTATCCGGGGGTTCGACGCTCATGACCGTCCAGGACATCCGCACCTTCAACCGCTTCTACACGAACGTCATCGGCGCCCTCGACTACAGCCGCCAGCTGTACGCCCCGTACACCCTGACCGAGTCCCGGGTGCTCTACGAGCTCGCGCACGCGCCGCAGACGGACGCCGCCGACCTGCGGACCGAACTCTCCCTCGACGCCGGGTACCTGAGCCGGATCCTGAACAAGTTCGAGGAGGACGGGCTGATCGAGCGGGCGCCGTCGAAGCGTGATCCCCGGCGCCGTCGCGTCACGCTCACCGCCCGCGGCCGGGAGACCGCCGCGCTGCTCGCCGAGCGGGCCAACGAGTCGGTCGGCGCGCTGCTCGCCACCGTGCCGTCCGCCGACCGACCGCGGCTGTCCGAGGCGCTGCGCACGGTCCGCGAGATCCTCTCCGACGGCCGGGCGCCCGGCCGCGAGGACGTCGTGCTGCGCGATCCCTCCCCCGGCGACCTCGGCTGGATCGTCCAGCGCAACGCGGCCCTGTACGCCTCCGAGTTCGGCTGGAACGCCGACTACGAGGGGCTGGTCGCCCGGATCGTCGCCGACTTCGCCGAGGACCACGACCCGCACCTGGAGCGGGTGTGGATCGCCGAGCACGACGGCCGGCCGGTGGGCTGCGTGATGTGCGTACGGGACGACGCCCCGGCCACCGCCCGGCTGCGGCTGCTGCTGGTCGAACCCGACGCGCGGGGCCTCGGCATCGGGGACCGGCTCGTGGGCGCGGTGATCGACTTCGCGCGCGGCGTCGGCTACCGCGAGCTGGTCCTGTGGACCAACGACGTGCTCGCCTCCGCCCGCCGCATCTACCAGCGTCACGGTTTCGTGCTCGTCGGGGAGAAACCGCACCGATCTTTCGGAAAGGACCTGAACGGCCAGGACTGGCGGCTGGACCTGCACGGCACCCCGGGGTGAGAGTAGGGACCATGAGACTGGCGTTCTCCACCCTCGGTGTCCCCGGCCTGCCCGTGACGGACGTGATCAACCTCGCGGCCACCCACGGCTACCACGGCGTGGAGCTGCGCGCGCACCCGGAGGAGCCGGTCCACCCCGGCCTGGATCTCAACCAACGGGCGGACGTGGCCGCCGAGTTCAAGGCCGGCGGCATCGAGCTGCTGGGCCTCGCGGGGTACGCGCGCGTGGCCGCGCCCGGGGACGACGGGCCGGTGATCGACGAGATCCGCGACCTGCTGGACCTGGCCCGCGACCTCGGCGCGCCCTACGTCCGGGTCTTTCCCGGCGCCGGCTCCGAGCAGACCCGTGAGCGCGCCGACGCGGCCGCCGCCCGGCGGCTCGGCACGGCCGCGGAGTACGCCGCCGACCTGGGCGTACGCATCCTGCTGGAGACCCACGACTCGCACCGCACGGGCGCCGACGCGATCCGTGTGCTCGGGCTGGTCGGCCACCGTCACGTCGGCGCCCTGTGGGACGTCATGCACACCTGGCTGGGCGGCGAGCAGCCCTCGGAGTCGTACGCGGCGCTGTCGCCGTACCTCGGCTACGTCCAGGTGAAGGACATCGCCTCCGCCGACGACACGACGCCGCTCGCGCTCGGTGCGGGGGTGCTCCCCCTCACCGAGTGCGTGGAGGTCCTCTCGCGCCACGGCTGGGACGGCTGGCTGTGCTGGGAATACGAGAAGCGGTGGTACGAGGACGCCGCGCCGCTGCAGGACCTGCTGGCGGCGGGGCGCGAGCATCTGGGGCGGTTGCTGAACGAGTGCGCCTAGGGCGCCGGCCTACGGCGCGGGCCGGACGGCGATCTCCGCCGTCGGGTCGAGGCACCACGCCAGCACGGAGGGCCAGGAGCCGTAGCCGGCGTCCAGGTCGAGGTGGGCGGCCCCGGGCAGGATGTCGGTGGGGAGGCCGAGCGGGACGCCGTACGTCTCGCGGGCCCCTTCCGGGCAGTACGGGTCGTCGTCGCCGGCGACGAGGCGGGTGGGCGCGGCGAGGGTGAAGTCCAGGGCGGGCGGGGCGAATTCGGCCACTTCCGGATGGCTCAGCAGCACGGAGCCGGACGGCGGGGCGACGAGCAGCACCCTGCTGACGGCGCCGTCCCTCACGAGTCCGCGTGAGGCGGCGTGCAGCCAGAGCACGGCGGATGCGCTGTGGGCGACGACGACCCGCTCGGGGCCGGGGAGTTCGTCCAGGTGCCGGGTGAGCTCCGTGAGCCAGGCCTCCAGGCCCGGGTCGTCCGGATCGGGGAGCTGGGGGTAGGTGACGTGGTGGCCGAGCGCGCGGAGCCGGTTCGTCAGCCAGTGCTGCCAGTGGTCCTCGGGGCGGCGGTTCTGCCAGCCGTGCAGGACGAGGAAGTTCGGGGCGGTCATGCGCCCGATCGTGTCCCGTGACCGGGCCCGGGTCCAGTGCCTGCCGCCTGCGCCCGGCCGGCGGCGCGGGCCACCCGCTCCTCGAGCCGGTTGCGGCGCTCGGGCCATTCGTCGGCCGTGATCGAGTAGATCGCCGAGTCGCGCAGGCGTCCGTCCTCGCCCGGCGCCCAGGAGCGCGACCAGTTGCGCAGGACGCCCTCGAAGCGGGCACCCACGCTCTGGATCGCGGCGCGGGAGCGGGCGTTGCGGGCGTCGGTCTTGAGGTCGACCCTGGAGACGGCCCACTCCTCGAACGCGTGCCGGAACAGCAGCAGTTTGGCCTCGGCGTTGATGCCGGTGCCCTGTGCGGAGGCGCCGAGCCAGGTGAACCCGACCTCCACGGCGTCGAGCCGGTCGTCGGCCCGCCAGCACCGGGGCTCCCAGTACGACGTGGCACCGACCGCGCGTCCGGTCGCGAGGGACACCTGGGCGTACGGCAGCAGCCGCCCCGTCGCCGCCCTCGCGAGCTGCTCGTCGACGTACCGCCCGACCTCGTCCGCCCGCGGCACCCAGGTGAAGTCGTAGGTGCCGCGGTTCTCCTCCGCGGCGACCGCAAGGTCGGCCACGTGCCGCTGCCCGAGCGGCTCCAGCCGCACCAACCAGCCCTGCAGCAGGGGCGCTTCACATCTGAACGTCACCCCGGCGAGTCTGCCGGGCCCACCCTGCTGCGTCGAACGGATTTCCCCGGACCACCGCCTCTAGACTGGGGACGCCGATGAGCAGGGGGAACAGGGGGACGAGGTGGCGGTGGCCGAGCGCATGCGTCTGGTGCTGTCCGGTGGACAGGATCTCGACCAGGAGGAACTCGAGGCGCTCACGGCGCAGTTGAGGTGGCGCCTGCTGGAAGTGGACGTGGACGACGTACGGATGGAGCGGTCCCACGGGGCGCCTCCCCCGGGCGCCAAGCCGGGAGAGCTGATCACCGTCGGCGCGCTCGCCGTCACCCTCGCGCCCGCGGTGTTCCGGCCGGCGCTGCGCGTGGTGGAGACATGGCTGAAGAACCGTCCCGTGCGCACCGTGAAGGTCGACGTCGACGGCCGCACCCTCGAACTCGGCCATGCCTCCCCGGAAGAGCAGCGGCTCCTCGTGGAAGCCTTCCTGGAGGCGCTCCCGGCCGAGTCCGCACAACCGCCCGCCGGCCAGGAGTGACGGGAGCGGGCGGCACATGAGCGACTTCGCCCTCGGCCCGGGCCGCAGGGACGCACTTCTGATCGCGACCGGAAGGTACGACGACCGGACCCTGAGCACACTGCGTTCTCCCGGACAGGACTGCGCGAGCCTCGCCGGCGTACTCGCCGACCCCGGGATCGGCGCCTTCCGCACCGAGCAGGTGAGGGACGCACCGGCCCACCAGGTCATGCGTGCCGTCGAGCGCTTCTTCATGGACCGCAGCCGCGACGACCTGCTTCTGCTGCACATCTCCTGCCACGGCATCAAGGACGACGACGGCCGGCTGTACTTCGCGGCGCGCGACACCGACCGCGACCTGCCCGCCTCCACCGCGGTCCCGGCCGCGTTCCTGCGCGAGCGGATGGAGCGCTGCCGGGCGCGCACCGTCGTCGTGCTGCTCGACTGCTGCTACAGCGGAGCCTTCCTGCCGGGCTCGAAGGGCGACGACCAGATCCATGTACGGGACGAGCTCGGCGGGCACGGCCGGGCCGTACTGACCGCGACCAACCGGACCGAGTACGCCTGGGAGGGCGAGCACGTCGAGTCCAAGGTGCCGCAGCCGTCCCGTTTCACGGGCGCGCTGATCGAGGGCTTGCGCACGGGGGCCGCGGACCTCGACGGCGACGGCCGGATCACGGTCACCGAGTGGTACGACTACGTGTACGAGTCCCTGCACCGGGCCGGCGTGAAGCAGCGCCCGCGGATGTGGGCGGAGCTGGAGTACCGGGTGACCGTGGCCCTGGCGGTCGGCGGGCGCCGGTCCGACGCGCGCGCCACGCGACCCCCGACCACCGGAACGCCTGCAGCGGTGACCCTCGACACGCCGCCCCCCGCGGCCGATCGGTCCTTCTCCGACATCATGGACGCGTTCTTCGCCGAGTCGGCGAAAGGCGGCCCGGACGCCACGGCGCAGCGGCCCGAGCGGCATCCCGGGCCGCGGAGGCAACGCGGTCAGGACGCCGTGATCCGGGTCGAGTTCACCCTGGAGGAGACCGGGCTCGGCACGGTCAAGGAACTCCAGCTGGACACGGCGATCCTGTGCCCGACGTGTTCCGGCTCGGGAGCGGCGCGCGGCGCCACGGTGGACACCTGCCACGCCTGCGAGGGAACCGGCAGCAGGCGACGGGCCTTCGGGAGGTCGGGCAAGAACATCTGCCCGGAGTGCGACGGCTCGGGCACGCTCCTGTCCGCCCTGTGCGAGGAGTGCGCGGGCGACGCCCGGGTCCGCTCCCGCCGCACCATCAGCGTCAGGGTCCCGGGCGGCGTCGACAACGGGTCACGCATCCAGCTGTCCGGAGAGGGCGAGGTCGGCCCCGGCGGCGGCCCGCCGGGCGACCTGTACATCGAGGTCGCGGAGCTGCCGCACCGACGCTTCCGGCGCGTCGGCGACGACCTGCACTGCGACCTGACGATCACGGCGCACGCGGCAAAGTCGGGTACCACGATGAAGGTGGCCACCCTCGACGGCCACAAGACCATCCGCATACCCTCGGGCACCCCTGACGGCCGGACCATCCGCATCATCGGCCAAGGCGTCAAGCACCTCAGGTCCGACGGCCGCGGAGACCTCCTGGCGCGCACACGGATCCGCGGCTAGACGCCCAACTCCCCCCGCAGCACGCCGAACGCCTCGTGGAAGGCGGGGAACGTCTTCCGCACGCAGCCAGGGTCGTCGAAGGAGACGTCCGGGGTGCGGAGGCCCGTGACCGCGAAGGACATCACGATGCGGTGGTCGCCGTAGGACTTGATCTCCGTGGCGGGGGTGGGGGTGCCCGGGTGGATCTCGATCCAGTCGGGGCCCGTGCGTACGTCGACTCCCAGGCGCCGCAGGTTCTCCGCGCAGGCGTCCAGGCGGTCGCACTCCTTGACGCGGGTGTTCGCGACGTCCTCGATGCGCACCGGGCCTGAGGCGAACGGGGCGATGGCCGCGAGCGTCGGCATCGTGTCGGAGATGTCCCGCATGGCGACGGTGAGGCCGCGCAGCGTCCCCGTGCCGCGGACCGTGGTGCCGTCCGGGCGCAGCGACACCTCGGCGCCCATCCGGCGCAGCACGTCGACGAAGCCGAGGTCGCCCTGGAGCGCGCCCTGTCCCAGCCCCGGCACCGTGACCTCGCCGCCGGGCGTCACCGCGGCCGCCGCGAAGAAGTAACTCGCCGTGGAGGCGTCCGGTTCGACGTCGTACGTGGTGGCGCGGTAGCCGCCCGGCGGGACCGAGAAGACGTCGCCCTCCCGGGCCACCTCCACACCGAACGCGCGCATCATCGCGATCGTGATCTCCACGTACGGCGCCGACACCAGGTCCGTGACCCGGATGCGCAGGCCCTTGCGGGTCAGCGGGCCGAGCAGGAGCAGGGCCGTCAGGTACTGCGAGGACTGGCCCGCGTCCAGGACCACGTCGCCGCCCTCGACGCCCGCCGCCCGCACCGTCAGCGGATGGTGCCCCTCCGCCTCCTCGTGCCGCAGGTCCACGCCGAGGTCGCGCAGGGCGCGGGTGAGGGGCAGCAGGGGGCGGCGCCGCATCTGGGGCGAGGCGTCGAAGCGGTAGGTGCCGTGGCCGGCCGCCGCGAGCGTGGGCAGGAAGCGGGCGGTGGTGGCGCCGTCGCGGCAGTACACGTCCGCCTCGGGCACCGCCGGGCCCTGCGGGCGCCCGTCCACCTGCCAGGCGTCCGGGGTGCGCCCGACGCGGTGGCCGAGCGCCACGAGCCCCTCGGCGAAGCCCTCCGTGTCGTCCGAACGCAGGGGGCGCCGCAGGGTGGTGACGCCGTCGGCCGCCGCCGCGAGGAAGAGCGCGCGGGCGGTGATGGACTTGGAACCGGGGATGTCGACTACGGGCATGCCGTCATGATCGGCCGACCCTGACCGGCGATGCCGGTGCGTCCACGGGATGGACCACTTCCCGTCGCCCGGCCGTCACCGGCCCGGCCGCGTCCCGGTGAGACCGGTGGCGCAAAGGAGCCGCCGGTCGTCCGGCGATCGCAGGGACGGTACGCCCGCTGCAGGAGCCGTGCCCGCACGTCGCGTCACACGCGTCCCGCCGGCCCCTCGGCCCCCGACTTCCCGCAATCGCCCGGAACGGGGGAACCCGGCCCCTTTACGGTTCGTCCAACCCGCAAGCTGCCGGATGAGTCTCCGCCGTGCGGTGTCGGCCCTCGCTGCTGGCTGCGATCGCTGACTTACCCTCTCCGCCGTACTGCGGCCGGCAGCACGCCGCCATCGGCGCGCCCCCCTCCAACAGCGCCGATGGCGGCCCCTCTTCGTCCCCCTCACGTCCTGTGCGTTCCCTTGACTGGCAGAAACTTCCCGGTTATTGGTGACTCCTTGGAAGTTTCCTTCAGTGGATCCTCCGGAAGGAGCGCACGTGCCCTCCAGACGTACCGTTCTCGCCGCCACCGCGGGCGTCACCGCCGCCCTGGCCCTCGGCTCCCCCGCCCACGCCGCCGCGGTGGACGACAAGAAGCTCCGCGCCCTCATCTCCCGCATGAAGCTGGAGGAGAAGGTCGGCCAGCTCTTCGTCATGCGCGTCTACGGCCACTCCGCCACCGACCCCGACCAGGCCGACATCGACGCCAACCTCAGCGAGATCGGCGTGCGCACCGCGGCCGAGCTGATCGCCAAGTACCGGGTGGGCGGCATCATCTACTTCACCTGGGCGCACAACACCCGTGACCCGCACCAGATCGCGAGCCTGTCCAACGGGATCCAGCGCGCCTCGCTCACCCAGCCGCGCGGCCTGCCGGTGCTCGTCGCCACCGACCAGGAGCACGGCATCGTCTGCCGCGTCGGCGCGCCCGCGACGCTCTTCCCGGGCGCGATGGCGATGGGTGCCGGAGGCTCCCCGCAGGACGCCCGCACCCTCGGCCGCATCTCCGGCGCCGAGCTGCGCGCGATCGGCATCAACCAGGACTACTCGCCGGACGCCGACGTCAACATCAACCCGGCCAACCCGGTCATCGGCGTGCGCTCCTTCGGCGCCGACCCGGACGCGGTGGCCGCGATGGTGGCCGCCGAGGTCGGCGGGTACCAGCGGTCCTCGGTCGCCGCGACCGCCAAGCACTTCCCGGGCCACGGCGACACGGCCGTCGACAGCCACTACGGCTTCCCGGTCATCACCCACAGCCGGGAACTGTGGGAGAAGCTGGACGCCGTGCCGTTCCGGGCGGCCGTCCAGGCGGGCATCGACGCGATCATGACCGCGCACATCCAGTTCCCGGCGCTGGACGACTCCGGCGACCCGGCCACCCTCTCCCACCCGATCCTCACCGGCATCCTGCGCGAGGAACTCGGCTACGACGGCGTGGTGGTGACGGACTCGCTCGGCATGGAGGGCGTACGGACGAAGTACGGCGACGACCGCGTCCCCGTGCTCGCGCTCAAGGCCGGCGTCGACCAGCTGCTCAACCCGCCCGACCTCCCCGTCGCCTGGAACGCCGTCCTGAAGGCCGTGCAGGGCGGCGAGTTGACCGAGGCGCGCCTCGACGAGTCGATCCTGCGCATCCTGCGCCTGAAGGCCCGCCTGAAGCTGTTCCAGCAGCCCTACGTCAGCGATCACGGCGTGGACCGCACGGTCGGCACCCGCGCCCACCTCGCGGCGGCCGACCGTGTCGCCGAGCGCACGACGACGCTGCTGGTCAACGACGGCCGGCTGCTGCCGCTGTCGCGGACCGCGCACAAGAAGCTCCTCGTGGTGGGCGCCGACCCGGCCTCCCCCTCCGGCACCACGGGCCCGCCCACCGGCGTCCTCGCGGCCGCCTTCACCGAGCTGGGCTTCACCGCCACGGCCCTGTCCACGGGCACCGCCCCCTCCGCCGCGACGATCGCGAAGGCGGTCGCGGCGGCGCAGGACGCGGACGCGGTGGTCGTGGGCACCTACAACGTCACGGCGGGCAACGCGCAGAAGACCCTGGTCGAGCAGCTGGTGGCGACCGGGAGGCCGGTGGTGGCGATCGCGGTCCGCAACCCCTACGACGTGGCCCAACTGCCCTCCGTACGGGCCTACCTTGCCAGCTACTCGTGGACCGACGTGGAGCTGCGGGCCGCCGCACGGGTGATCGCCGGGCGGGTCGGGCCGCGCGGGCGCCTGCCGGTGCCGGTGCAGCGGGCCGACGACCCGGCGCAGGTGCTGTACCCCATCGGGCACGGGCTGTCGTACTAGACGGGACGTAGGGCGCATACGCCGCACACCCGGCGTGCACCCGTCAACCGGCCCAAAGCCTCCCGCGTGTCTGGCGTGCGCCCGCTGCGGCGGGTCACGCTGGATGAGGGGTATCCGGGGGGTTGGCGATGCGTGAGAGAAGTTGTGTGGGGGTGGTCTGCGCACTGCTGGTTCTGGCCGTGGCTCTGCTGACCGGCTGCCAGATGCTGTCCTCGTCCGGTTCGGGCGGGGACGCGGCGAGCGGGCGGCCCACGGCCACCGGCGGGACGAGTCCGGCGCGGCCGTCGGGGAACGGCGCGGTGTTCCTCGCCGTCGACGAGTGCAGCTCGTTCGGCACGACGAGCTTCACCGAGGTGCCGTGCACCAGCGAGCGGGCGGCGGCCCGGGTCGTGGCGCGCTTCGACGGCCCGGTCGGCCGGGGTCCGCTGTGCCCGTCGACCACGGACTTCGTCCTGCACATCAGCGCGCAGAAGTCCTCGCCGGGCGTGGACGGTTCGGTGCCGCAGGGATACGCCTGCATGCGCAACCTGGAGCCGCCGCACCCCGGTGACCCGGGCGGCGGGGGCGGTCCGCGCACCATCGTCGGGGACTGCGTCTACGGCTCGGGCAGCGGCCAGGTCCGCGAGACGGCCTGCGACGGCAGCGGGCAGCGCAAGCCGCAGTACAAGGTGGTGAAGGCGGTCGCCGCGTGTGCCACTTCCCCGGGGGAGACGGCGTTGTACGGACGGTGGAGGGCCCCGCAGCTGGTGGGCTGCGCCCGGCCGGGGTGACCGACGGCCGGGCGCAGCTCGGGAGTTGCCGGGCCTTACGGCCGCAGGGCGGGATCGCGCTCCACGTCGCGCACGTCCAGCCGGCCGTCGAACTTCGCCAGCGGCTTCGCCTGCGCCGCGGTGGCGGCCGGGACGCCGGCCCAGTCCAGGATGCGGGCGGTGGCCAGCGCCTTCTGGTCGGCGACCAGGCCGGCGACGTTGGCGCCGTGGTTCATCCCCGGGGCCGTGAAGACGTACGCGTCCTTCGAGCCCTTGCCGACGCCGAACCGCTCGGCGCCCCACGGGTCGTTCGAGCCGTAGACGAAGAGCATGTGGTGGGCGTGGTGGCGCACCCACGAGTCGACGTCGCGCATCGCGTACGGCTGGAACGTCATCGGGATGTCGCGCGGCACGAAGTTGCGCGGCGGCTGGTAGCCGTAGCGGACGTACTTCTTCTCGATGTACGGGAAGTGGATCGTCGGTGCGCCCAGCTGGGTGCCCGCCTGGTAGTAGTACGGCGTGTACGGCTCCAGGCCCTGGTCGGTGTAGAACGAGAACCCGGAGATCGTGTCGACCGAGTTCCAGATCTGGTCGTCGGTCGCGGTCTTCGCGTCCGGCGGGACCAGGGTGTCGTCACCGCAGTTGGCGAGCAGGTTGTACTGCCAGAAGCCCCAGACGTAGTCGAGGACGACGGCCTCGTAGGCGCGGTCCAGGCTGCCGATCGTCGTGAAGGTGTAACCGTTGTCGGCGGCGTAGGAGGCGTACTTCTTCTCCAGCGAGTCGCGGCGCACCAGGGCCTCGCGCTGCACCGCGTTCAGGCGGTCGCGGCACTCCTTGGTGCCGACCTGGGTGAAGAAGCGGTCGTAGGCCGAATCCTCGTTGTTCACCACGTCGTTGGGGGCGACGTACGCCACGACGCCGTCCATGTCGCGCGGGTAGAAGCGCTCGTAGTAGGTGGCGGTCATGCCGCCCTTGGAGCCGCCGGTGGAGATCCAGTTCCTGCTGTAGATCTTCTTCAGCGCCTTGAAGATGCGGTGCTGGTCGCCGGCCGCCTGCCAGATGTCCAGCTTGGACCAGTCGGCCGGGTCGGGCCGGGACGGGGTGAAGAAGCGGTACTCCATGGAGACCTGGTTGCCGTCCACGATCTGGGTCGGCTCGCGGCGGCTGGGCGTGGTGGAGACGTTGTAGCCGCCGGTGTAGAAGACCGTCGGGCGGCTGACGTCCTTGTGCAGCACGGTGATCCGCTGCTGGAACGTGCCCTTGGACGGGTGGCGGTGGTCGATCGGCTGGGTGTAGTTGAGGACGAAGAAGCGGTAGCCGGGATACGGCTTCTCCTCGATCAGGCTCATGCCCGGTATCGCGAGCAGCTGATCCTTGATGTCGGTGGTCGCCTTGGTGGTCGTGGCCGTCGGCTCCGCGGCGGTGGCCGCGCCTGCCGTGCTCACCGTGCCTATGCACACCGTGAGCGCCATCAGCCATCTGAGCGCCTTGCGCATGCACCCTCCCCTGTGAGACAGATGTGCGTGCGGAGCCTACGGAGCAACTCCCTTGCGCACCAGGGGCCGTGAGGGTCAGAAGCGCTTCCAGCCGCCGGAGTCGTACGAGCCGTGGCCGACGGCGCCCTTGATCCATACGGTGCGGTGGCCGACGTACGCCCGCACGGGACCGGCGTGCCGGGCGAACCGGCCCTTGTCCACGACGGGTTCGAAGCCGCGCACCTGGAGGCTGACCATCATCTGGCGGCGGGCGCCGGGGTTCTTCGGGACGGTGAGGGCGCAGAGGTAGTTGCCGCTCTTGTAGACCTTCACGGAGCCGGTGGAGAAGGTGAACGTCCTGATGTTGCGGCCCGCGCAGGACGACGAGGCCGCCTGCGCCTCGGCCGCCGGCCCCAGAACGGCGAGCAGCCCGGAAGCGGCCAGCACGGAAAGGAGTGTCACGCCCCGGCGCCGTATCGCACCACTGTCCACTGTCGTCCCTCCCGCACCCAGGCAATGAGCGTACTGGTGTACGGACGCACGACGTATGTCGGATGGTTGCACGAGAACAAACCGGACACCACCGTCAGGCCACCGCCGGCTCCTCGTCCGCCCCTACGAACGTGCGCCACAACTCCGCGTAAGTGCCGCCCAGTTGGAGCAGTTCGTCGTGGGTGCCGTCTTCGACGACGCGGCCGTGGTCCATGACGACCACGCGGTCCGCGCGGGCCGCGGTGGTGAGGCGGTGGGCCACCACGAGGGTGGTGCGGCGGCCCGCGAGGCGGTCCGTGGCCTGGTTGACCTGGGCCTCCGTGGCCAGGTCGAGCGCGGCCGTCGCCTCGTCGAGAAGGAGGACGTCCGGGTCGACCAGTTCCGCGCGGGCCAGCGCGATGAGCTGGCGCTGCCCGGCGGAGAGGTTGCGGCCGCGCTCGGCGACCTCGTGCAGATAGCCGCCGTCGAGCGTGGCGATCATCTCGTGCGCACCGACCGCGCGGGCCGCCGCCTCCACCTCGGCGTCGGTGGCGTCGGGGCGGCCGTAGGCGATGGCGTCGCGGACGGTGCCCTGGAAGAGGTACGCCTCCTGCGGGACCACGCCCAGCCGGTGCCGGTAGGCGGTGATGTCCAGCGCCCGCAGGTCCTGCCCGTCGACCGTGACACGGCCGCCCGTGGGGTCGTAGAAGCGCGCGACGAGCTTGACGAGCGTCGACTTGCCCGCGCCCGTCTCGCCGACGAAGGCCACCGTCTGCCCCGCCGGGATCCGCAGGTCGATCCCGCCGAGCGCTTCCTCCCCTGCCGCCTCGCCGGCGCGGCCGTAGGCGAAGTGCACGTCCTCGAAGGCGACTTCGCCGCGCAGGGCGGGCACCTCGCGCGGCTCGCCCGCTGCCTGCGTGGAGGTCTTCTCCCTCAGCAGTTCCTGGATGCGGCCCAGGGACACCGTGGCCTGCTGGTAGCCGTCGAAGACCTGCGACAGCTGCTGGACCGGCGCGAAGAACAGGTCGATGTAGAGCAGGTAGGCAACCAGCGCACCGGTCGTCAGCGTCGCGTCGTCGATCCGCCCCGCGCCCGAGACGAGCACGGCCGCGGCGGCCACGGACGACAGCAGCTGCACGAAGGGGAAGTAGATCGAGATCAGGAACTGGCCCCGGATCCGCGCCCGCCGGTAGCTGTCGCTGCGCTCCGCGAACCGCCGCCCGCCGTCGCGCTCGCGCCGGAACGCCTGCACGATCCGCAGCCCGGACACCGACTCCTGGAGGTCGGCGTTGACCACCGACACCCGCTCACGCGCGAGTTCGTACGCCTTCACGCTCGCCCGCCGGAAGAAGAACGTCGCCACGAACAGCGGCGGCAGCGTGGCGAAGACGACGAGCGCGAGCTGCACGTCGATCACCAGCAGCGCGACCATGATGCCGAAGAAGGTGACGACCGAGACGAAGGCGGTGACCAGCCCCGTCTGCAGGAACGTGGACAGCGCGTCCACGTCCGTCGTCATGCGCGTCATGATCCGGCCGGTCAGCTCCCGCTCGTAGTAGTCGAGTCCGAGCCGCTGGAGCTGGGCGAAGATCTTCAGGCGCAGCGAGTACAGGACCCGCTCGCCGGTGCGCCCGGTCATCCGGGTCTCGCCCCGCTGCGCCGCCCACTGCACCAGCACCGCGAGCAGCCCGAGCAGCGCGGCCGCCCAGACCGCGCCGAGCGCCATCCTGCTGACGCCCTGGTCGATGCCGTGCCGGATCAGGACGGGCAGCGCGAGCCCCATGCCCGCGTCCACGGCGACCAGCCCCAGGCTGACCAGCAGGGGAAGCCCGAATCCGCGCAGCAGCCGCCTCAGTCCGTACGACTCCTCCGGCCGCACCGCACGCGCCTCGTCGATGTCCGGGGTGTCGCTCGCCGGGGGCAGCGCGTCCACCTGGGCGAGCAGTTCGGGCGTGGCCGGCATGCCCTCAAGCGCCGTGTCCTTGGGCTCGCGGTCGCCGGTCCACAGCCGCGGGGTGACCCCGCGCTCGGCGTCGAACTCGGCGTCCAGCTCCGCGCGGACGGAGGTGTCCTCCTCGGGGCAGGCGGGCTGGGCGTGGCCGGGCGAGACGCCGCCCAGCTCGTCCGGGTCGGTGAGCAGCCGCCGGTAGAGCGCGGACCGCTCCTGGAGCTCCTCGTGGGTGCCGACGTCGGAGAGCCGGCCCGCGTCGAGCACGGCGATCCGGTCGGCGAGGCCCAGCGTGGAGCGGCGGTGCGCGATGAGCAGGGTGGTGCGGCCCTCCATGACCTGCTTGAGCGCCTCGTGGATCTCGTGCTCGACCCGGGCGTCCACGGCGGAGGTCGCGTCGTCGAGGACGAGCAGCCGCGGGTCGGCGAGGATCGCGCGGGCGAGGGCGACGCGCTGGCGCTGGCCGCCGGAGAGGGTGAGGCCGTGCTCGCCGACCTTGGTGTCGTAGCCCTCCGGGAGCTCCCGGATGAAACGGTCCGCCTGGGCGGCGCGGGCGGCGGTCTCGATCTGCTCGTCGGTGGCGTCGGGGCGGCCGTAGGCGATGTTGGAGCGGACCGTGTCCGAGAAGAGGAACGAGTCCTCGGGGACCAGGCCGATCGCGGCCCGCAGCGAGTCGAGGGTCAGCTCGCGGACGTCGTGGCCGCCGATCAGGACGGCGCCGTGGGTGACGTCGTAGAAGCGCGGCAGGAGGAGCGAGACCGTGGACTTGCCGGACCCCGAGGAGCCGACGACGGCGAGGGTCTCGCCGGGGCGGATCTCGAAGCTGAGCCCGTCGAGCACGGGCCGGTCGTCGTCGTAGCCGAAGGACACGTCGTCGAACTCGACCGTGGCCGGCGCGTCCGCGGGCAGGGTCTTGGTGCCGTCCGCCATCGACGGCTCGGTGTCGATCAGCTCCAGGACGCGCTCGGTGCCGGCCCGCGCCTGCTGCCCGACCGTGAGCACCACGGCGAGCATCCGGACCGGGCCGACCAGCTGGGCGAGGTAGGAGGAGAAGGCCACGAAGGTGCCGAGGGTGATGTGGCCGCGCACCGCCAGCCAGCCGCCGAGCGCGAGCATGGCGACCTGGCCGAGCGCGGGCACCGCCTGGAGGGCCGGGGTGTACCTGCTGTTCAGGCGGATGGTGCGCAGCCGCCCGGCGTACAGCCGGCGCCCGACCTCCCGGAGCTTGCCCGTCTCCTGGTCCTCCTGTCCGAAGCCCTTCACCACGCGTACGCCGCTGACGGCGCCGTCGACCACGCCCGCCACGGCGGCGGCCTGGGCCTGGGCGTACCAGGTGGCGGGGTGCAGCTTGGAGCGGCTGCGCCGGGCGATGAACCAAAGGGCGGGGGCCACGGCGAGGGCGACCAGGGTGAGCGGCAGCGACAGCCAGGCCATGATCACGAGGGAGACCAGGAAGAGCAGCAGGTTCCCGATGGTCATCGGGAGCATGAAGAGCAGGCCCTGGATCAGCTGGAGGTCGCTGGTGGCGCGGCCGACGACCTGGCCGGTGGAGAGCTCGTCCTGCCGGCGGCCGTCGAGCCGGGTGATCGTCTCGAACATCTCGGTCCGCAGGTCGTGCTGGACGTCGAGGGCGAGGCGGCCGCCGTAGTAGCGGCGTACGTAGGTGAGGACGTAGACGACGACGGCGGCGCCCACGAGGATGCCCGCCCACGGGGCCATGCCGCGGCTGTGGTCGCCGATCACGTCGTCGATGATCACCTTGGTGACCAGCGGGACCAGCGCCATGACGGCCATGCCGCCGAGGGAGGAGCCCAGGGCCAGCACGACGTCCTTGGGGTGACGCCATGCGTACCCCGCCAGTCGCCGTACCCATCCCCGTTGCGTGTCCACGCGGGTGCCCTCCGTCAGCAGTCCTGATCTACCGGAAGGCACCAACGCGGAACGAAGCGGATTTCATCCCTCCGAAACAATTCCGGGGAGGACGGCGGTCAGATACGGACCCGGAGGTGGTAGAACCGCGTCGTCTGGGTCGCGCCCTGGTTGTCGTCGCTGACCAGGAGGACCTTCAGGCGGCCGTGGTCACGGCCCGTGATCGTCATGCCCTCGATGTTGTCGAGGAGGGGGTTGGGCTGGGGCTGCTTGGCGGTGGCGCCGAGGGAGGGGCAGTCGGCGATGTCGGCCAGCAGGGTCTTCCTGATCACCCGGACACCCGCCTGGCCGGTGAGGTTCTCGACGCCGCTGGTGTCCGTCGCGTGCCGCGGGTCGGCCAGGTAGAGGCGGACGGTGTTGCCGACGCCCGAGGTGAAGCCGCGCTCCAGGACGAGCAGCCGGCCGTCGGGGGTGTCCCGCACCTCGGGGACGCCGAGGCCCGCGTCGACGCGGTACGCGTACTGCGCGCCGAGCCGGAAGTGGCCGCCCTCGGTCCGGGTCCAGGTCTGGAGGCGGACGAGGTCGGTGGAGTCGCCGGAGATCGCGTTCTCCATGGACGCGAGAAGGGTGCGGCCGCCGGGCAGGAGGGTCAGGCCCTCGAAGGTCTGGTTGGAGGTGGCGCGCCCGGCCGGGGCGACGAGCAGCGAGGAGGGGACCGGGAGGCGGTCGAGGATCGTCCCGTCGCGCGCGTAGCGGCGGATCGAGGGCTCGGTCTCCGAGGTGATCAGACGGGTGCCGTCCCGGTCGACGACGAGGCCCTCGCTGTCGAGCGCGGCGCCCTTCTCGTCGGCGAGCTGGACGACGCCCTTCGGCTGCAGCGTCCGCGCGTCCAGGCGGAAGAGCGAGGAGCGGTCCTCCAGGGCGGCGAGCGAGCCGTCCCGGTCCACGGCGAGCGCGGAGAAGTTGCCGACGAAGGTGCCCTGGTACGTCGTCTTGTCGAGCGCGTCGGAGAAGCGGTCGATCGAGACGGCCGGGGAACAGGCGTGGGTCGTCGCGTGGGTCGCGGTGGTGGCCGTGGCGGGCCCGGCGGCGGTCAGCGTGGTGGCCGCCGCCAGGGCCGCGGTGACGGTCGCGAGTACGGTTCTCAGGCGCATGGGCGCCACCGTAGGACGGGTCGGTGACGAGCGGGAGACCCGCTCATGAAGCGTCAGCTCGCCGCCAGGTCCTTGTGGATGGCCTTCGCGACGCCCTGGATGGTGTTGATGCCGTAGTTCATGTCGCTGTTGCCCCAGGTGAGCACGGTCATCACGTAGTCGTGGCCGCCGCCGGTGAAGGTGCCGACGCTGTGCACCCGCCAGCCGTGCGTGGAGCGCTGCAGCCAGCCGTTCTTGACATGCCAGGTGACGCCGGCCGGGCGGCCGTAGGGCGTGCCCCAGCGCTGCGAGGAGATGACCTGGCCCATCAACTTCAGGATGTAGGCACGGGAGTTGTCGCTCAGCACCGTGTTCTTCGCGGTGATCAGCTTGAGCAGCTTCTGCTCGTCGGTGACGTTGATCTGGGTCAGGCCCCAGTAGCCGTTCGCGCCCGGCACCGTCTTCGTCATCCCCGCCGCGGCCAGGAAGCCCTTGATCTTCGTCATGCCGAGCTGCTTCCACAGCTTGGTGGTCGCGTCGTTGTCCGACTTGGTGATCATGGCCTTGGTGAGCGAGGCCTCGGTGTCGGTGAGGTAGCGGTTGTGCTTCTTCGCGTCCCACAGCAGCGTGGCGAGGACGGTGACCTTGACGACGCTCGCGGAGTCGAAGGAACTCGTCGAGCGGAGCGAGCAGGTGGTGCTGGTGGAGCGGTCGTAGAGGCCGACCGCGATCGTGCCCTTGCGGTTGGTGAGGGCCGCGTTGATGTCCTTCTGGAGCTTGGTGGCCAGGCCCGCCTTCGCCGAGGTGCAGCTGACGGTGGGTGTGGTGGCCGCGGCGGCGGGCGCGACGGCGGCCACGCCGGGTATGAGGACACCGAGTCCGATGGCGAGCGCTCTTGCGCGTCCGGTGAATCTGCCGTGAGTCATGCCGTGTTGACTCACGGGTTCATGCCAATGGTTGTACGCATCGCCCGACTCGTTGGGCAAAGCCTGCCCGTGCCCTTACCGCCTCCTTTGCGAATTCACAGGCGGGGGCCAGGTTCAGCACAGCGCGCACCCACTCCGCCTCTGCACGATGCGCGGGTGACATCTGCCACCGATCCACTCCCCCACACCCCGACCACGTCCGCCGACCGGCCGCCGCCGGCCCCGCCCGCGCGGCCCCCGGACAAGGCCCCGCGCTGGTCGCTGCCCGCCCTGCTCGCGATCCTGGTCCTGGCGGCGGTCCTGTACGCCTGGAACCTGTCCGGCTCCAGCCTCAACAGCTTCTACAGCGCCGCCGTCTACAGCGGCACGCAGAGCTGGAAGGCGTGGTTCTTCGGCTCGCTCGACGCCGGCAACTTCATGACCGTCGACAAGCCGCCGTTCGCGCTCATGGTCATGGGCCTGTCCTGCCGCGTGTTCGGCTTCGGCACCTGGCAGATGATGGCGCCCGAGATCGCGGCGGCGCTCGGCACCATCTGGATCCTGCACGCGTCCGTGAAGCGGTACTTCGGGCACGCGGCGGCCGCGATCGCGGCGCTGGTGCTCGCGCTCACGCCCATCACGGTCGCCATCAACCGGGACAACAACCCCGACACGCTCCTGGTCCTGCTGATGGTCGGCGGCGCCGCCCTCGCCCTGCGCTCCGTGCGCACCGACCGGCTGCTGCCGCTCCTCGGCTCCGCGGTCTGCTTCGGACTCGCCTTCAACACCAAGATGCTCCAGGGCTACATCGCCCTGCCGGCGGTCTTCGCCGTGTACCTCTACGCCTCGAGGCCGGGCTGGCGGAAGAAGGCCGTCAACCTGGCGCTGGCGGCGGTGGCGCTGACGGTCTCCAGCTTCTGGTGGGCGACGGCGGTGTCGCTGGTGCCCGCCGACGACCGCCCCTACATCGGCGGTTCGACCGACGGCTCCGCCTGGAACCTGATCATGGGCTACAACGGCCTGGGCCGGGTGCTCGGCGGCGAGGGCAACGGCGGTGGCGGTGGCGGTGGCGGAGGCACCTTCGCCGGGACCGCGGGCCTCGGCCGGATGTTCAACGACATCCTCGGCGGCCAGATCTCCTGGCTCATCCCCTTCGCCTTCGTCGCGCTCGTCGCCGGACTGGTGCTGTGCGGCCGCGCCCCGCGCGCCGACGGCACCCGTGCCGCGCTGGTGCTGTGGGGCGGCTGGCTCGTGCTGCACTACCTGACCTTCGCGATGGCCGAGGGCACCATGCACCCCTACTACACGACCGCGCTCGCCCCGGGCATCGCGGCGCTCACCGGCGGCGGCGGCGTTCTGCTGTGGCGTGCCTTCCGCGGCGGCGACGCCCGCTGGTCCTGGGTGCTGCCCGCCGGGCTCGCGGTGACCGGGATCTGGGCGGTCGTGCTGCTGCGCCGGGCCACCGGCTGGCACACCTGGCTGTGGCCGACCGTCGCCGTCGTCATGGTCCTGGCGATCGTGGGCCTGTTCGTCTTCCGGTCGGGCAACCGGGTGCGGCTGCTGGCCGCGTCCCTCGCCGCGGCGATCGTGGCGGCCCTCGCGGGCCCGACGGCGTACGCCGCCTCACCCGCCTTCGGCTCCTCCGGCGGCGGCATGATGGGCGGCACGAACCCTACGGCGGGACCGTCGACGGGCGGCATGGGCGGTCCCGGTGGCGGCCGGGGCGGCTTCGGCGGCGGAATGCCGGGCGCCGCCGAGCGCGGCGGTACGCAGCAGGGCGGCGAGCTGCCGGGCGGCGCCCAGCAGGGCGGCGAGTTCCCCGGCGGCGGCAACGGCCAGCTGCCGGGCGGCGGCGAACTCCCCCAGGGCGGCGGCGCCCCCAGCGGTGCGCCCACCGGTCAGGGCGGCGGGCAGGGCGGTGCGAACGGGGAGTTCCCGGGCGGCGGCACGGGCCGGATACCGGGCGGCGGCGACGCACCCTCCGGGAACCGCGGCGGCGGCATGGGCGGCGGTATGGGCGGTGCCGACAGCGAGCTCATCGCCTACCTCGAGAAGCACCGGGACGGCGCCACTTGGCTGCTCGCGGTGTCCAACTCGCAGAGCGCGGGCCAGATCGAGCTGACCGCCAAGGTCCCCGTCATCTCGATGTTCGGCTTCACCGGCTCCGACAAGGCGATGACCGTCGCCAAGCTCAAGGAGCTCGTGAAGAAGGGCGAGTTGCACTACGTCCAGGTCGGCGGCGGCATGGGCGGCGGCCCGGGCGGCGGCGGCAACGATGTCAGCACCGCCGTGTCGAACTGGGTGAAGAAGCACGCAACGGCCGTGAAGGAGAGCGCCTACAGCAAGAGCTCCTCGTCCTCCTCCACCTCCTCGTCGCTCTACCGGCTGGACCCGTCCGACGTCGACTGACGGCACCCCCAACGGCCCCCGACCGCACGGTCGGGGGCCGTTCTTCACATCCCGTTAATCGACACGACCTCATGTTCATGTCACGCTCCCGATTGCCGCCTCCGTTCAACCCGCGTAGATGGGGAGCCCTTTATGCTGGCGACACGCACACGCCGCCGGACGTCGATCGCACTGGCCACCGCCGCCGTCCTGGCCGGCCTCACCACCCCGGCCCTGACCGCGGCCCCGGCCGCCGCCACGACGACCGACTACGACTCGACCTACTACAAGAACGCGATCGGCAAGACGGGCGCGAGCCTCAAGTCGTCCCTGCACACGATCATCAGCAGCCAGACCAAGATCTCGTACTCCGCGGTCTGGAACGCGCTGAAGGTCACCGACCAGGACCCGAACAACAGCAACAACGTGATCCTGCTCTACAGCGGCGTCTCCCGCGCCAAGTCCCTGAACGGCGGGGACGTCGGCGACTGGAACCGGGAGCACACCTGGGCCAAGTCGCACGGCGACTTCGGCGAGGTCACCGGACCCGGCACCGACCTGCACCACCTGCGACCGGCGGACGTCCAGGTCAACAGCATCCGCGGCAACCTGGACTTCGACGACGGCGGGAGCGCCGTCACCAACGGCGGCGGCAGCAAGGTCGACTCCGACTCCTTCGAGCCGCGCGACGCCGACAAGGGCGACGTGGCCCGCATGATCCTCTACATGGCGGTGCGCTACGACGGCGGCGACGGCTTCGCCGACCTGGAGCCCAACGAGAGGGTCGCCAACGGCAGCAACCCCTACATGGGCAAGCTCTCGGTCCTCAAGCAGTGGAACGACGAGGACCCGCCGAGCGCCTTCGAGGAGAAGCGCAACCAGGTCATCTACGACACCTACCAGCACAACCGGAACCCGTTCATCGACCACCCGGAGTGGGTGGACGCGATCTGGTAGGAACCGCTCAGCCCAGGTGCGTCGGCGCGAACATCCGCAGCACGGCGGGCAGGACGACGACCGACGGGCCCGGCGACGCGAGGGCCTTCGCCAGGTCGGTCTCCAGGGCCTCGGGGGTCGTCCGCACCCCCGGGACCCCGAACGACTCGGCGAGGGCCACGTAGTCCGGGCAGGTCAGCTCCGTCGCCGTCGGCTGCCCGAAGGCGTCCGTCATGTACTCGCGCAGGATGCCGTAGCCGCCGTCGTCGACGATGAGCCAGGTGACGTCGAGGTCGTACTGGCGGGCCGTGGCGAGTTCGGCGATGGAGTACAAGGCGCCGCCGTCGCCGGAGACGGCCAGGACCGGGCGGGTCGGGTCCGCGGCGGCCGCGCCGAGCGCGGCCGGAAAGCCGTAGCCGAGGCCGCCGGCGCCCTGCGCCGAGTGCATGGCGTTGGGGGACTTCGCGTCGAAGGCGGACCACGCCCAGTACGCGAGGATCGTCATGTCCCAGAAGGACGGCGAGCCGGCCGGCAGGGCCCGGCGGACGGACGCCAGCACGTCCTGTTCCAGGGTGAGTTCCTGCGCCGCGATGCGGTCCGCGACCCGGGACAGCAGGTCCCGTACCCGCTCCGGAGCGGTCGGGTCGACGCGCTCGGAGACGGTCTCCAGCAGTGCCTGCAAAGCGAGCCGCGCATCGGCGTGGATGCCCAGCGCGGGGTGGTTGGACTCCAGCTTGCCGAGGTCCGCCTCGATCTGGATCACCCGGCCGCGGGGCCTGAACGTGTGGTAGTTCGAGGAGAGTTCACCGAGACCCGAGCCGACCACGAGCAGGACGTCCGCGTCCTCCAGCAGGTCGGTGGTGTGCCGGTCCTCCAGCCAGGACTGCAGGGAGAGCGGGTGCGTCCAGGGGAAGGCGCCCTTGCCGCCGAAGGTCGTGACGACCGGCGCCTGCAGCCGCTCGGCGAGCTGCCGCAGCTTGCCCGAGGCGTCCGCCCGGACCACTCCCCCGCCCGCGATGATCGCGGGCCGCTCGGCGCGGGAGAGCAGGTCGGCGGCCACGGCGGTGAGTTCGGGGCGCGGCGGCAGGTCGTCCGGGGTCGCGTCGACCGCCGTCACCACCGGCAGGTGCGTCTCGGCGAGCAGCACGTCCTGCGGGATCTCCACCCACACCGGTCCGTGCGGGGCGGTCAGGGCCGACTGCCACGCCTCCGCGATCGCGGACGGGATCTGGGACGGGGTGCGAACTGTGTGGACCGACTTCACGACGCCCCTGAACGAGGCTGCCTGGTCCGGGAGTTCGTGGAGGTAGCCGTGGCGGCCGCCGCCCAGTCCCGCCGTCGGGACCTGGCTGCTGATCGCCAGCACCGGTGCGGAGGCGGCGCGCGCCTCCTGCAGCGCGGCGAGCGAGGTGAGCGCGCCGGGCCCGGTCGAGAGCAGCAGCGGGGCCGCCTCGCCGGTGACGCGGCCGTACGCGTCCGCCGCGAAGCCCGCGTTGTTCTCCACCCGCAGGCCGACGTAGCGCAGGTCGGAGCGGCGCAGTGCGTCGAACATGCCCAGCGCGTGCTGGCCGGGCAGCCCGAACACCGTCGTCGCGCCGAGCCCGGTCAGCGTCTCCACGACCAGGTCTCCGCCGTTGCGGCCGGCGGGCGGGTTCAGCGCGGCCTCGGTCTGCGCGGCCGTCGGACGGAGTTCCAGGTCGTGGTCGTGCGTCACTTCTCGCGGGCCTCTGCAATCTGGCGGGACATGATCGTGGTCAGTTCGTACGCGGTGTGCGAGGCCGCCACCGACGTGATCTCGGCGTGGTCGTAGGCCGGAGCCACCTCGACGACGTCCGCCGACACCAGGTGGCAGGATGCCAGCCCGCGCAGGATCTCCAGCAGCTCGCGGGAGGTCATGCCGCCGGCCTCGGGGGTGCCGGTGCCGGGCGCGTGCGCCGGGTCCAGGCAGTCGATGTCGATGGAGATGTACAGCGGCCGGTCGCCGATGCGCCCGCGCAGCTGGTCGGCCACCTCGTCGGCGCCGCGGCGGTAGACGTCCGCCGAGGTGACGATGCCGAAGCCCATCTTCTCGTCGTCGGTGAGGTCCTGCTTGCCGTAGAGCGGGCCGCGGGTGCCCACGTGGGAGAGGGCGGAGGTGTCGAGGATGCCCTCCTCCACCGCGCGCCGGAACGGCGTGCCGTGCGTGTACTCGGCGCCGAAGTAGGTGTCCCAGGTGTCGAGGTGGGCGTCGAAGTGCAGCAGGGCCACCGGACCGTGCCTCTTCGCCACCGACCGCAGCAGCGGCAGCGCGATGGTGTGGTCGCCGCCCAGCGTCATCAGGCGGGCGCCGGTGCCGAGCAGTTCGTCGGCGGCGGCCTCGATCGTGTCGACGGCCTCGTTGATGTTGAACGGATTGACCGCGATGTCGCCGCCGTCCGCGACCTGGGCGAGGGCGAAGGGGGACGCGTCCTGCGCCGGGTTGTAGGGGCGCAGCAGCCGGGACGCCTCGCGGATCGCGTTGCCGCCGAAGCGGGCGCCCGGCCGGTACGAGACGCCCGAGTCGAACGGCACGCCCACGACGGCGACGTCGGCGGTGCCGACCTCGTCGAGGCGGGGCAGCCGGGCGAAGGTCGCGGGTCCGGCGTACCGCGGTATGCGGGAGGAGTCGACGGGTCCGCGGGGCGTCTCGTTGCTGCTCATGGGGGGCTGCCTTCTTTCCTACGCTTCATCGCGTATGAAGCGATATGTACGGCTTCTTGTACGACTCTACTGGGCCGCGGGCACAGGCTCGGCGGCGGCTTCCGGGGTCCGTCCGGCGAGCCGTTCGCGCCAGGCGGCGAGGACCGCGGCGTCGGTGGCCGGTGTGGCGAGGGAGACGGCCACGTAGGCGACGAGGGAGGACAGCAGGCCGTAGTAGACGGGCTCGTTGGCCAGGATGCCGTAACCCGCCATCAGGCCGACCACCGCGAGGCCGCCGACGGCGACCGAGGCGAGGGCGCCCTGCGCGGTGCCGCGCTTCCACAGCAGTCCGCCGAGGATGGGCACGAGGAGTCCGCCGACGAGGAGGTTGTAGGCGACGGTCAGCGCCTCGACGACGTTGTTCAGCGCGATCGCCGTGGCGATCACCGCGACGCCCATCACCAGGATGAAGACGCGGTTGCCCCTGACCTCGTCGTGCGGCTCGTCCGAGCGGCGCACCGCTCCGCGCAGCCGCGACCAGATGTCGTTGTTGGCGACGGTCGCACAGGCGATCAGCGCGCCGGAGGAGGTCGACATCACGGCGGCCAGGGCGGCGGCGAGGACCAAGCCCCGGACGCCGACGGGCAGTTCGTCCTTCACGATGGTCGCGAAGGCGTCGTCGGCGCTGCCGAGCTTGGGGTACAGCACCTTGGCCGCGGTGCCGATGACGGCGCCGGCCAGGGCGTAGACGAGGCAGTAGGTGCCCGCGACCGTGCCGCCCCACTTGGCGGTCCTGTCGCTGCCGGCCGTGAACACGCGCTGCCAGATGTCCTGCCCGATCAGCATGCCGAACGTGTAGATCAGGACGTAGGTGAAGATCGTCTCGCCGCCGATGCCCAGCGGGTCGAAGTACGTGGTCGGCAGCTTGGCCTTCATCTCGCTGAAGCCGCCCGCCTTGACGACCGCGATGGGGAGCAGCAGCAGGAGCACGCCGATCGTCTTCACCACGAACTGCACCATGTCGGTGAGGGTGATCGACCACATGCCGCCGAGCGTCGAGTACGCGACGACGATCGAGCCGCCGAGGATGATCGCGACGGTCCGGTTCATGTCGAACAGGACGTCGAAGATCGTGGCGTACGCGATGGTCGAGGTGACCGCGAGCATCAGCGTGTACGCCCACATGACCACGCCGGAGATGACGCCGGCCCGGCCGCCGTAGCGCAGGTCCAGCATCTCGGAGACGGTGTAGACCTTCAGCCGGGCGATGCGGGCGGAGAAGAAGACGGACAGCGCGAGCAGGCCGAGGCCGATGGTGAAGACCATCCAGGCGCCGGAGAGGCCGTACTGGTAGCCGAGGCCCACGCCGCCGATGGTGGACGCGCCGCCCAGGACGATCGCGGCCATGGTGCCGGAGTACATGGTGGGTCCCAGGCGGCGTCCGGCCACCAGGAAGTCGCTCTTCGACCTGGCGCGGCGCATGCCCCACCAGCCCATGGCCAGCATGCCGGCCAGGTAGATGACGATGACGGTGTAGTCGACGGCCACGGGGCCTCCTTCGCTCGGTCTCGCCGGCGGGTGATGAGCACAGACCTTAGGTGGCCGGAAAGCGACTGCGAAGTGTACGTTTCATCCATTCGTACGGCATCGCATGGAGGGAACGCACACCATGCCGGATCCCGCTGTCCCCCCTGCCCCGGCGGTGCCCCTGGCGTCGCTCCTGGCCCGTGAGGACCTGGCTCTGCGGCAGATCGCGGGGCCGTCCGGGCCCGGCTCCGTGATCCACTGGGTGCACACCTCGGAGATGGCCGATCCGTATCCCTACCTGCTGGGCGGGGAGCTGCTGCTGACGGCCGGCGTGCACGTCCCCGAGGGGGCCGGCCCGGACGGCTACTTCGACGGCTACGTGGCGCGGATCGTCGCGGCGGGCGGCGCCGCCGTCGGCTTCGGCGTGGCCCCCGTGTTCGACACGGTGCCGCCCGCGCTGGTGGCGGCCTGCGAGGCGCACGGGCTCCCGCTGCTGGAGGTCCCGCCGCGGACCACGTTCTCCGGTGTGGCGCGCGCGGTCTGGCAGCTCATGGCGCAGGCCCGGCTCGCCGAGCTGCGCCGGGTCACGGAGGCCCAGCAGAGCCTCGCGGCGGCGGCCTCCCGCCCGGACCCGGTGCCGTCGGTGCTGCGGCAGCTGGCCCAGCGCGTGAGCGGCTGGGCGGTGCTGTACGGGCCGGACGGCGCGAGGATCGCCTCCGCGGGGCGCCCCGCCGCCACCGACCTCGCGGCAGCGCTCTCCCAGCTCGCCGACGTCGTGCGCCCCTCGGGCCCGGGCACCCCCACCTCCGCGACCGACAGCAAGGCCGGCACCCACCTCGCCGCCTACGCCCTCGGCGCCGGGCAGGGCTTCGTGCTCGGGGTCGCCGCACCGCAGCGCGACCCCGGCGACCACACCATCGCCTCGGTCGCCGCCGTGCTGCTCACCCTGCTCACCGGCGAGCAGCAGAGCGGCTCGGGCGCGGCCCGGTCCTCCGCGCTGGTACGGCTGCTGCTGGGCGCGCCGCCGGCCGGGGTCGCCCCGCTCCTCGGGCCCGGGCGCTGGCTGGTGGTGCACGCCCGGCCCGACGCGCAGTCCCCCGACCCGGTGGCGGCCTCCGCGCTGGGCGCGGCCCTCGGGTCGCCGCTGGTCGACCTCGCGCAGGACGTCGTACGGGTGCTCGTGCCGGCCGACCGCGAACCGGACGCGCAGCCGGGCTGGACCCTGGGCGTCAGCGCGGCCGTGGACCCGGCCGAGTGGCCGGCCGCGGACACCCAGGCCGCCCGCGCGCTGGCGCGGGCCCGCGCCACCCGCACCGGCCTGGTGCGCCACGGCGACCGCGCGGGCCTCGCCGACCTGGTGCCGCCCGAGGAGGCCGAGGCCCACGCCCGGCTGCTGCTCGCACCGGTCACGGCCACCCCCGCGCTGACCGAGACGCTGCGCACCTGGCTCTCCCTGCACGGCAGTTGGGACCGTACGGCGGTCGCCCTGTCCGTGCACCGCAACACCGTCCGCCAGCGCATCGCCCGCTGCGCCGCGCTCCTCGGCACGGATCTGGACGACCCGGACGTCCGCATGGAGCTGTGGTTCGCGCTGCGGCAGCACCAGGGGGCGCTACCCGGCCATGGGACGGGCGCGGGAGGGCCGCGAGACGGGCACGGGCACGCGCGTTCGGCGCACGGCAATGGGTACGAAGACCCAGGACGATGAGTACGTGAGCCACGTCCCAGGGTGCGGGACGCCAGGGACTCGCACCGTCGCCTGCTCCACAATGGGCTGCATGCCGATACCCGGGACACCCAGCCGCGCCGAGCTCGTCGACCACCTCGTACGGACCCGCATCGCGGGCGACGTCGCGACGCCCCGCGAGAACAATCTCAGCCACTACCGCAAGCTGGCGAACGGCGACCGCCACTACTGGCTCGGCCTGGAGCTCGGCGACCGCTGGCGGGACGAGCAGGACGTGCTCGCGGTGATGGCGGAGCGGGTGGGCGTCAACGACGACCCCGAGTACCGGTACGGCCAGGACACCATCGATCCCGAGCTGACCGTCGACGCCCTGGACCGGATGGCGGCGCGGCTGCGCAAGGCGGCCGACGGGCAGCAGCGGGTGCTGTTCGCGACCGGCCACCCGGGCGGGCTGCTCGACGTGCACCGGGCCACGGCCGCCGCGCTGCGGGGGGCCGGCTGCGAGATCACCGTGATCCCGGAGGGGCTCCAGACGGAGGAGGGCTACGTCTGGCAGCTCGCGGACGTCGCGGTCCTGGAGCACGGCGCCTCCCTGTGGCACACGCACTCCGGCGAGCCGATGAAGGCCATCCTCACGGCGCTGGGCAACTCCGACCGCCCGCTGCCGGACCTGGTCGTCGCCGACCACGGCTGGGCGGGCTACGCGGGCCAGCACGGCGTCGACTCGGTCGGCTACGCGGACTGCAACGACCCGGCGCTCTTCCTCGCGGAGTCGGAGGGCACCGTCCAGGTCGTGGTCCCGCTCGACGACCACGTCGTCAGCCCGCGGCACTACGACCCGATGACGGCGTACCTGCTGGCGGAGGCGGGGCTCTCCTGAGCCACCGCCGGAGTTCGCCGGACTTCGGCGGACGGATTCCGGCGTTCAGATTCCGGCGATCGAGGCGGGGGCGCGCTCGGCGCGGGCGAGCCCCCTGATCACGTCCACGGTGCCGTGGCGGCGGACCGCGAGCCGGGCGAGCAGCTCGACCACGGGCGCGGTGACCTGCTCGGGGAACGCCGGAGCCGGCAGGCCCGCGCTCGACGCCAGGTCGTCGCTGTGCACGACGAGTTCCAGCAGCCGGGTGAGCAGGAAGTCGTCGAGTTCGAGGGACCAGTCGCCCCAGGAGGGGATGTGGAGCGGCCGTGCGGCGGGCGCGCCGGGCACCTCGGTCCGCAGCAGGTCCAGCGCCTCGCGCACGCGCGCGTGCAGCGCCGCGTGGCCGTCCGCGGCGGTCGCCTCGCCGCCCTCCCGGATCCGCCCGCTGACGGGTGCGCCGGGGCCGGCGTCCAGCCAGATCACCTTCTCCAGGTAGTACGTGCGCAGCGACACCACCGGCTGGGCGGGCACCGGGTCGGCGAGCAGCCCGGGCAGCGCGAGCTCCTGCCAGAACATGTGCCCGGCCAGCCCCCGCACACGGAAGTGCTCCAGCACGCTCGGCCGGTCCCAGCCGGCGGCGACGGCCGGTTCGGCGAGCAGCCGGGCGGCGATGTCCGCGGCCACGAGGAACGCGTCCCTGATCCGCCCGCCGCGCCAGTTCCAGGTCTCCGTCATACGGCCATCCCACCGTGCCGGGCCGCCCGCCTCAACCGACTTTCAGGGCCCCTCACGGCCAGGGGTTCAGCCCCTCCGACCGCCGCTGCGCGAACCCCGGTGTCGGGTCCAGGTACACCCGGGTGACCGCCGGGAAGACCGAGCGCAGGCGGAGTTCGGCGGTTTCGCAGGCCCACTCGATCTGTGCCGCCGTCGAGCGGTCACGGAAGTCGATCTTGGCGGCGACCAGCGCTTCGCGCGGGCCCTGCATGAGGGTGATGAGTTCGAGGACGGCCTCGATGTGCTCGACCTCCAGCAGCTCGGCGCGGATCCGCTGCCGCATCGGCTTCGGCAGCGGGCGCCCGATGAGCAGCTCGGCGTTGGAGCGGCCCAGCACCCAGGCGACGACGAGCAGCAGCAGGCCGATCAGCAGCGAGGCGACGCCGTCCCAGACGCCGGACCCGGTGAGCTGCCCGCCGAGCAGGCCGCCCGCGGCGAGCACCAGGCCGATCAGCGCGGCCGAGTCCTCCAGGACGACGGCCTTCACGGCGGTGTCGGGGGTGTGGCGGAGGTAGAGCTTGAAGGGTGCCCGCACCCGCCGGGCCTCACCGCGCGCCTGGCGCAGCCCGGTGCGCAGCGAGAACCCCTCCAGCAGGAAGGCGATCAGCAGCACGACGTACGACACGAGCGGATCGCCCAGCTCCTCACCCGCCGCGAGCGTGTGGATGCCGTCGTAGATGGAGAAGACCGCGCCGCCGACGAAGGTCGCGACCGCGGCGAGCATCGCCCAGATGTAGCGCTCGGGGCCGTAGCCGAGGGGGTGTTCCTCGTCGGCGGGCTTCTCGCTGCGCTTGAGGGCGGTCAGCAGCAGGACCTCGGTGACCGTGTCGGCGACCGAGTGCGCGGCCTCGGAGAGCATCGCGCTGGATCCGCTGATGATGCCGGCGACCGCCTTGGCGAGGGCGATCCCGAGATTGGCGACGGCGGCGACCACGACCGTGAAGACGCTCTCGCCGCCGCCCTCCTGTTCAGGCGTCATGCCCCTCAGTGTTCCCGAGGAACGCGCACCAGACCTTCCTGGATGACGGAGATGGCGAGCTGCCCGTCCTGGGTGTAGATACGGGCCTGTCCGAGCCCGCGCCCGCCGTGCGCCGAGGGCGACTCCTGGTCGTACAGCAGCCATTCGTCGGCACGGAAGGGCCGGTGGAACCACATGGCGTGGTCGAGCGAGGCCCCGACCACGTCCCCGACCGCCCAGCCGCCGCGGCCGTGCGCGAGCAGCACCGAGTCGAGCAGGGTCATGTCGGAGACGTACGTGGCCAGCACGACGTGCAGCAGGGGCTCGTCGATGGCGCCCTCGAGCTTGCCGTTGGTGCGGAACCAGACCTGGGAGTGCGGCTCCCGCGGTTCGCCGAACTTCCCGTACGGCGGCTCCTCGACGTAGCGCAGGTCGACGGCCTCGCGTGCCTCCAGGAACTTCTCGACCACCACGGGGTCGAGGTGGCCGTAGCCGCGCAGCCGCTCCTGGGAGGTGGGCAGGGTGGCCGGGTCGGGCGCGGCCGGCATCGGCGCCTGGTGGTCCAGGCCCTCCTCGTCGCCCTGGAAGGAGGCCGAGAGGTGGAAGATCGGCTTGCCGTGCTGGACGGCGACCACCCGGCGGGTGGTGAAGGAGCGTCCGTCACGGATGCGGTCGACGTCGTAGACGATCGGCGCGCCCGGGTCGCCGGGCCGCAGGAAGTACGCGTGCAGGGAGTGGGCGTGCCGGTCCGCGGGGACCGTGCGCCCGGCGGCGACCAGGGCCTGGGCCGCCACCTGTCCGCCGAAGACGCGCGGGACGACGGCGGACCGGGACTGCCCGCGGAAGATGTTCTCCTCGATCTGCTCCAGGTCGAGCAGATCGAGGAGAACCTGTAGTGCCTGGCTCATGGCAGACAGTTGTACCCGCCAGTCGTTTCCTCGGGTTTCCGGGGTCTTACAGACCCATGTTCTTGGCGATGATCGTCTTCATGATCTCGCTGGTGCCGCCGTAGATGCGGTTGACCCGGTTGTCCGCGTAGAGACGGGCGATCGGGTACTCGTTCATGAAGCCGTAGCCGCCGTGCAGCTGGAGGCAGCGGTCGATGACGCGGTGCGCGACCTCGGTGCAGAACAGCTTGGCGCTGGCGGCCTCGGCGGGGGTCAGCTCGCCGGCGTCCAGGGCCTCCAGGGCGCGGTCGGCGACGGCCTCGGCGGCGTCCACCTCGGCCTGGCAGGCGGCCAGCTCGAATTTGGTGTTCTGGAAGGACGCGACGGTCTTGCCGAAGACGGTGCGCTCCTGGACGTACTCCTTGGCGAACCGCACGGCGGCCTTGGCCTGCGCGTAGGCGCCGAAGGCGATGCCCCAGCGCTCGGAGGCGAGGTTGTGGCCGAGGTAGTAGAAGCCCTTGTTCTCCTCGCCGAGCAGGTCCTCGACCGGGACCTTCACGTCGACGAACGCCAGCTCGGCGGTGTCGGAGGTCTTCAGGCCCAGCTTGTCCAGCTTGCGGCCGATGGAGTAGCCCTCGGACTTGGTGTCGACGGCGAACAGGGAGATGCCGAAGCGGCGGTCCTCGGCGGTCGGCGCGGAGGTGCGGGCGCAGACGATGACGCGGTCGGCGTGGACGCCGCCGGTGATGAACGTCTTGGCGCCGTTGAGGACGTAGTGCGTGCCGTCCTCGGAGAGCTTGGCGGTGGTCTTCATGCCCGCGAGGTCGGAGCCGGTGCCCGGCTCGGTCATCGCGAGGGCCCACATCTCCTCGCCGGTGACGAACTTCTCGAGGTAGCGCTTCTTCTGCTCGTCGGTGGCGAGCATCTTGATGTACGGCAGGGCGAGCAGCACGTGCACGCCGGAGCCGCCGAACTGGACGCCCGCGCGGGCGGTCTCCTCGTAGAGGACCGCCTCGAACTTGTGGGTGTCCAGGCCCGCGCCGCCGAACTCCTCGGGCACGTTGATGCCGAAGATGCCCAGCTCGCCGAGCTTGTGGTAGAAGTCGCGCGGCGCCTGGCCGGCTGCGAACCACTCGTCGTAGACGGGCACGACCTCGGCCTCGATGAAGGCCCGGATGGTCTCCCGGAACGCCTCGTGGTCCTCGTTGAACACCGTACGGCGCACCGCCGCCACCTCCTGGTTCCCGTGTCTAAGCGCTTGCTCAGATTCTTAAGGTACCGGCGGGTAGGGAGAGGCGTCCAGAGGAGATCCCGTAACGCTCGTCACGCCGCGGCGGCCGCGAAGGCCCCCTTGGCCATGCGGTGCAGCAGCTCCGCCGTGGTCCCGCGGCCGGGCAGCGAGCCCGGGCGGCCCAGGTGCGGGGTGGAGTTGAGCAGGCCGAAGACCGAGTGCACGGCGGACCGGGCCGCGGGCTCGGTGACGCCCGGGTAGACCTCCCGCAGCACCGCCACCCACAGCTCGACGTACTGCCGCTGGAGCTGGCGCACCAGCTTGCGGTCGCTGTCCCGCAGGCGGTCCAGCTCGCGGTCGTGCAGGGTGATCAGGGGACGGTCGTCGAGCGCGAAGTCGATGTGCCCTTCGATGAGCGAGTCGAGGACCGCCTCGGGGGGCGTCCCGTCGGCCTCCTGGAGGCGCCGCTTCGCACCCGTCAGCAGCTGGCCGCTGATCCCCACCAGCAGCTCGGCGAGCATCGCGTCCTTGCCCGCGAAGTGGCGGTACAGGCCCGGGCCGCTGATGCCGACGGCGGCACCTATCTCGTCGACTCCGACCCCGTGGAAACCGCGCTCGGCGAACAGCCGCGCGGCCTCCTTGAGGATCTGCTCGCGGCGGGTGGGGGCGTCGGTTCTGGTGGCCATGAAGGTAATTCTAGACAGGAAGGTTAGCGGTCGTTAACCTGATGGAAATGGTTAACGCTCATTAACAGTCCGACCACTGGGTGAGGGGACCGCAGGATGCACGAGGCACCGGAGCTGACGAGCGCGGCAGACCCCGCGTCGGAGGCCTGGCGGGCCAACGAGGCGGCGCACCGCGCACTCGTAGAGGAGCTGCACGGCAAGCTGGCCGCGGCGCGGCTCGGCGGCGGCGAGAGGGCGCGGGCCAGGCACACCGCGCGCGGGAAGCTGCTGCCCCGCGACCGGGTGGACACGCTGCTCGACCAGGGCTCACCGTTCCTGGAGCTGGCGCCGCTGGCCGCCGACGGGCTGTACGACGGGGCGGCACCGGCCGCCGGCGTCATCGCCGGGATCGGCCGGGTCAGCGGGCGCGAGTGCGTGGTCGTCGCCAACGACGCCACCGTCAAGGGCGGGACGTACTACCCGATGACGGTGAAGAAGCACCTGCGCGCCCAGGAGGTGGCCCTGGAGAACCGCCTGCCCTGCATCTACCTGGTCGACTCCGGCGGCGCCTTCCTGCCCATGCAGGACGAGGTCTTCCCGGACCGGGAGCACTTCGGGCGGATCTTCTACAACCAGGCGCGGATGTCGGGCGCAGGCATCCCGCAGATCGCCGCGGTCCTCGGCTCGTGCACGGCCGGCGGGGCGTACGTCCCGGCGATGAGCGACGAGGCGGTCATCGTCCGCAACCAGGGCACCATCTTCCTGGGCGGCCCTCCCCTGGTGAAGGCCGCCACCGGTGAGGTGGTGACCGCCGAGGAGCTCGGCGGCGGCGAGGTCCACTCCCGCATCTCCGGCGTCACCGACCACCTCGCGGAGGACGACGCGCACGCGCTGAGCATCGTCCGCACCATCGCCGCCACGCTGCCCGCGCGCGGCGCGCTGCCCTGGGAGGTGCGCCCCGCGGCCGAGCCGAAGGTCGACCCCTACGGCCTGTACGGCGCGGTGCCGGTGGACTCCCGCACCCCGTACGACGTGCGCGAGATCATCGCCCGCGTGGCCGACGGCTCCCGGTTCGCGGAGTTCAAGGCGGAGTTCGGGCAGACCCTGGTCACCGGCTTCGCCCACATCCAGGGCCACCCGGTCGGGATCGTCGCCAACAACGGCATCCTGTTCTCCGAATCCGCCCAGAAGGGCGCCCACTTCATCGAGCTGTGCGACCAGCGCGGCATCCCCCTGGTCTTCCTGCAGAACATCTCCGGCTTCATGGTCGGCAAGGACTACGAGGCGGGCGGCATCGCCAAGCACGGCGCCAAGATGGTCACGGCCGTGGCCTGCACGCGCGTGCCGAAGCTGACGGTCGTCGTGGGCGGTTCGTACGGCGCGGGCAACTACTCGATGTGCGGCCGGGCCTACTCCCCCCGCTTCCTGTGGATGTGGCCCAACGCCAAGATCTCCGTCATGGGCGGCGAGCAGGCCGCCTCGGTCCTCGCCACCGTCAAGCGGGACCAGCTGGAGGCCCGGGGCGAGGGGTGGCCGGCCGAGGACGAGGAGTCCTTCAAGGCGCCGATCCGGCAGCAGTACGAGCGCCAGGGCAACGCCTACTACGCCACCGCCCGCCTCTGGGACGACGGCGTCATCGACCCGCTGGAGACCCGCCAGGTGCTGGGTCTCGCACTGACCGCCTGTGCCAACGCGCCCCTGGGTGACCCCCAGTTCGGCGTCTTCCGGATGTGAGGAGGGGACCCATGTTCGACACAGTGCTCGTGGCCAACCGGGGCGAGATCGCCGTCCGCGTGATCCGTACGCTCCGCTCCCTGGGCGTGCGCTCGGTGGCCGTCTTCTCCGACGCGGACGCCGAAGCACGCCATGTGCGCGAGGCCGACACGGCGGTCCGGATCGGTCCGGCCCCGGCGTCCGAGAGCTATCTGTCGGCCGGGCGGCTGCTGGAGGCCGCCGCCCGCACCGGCGCCCAGGCCGTCCACCCCGGCTACGGCTTCCTCGCGGAGAACGCCGCCTTCGCGCGGGCCTGCGAGGACGCCGGGCTGGTCTTCATCGGACCGCCCGCGGACGCCATCTCCCTGATGGGCGACAAGATCCGCGCCAAGGAGACGGTGAAGGCGGCCGGGGTCCCGGTCGTCCCCGGCTCCAGCGGCAGCGGCCTGACGGACGGCCAGCTCGCCGACGCCGCCCGCGAGATCGGCATGCCGGTGCTGCTGAAGCCCTCGGCCGGCGGCGGCGGCAAGGGCATGCGGCTGGTGCGGGACGAGGAGAGGCTGGCGGACGAGATCGCCTCCGCCCGGCGCGAGGCGCGCGCCTCCTTCGGCGACGACACGCTCCTGGTGGAGCGGTGGGTGGACCGGCCCCGGCACATCGAGATCCAGGTCCTCGCCGACGGCCACGGCAACGTCGTGCACCTGGGCGAGCGCGAGTGCTCGCTCCAGCGCCGGCACCAGAAGATCATCGAGGAGGCGCCCAGCGTGCTCCTCGACGAGGCCACGCGCGCGGCCATGGGCCAGGCGGCCGTGCAGGCGGCCCGCTCCTGCGGCTACCGCGGCGCGGGCACGGTGGAGTTCATCGTGCCGGGCGGCGACCCGTCGTCGTACTACTTCATGGAGATGAACACCCGCCTCCAGGTCGAGCACCCGGTCACCGAGTTGATCACGGGCCTGGACCTGGTGGAGTGGCAGCTGCGGGTGGCGGCGGGCGAGCAACTGCCGTACGCGCAGGACGACATCACGCTGACCGGGCACGCGATCGAGGCCCGTGTCTGCGCCGAGGACCCCGCGCGCGGCTTCCTGCCCTCCGGCGGCACCGTCCTCAGACTGCGCGAACCGCAGGGCGACGGCATCCGCACCGACTCCGGGCTCAGCGAGGGCACCGAGGTCGGCAGCCTCTACGACCCGATGCTGTCCAAGGTGATCGCCTACGGCCCGGACCGCGAGACGGCGATCCGCAAGCTGCGCTCGGCCCTCGCCGCGACGGTGACGCTGGGCGTGCAGACCAACGCCGGGTTCCTGCGCCGCCTGCTGGCCCATCCTGACGTCGTCGCGGGCGAGCTGGACACCGGCCTGGTGGAGCGGGAGGTGGACTCGCTCGTCTCCACCGACGTCCCGGACGAGGTCTACGAGGCGGCCGCGGCCGTACGGCTGCAGGCGCTGGAGCCGGCCGGCGACGGCTGGCGCGACCCGTTCTCGGTGCCCGGCGGCTGGCGGCTGGGCGGCACGCCCCGGCCCGTCGCCTTCCCCCTCCGGCTGCCGGGCCTCGACCCCGTCACGCACGAGGCGCGCGGCGCCCACACCGTCACCGGCGACACCGTGGCGGTCACCCTGGACGGCGTGCGGCACACCTTCCACCGCGCCGGCGACTGGATCGGCCGCGACGGCGACGCCTGGCACGTGCGCGACCACGACCCGGTCGCCGCGTCCCTCACGCGCGCGGGCCACGCCGGCGCCGACTCGCTGACCGCCCCCATGCCCGGCACGGTCACCGTGGTGAAGGTCGCCGTCGGCGACGAGGTGGGCGCGGGCCAGAGCCTGCTGGTCGTCGAGGCGATGAAGATGGAGCACGTCATCTCCGCCCCGCACGCCGGCACGGTCGCCGAACTGGACGTCGCGCCGGGCACGACGGTCGCCATGGATCAGGTGCTGGCCGTCATCGCACCGCACGAGGAGGAGAAATGACGCTGCCCATGGCGGTACCGGCTCCCGGTCTGCCGGCCCGGGTCCGCATCCATGAGGTCGGCGCCCGTGACGGCCTGCAGAACGAGAAGGCGACCGTGCCGACGGAGGTCAAGGCGGAGTTCGTGCGCCGGCTGTCCGACGCCGGCCTGACCACGATCGAGGCCACGAGCTTCGTGCACCCCAAGTGGGTGCCCCAACTCGCCGACGCGGAGCAGCTGTTCCCGCAGGTCTCCGGCCTCCCGGTGGACCTGCCGGTGCTCGTCCCGAACGAGCGCGGCCTCGACCGGGCCCTGGCCCTCGGTGCCCGCCGCGTCGCGGTCTTCGCCAGTGCCACCGAGTCCTTCGCGAAGGCCAACCTCAACCGCACCGTGGACGAGGCGCTGGCCATGTTCGAGCCGGTGGTGGCCCGCGCCAAGTCCCAGCAGGTCCATGTCCGCGGCTATCTGTCCATGTGCTTCGGCGACCCCTGGGAGGGGCCGGTCCCGATCCCGCAGGTGGTCCGGGTCTGCCGGGCCCTGCTGGACATGGGCTGCGACGAACTGAGCCTGGGCGACACGATCGGGGTCGCCACACCGGGCCATGTGCGCGCGCTCCTGAACGAGCTCGGCGAACAGGGCACCGCCGTCGAGCGGTTGGGCGTCCACTTCCACGACACCTACGGCCAGGCGCTGGCCAACACCTACGCCGCCCTCGAACACGGCGTCACCACCGTCGACGCATCGGCGGGCGGCCTGGGCGGCTGCCCGTACGCCAAGTCGGCCACCGGAAATCTCGCCACCGAAGACCTCGTGTGGATGCTGCAGGGTCTCGGCATCGACACCGGAGTCGACCTCGGCCGTCTCGTCGCCACCAGCGCGTGGATGGCCGGCCAACTGGGCCGACCCAGCCCGTCCCGCACCGTCCGAGCCCTGTCCCACAAGGACACCGAGGCCGCCGAGGCCACTGAGGAGCAGTGACCGTCATGGACTTCCGTCTCTCCCCCGAGCTCGAAGAACTCCGCCGCACCGTCGAGGCGTTCGCCCACGACGTCGTGGCGCCCAAGATCGGCGAGTTCTACGAGCACCACGAGTTCCCCTACGAGATCGTCCGCGAGATGGGCCGCATGGGCCTGTTCGGGCTGCCGTTCCCCGAGGAGTACGGCGGCATGGGCGGCGACTACCTGGCACTGGGCGTGGCGCTGGAGGAGCTGGCCCGCGTCGACTCCTCCGTCGCCATCACCCTGGAGGCCGGCGTCTCGCTGGGCGCCATGCCGATCCACCTCTTCGGCACCGAGGAGCAGAAGAGCGAGTGGCTGCCGCGGCTGTGCTCGGGCGAGATCCTGGGCGCGTTCGGCCTCACCGAGCCCGACGGCGGCTCGGACGCGGGCGCCACCCGCACCACGGCCCGCCTCGACGAGTCGACGAACGAGTGGGTGATCAACGGCACCAAGTGCTTCATCACCAACTCGGGCACCGACATCACCGGCCTGGTCACGGTCACCGCGGTCACCGGCCGCAAGCCCGACGGCAGGCCGCTGATCTCGTCGATCATCGTCCCGTCCGGCACCCCGGGCTTCACGGTCGCGGCGCCGTACTCCAAGGTCGGCTGGAACGCCTCGGACACCCGCGAGCTGTCCTTCGCGGACGTCCGCGTCCCGGCGGCGAACCTGCTCGGCACCGAGGGCCGCGGGTACGCGCAGTTCCTGCGCATCCTCGACGAGGGCCGCGTCGCCATCGCGGCGCTCGCCACCGGCCTCGCCCAGGGCTGTGTGGACGAGTCGGTGAAGTACGCCAAGGAGCGCCACGCCTTCGGCCGCCCCATCGGCGCCAACCAGGCCATCCAGTTCAAGATCGCCGACATGGAGATGAAGGCGCACACCGCCCGGCTCGCCTGGCGGGACGCGGCCGCCCGGCTGGTGACCGGCGCCCCCTTCAAGAAGGAGGCCGCGCTCGCCAAGCTCCACTCCTCCACGGTCGCGGTCGACAACGCCCGCGACGCCACCCAGATCCACGGCGGCTACGGCTTCATGAACGAGTACCCGGTGGCCCGGATGTGGCGCGACTCCAAGATCCTGGAGATCGGCGAGGGCACGAGCGAGGTGCAACGGATGCTGATCGCACGGGAGTTGGGCCTGGCCGGCTGATCCCCGGCACCGCGGGGCACCGGCGGTTCACAGGCTGAGGACAGGCTCGGGCGCGGAACGCCCCCACCCCTGGACATCGACTGAGGTTAGGCTAACCTACGTTGAAAGTTGTCCGGCGGGCGTTCCGCCCCGTTCGAAAGCAGCCTCACCATGTCCAACGCCAGAGCCACCCATCTCACCCGTCGCGGCATCCTGGCCGCCGGCGGCGCCCTCGGCCTCGGTGCCGCGCTCGCCGCCTGCGGTGACGACGACGCGAAAAGCGGGGGCTCCGACGCGACGACCGCCGCCAAGTCCGGCCCCTGGACCTTCAAGGACGACCGCGGCAAGACGGTGAAGCTCGACCAGGCACCCAAGAACATCGTCGCGTTCACCGGCGTCGCCGCCGCCCTCTACGACTACGGCATCAGCGTCAAGGGCGTCTTCGGCCCGACGAAGACCACCGACGGCAAGCCCGACGTCCAGGCCGGCGACATGGACATCAGCAAGGTCACGATCCTCGGCAACGTCTGGGACCAGTTCAACGTCGAGAAGTACGCGGCCCTCGCGCCCGACGTCCTCATCAGCACGATGTTCGACGACGCCGGCACGCTCTGGTACGTCCCCGAGGCATCCAAGGACAAGATCGCCCAGCTGGCCCCCAGCGTCGGCATCTCCGTCTACGACCGCCAGCTGACCGAGCCGCTGCAGCGCATGTGGGCGCTCGCGGAGTCGCTCGGCGCGGACATGAAGGCCGCCGCGGTCACCGACGCGAAGAAGAAGTTCGAGGAGGCGGCGGCCCGGCTGCGCAAGGCCGCGAAGGCCAAGCCGGACATCAAGGTGATGGCCGCCTCCGCGGCCGACACGCTCTTCTACGTCTCCGGCACGAACCTCTCCGTCGACCTGGAGTACTTCAAGGCGCTCGGCGTGAACTTCGTCGAGCCCCCGGAGAAGGCGAAGGCCAAGGGCGGCGGCTGGTACGAGTCGCTGAGCTGGGAGAACGTCGACAAGTACCAGGCGGACATCATCATGATGGACGACCGGACCTCGGCGATCCAGCCGGCCGACATCACCAAGGCGACCTGGAAGAAGCTGCCCGCGGTCAAGGCGGGCCAGGTCATCGGCCGCTCCCCCGAGCCGATCCTGTCGTACGACAAGTGCACCCCCCTTCTCACGAGCCTCGCGGAAGCGCTCGAGAAGGCGAAGAAGGTCAGCTGACAGCCGGCACGCCCTCCCCTGACGTCGATTCAGGAGCCATGCCATGACGACGGCCGTAGCCGCCCCGTTCCGTTTCTTCTCCCTTCAGGTCACGCGGACGAGGCGGCTGGGGCCGTCGCTGCTGCGTGTCACCTTCGGCGGCGAGGACCTGCACGCGTTCCGCTCCGGCGGATGCGACCAGTCCCTCTCCCTCTTCCTGCCGCACCCGGGCCAGCGCGAGCCCGCCGTGCCCTACGAGCTCGGCGACAGCTGGTGGCAGGCCTGGCGTGAACTGCCGGACGGCGTACGAGCGGTGATGCGCTCGTACACGCTCCGCTCGCTGCGCCGCGACCCCGACGAGATCGACATCGACTTCGTCCTGCACACCCCGGCCGGCCCCGCCTCGCGCTGGGCCGCACGGGCCGCCGCCGGCGACCGCGTCGTGCTGCTCGGCCCCGCGCTCGCGGACAACCGCGCGATCCGGTTCCGGCCGCCCGCCGACACCGACCTGCTGTTGCTCTGGGGCGACGGGACCGCCGTCCCGGCCGTCTCCGCGATCCTCGAGTCCCTGCCCGCGGGCACCCGCGCCCGCGCCTGGCTGGAGGTGCGGGACGCGGGAGACATCCAGGATCTGGCGACCGAGGCCGACGCCGAGATCACCTGGCTGGTCCAGGACGCGAACGGCGTCGAGGGGTCCCCCATGGCCCTCGACGCCCTGCGCTCCGCCCAACTCCCGCCCGCCGAGCGCCCGTACGCCTGGATCGCGGGCGAGAGCGGGTGCGTGAAGCAGCTGCGCCGGCACCTCGTCGGCGAACGCGGGATCGACCGGCGGCGCGTCACCTTCGTCGGCTACTGGCGGCAGGGCCTGAGCGAGGAGCAGCTGCGCGAGACGGAGTGACGGCGGTCACTGGAGGGACAGGATCAGAGGCAAGAAACTTAGGTTAGGCTAACCTAAGTTGAAGCCGGAAGCTCCGGGCTTCCCGCTCTCCCACCCCGCACGGACTGTCCCCACCGGAGGACCCCCACATGCGCTCGCACCTGCTCAATGACCTGACCGCGGAGCAGTACCGCAGCTCCGTGACCGAAGGAGTCGAGCGGGTGGCGGCCAAACTCGCCACCACCGACCGTCCGTTCACCGGTGTCACCGTCGACACCCTCGCTCCCCGCATCGCCTCGATCGACCTCGACCGGCCGCTCGGCGACACCGACGCCGTCCTGGACGAGCTGGAGGACGTCTACCTCCGCGACGCGATCTACTTCCACCACCCGCGCTACCTCGCCCACCTCAACTGCCCCGTCGTCATCCCGGCGGTACTCGGCGAGGCCGTCCTGTCCGCCGTCAACTCCTCCCTCGACACCTGGGACCAGTCGGCCGGCGCCACCCTGATCGAGCGCAAGCTCATCGACTGGACGGCCGCCCGCATCGGCCTCGGCGACAACGCAGACGGCGTGTTCACCTCGGGCGGCACCCAGTCCAACCTCCAGGCCCTGCTGCTGGCGAGGGAGGAGGCCAAGCCAGGGTGGGCCGGGCGGGAACAGGGACCCTCCCTCGCCCGGCTGCGCATCTTCGCCTCCGAGGTGGGCCACTTCAGCGTGCAGAAGTCGGCGAAACTCCTCGGCCTCGGCCAGGACGCGGTGGTGCCCATCCCCGTCGGCCACGACAAGCGGATGCAGACCGTCGCCCTCGCCCACGAGCTGGAGCGCTGCCGCGACGGCGGCCTGATCCCCATGGCCGTCGTCGCCACCGCCGGCACCACCGACTTCGGCTCCATCGACCCGCTGCCCGAGATCGCCGAACTGTGCGCCCAGTACGGCGCCTGGCTGCACGTGGACGCCGCCTACGGCTGCGGCCTGCTCGCCTCGCTCAAGTACCGGGACCGCATCAACGGCATCGAGCGCGCCGACTCCGTCACCGTCGACTACCACAAGTCCTTCTTCCAGCCCGTGAGTTCGTCCGCCGTCCTGGTGCGGGACGCCTCCACGCTGCGGCACGCGACCTACCACGCCGAGTACCTCAACCCGCGCCGCATGGTCACCGAGCGCATCCCCAACCAGGTCGACAAGTCCCTGCAGACCACCCGCCGCTTCGACGCCCTCAAGCTGTGGATGACGCTGCGGGTGATGGGCGCCGACGGCATCGGCGAGCTCTTCGACCAGGTCTGCGACCTGGCGGCCGAAGGCTGGCGGCTGCTCGCCGCCGACCCCCGCTTCGACGTCGTGGTCGAACCGACGCTCTCCACCCTCGTCTTCCGCCACATCCCGGCCGCCGTCACCGACCCGGCCGAGATCGACCGCGCCAACCTCTACGCCCGCAAGGCCCTGTTCGCCTCCGGCGACGCGGTCGTCGCCGGCACCAAGGTGGGCGGCCGCCACTACCTGAAGTTCACCCTGCTCAACCCCGAGACGACGACCGACGACATCGCCGCCGTACTCGACCTGATCGCCGGCCACGCCGAGCAGTACCTGGGAGAATCCCTTGACCGCGCTTCCTGAGCCCACCGAATCCGCCCCGAGGACCTACGACTTCGTGGGCATCGGGCTCGGCCCCTTCAACCTCGGCCTGGCCTGCCTGACCGAGCCGATCGCCGAACTCGACGGCCTCTTCCTGGAGTCGAAGCCGGACTTCGAGTGGCACGCGGGCATGTTCCTGGACGGCGCCCACCTCCAGACCCCGTTCATGTCGGACCTGGTCACGCTCGCCGACCCGACGTCGCCGTACTCCTTCCTCAACTACCTGAAGGAGAAGGGCCGGCTGTACTCCTTCTACATCCGCGAGAACTTCTATCCGCTGCGCGTCGAGTACGACGACTACTGCCGCTGGGCCGCGCACCAGCTCGGCAGCGTCCGGTTCGGCACGACGGTCACGGAGGTTACGTACGAGGACGGCCACTACCTCGTGCGCACCGACGCCGGGTACGTCCACCGGGCCCGGCACCTCGTCCTCGGCACCGGGACGGTCCCCTTCGTGCCCGAGGCGTGCCGGGGGCTCGACGGCGGTCTGTTCCACAACTCGCAGTACATGCACCGCAAGAGCGAGCTGCAGGCGAAGAAGTCGATCACCGTCGTCGGCAGCGGCCAGAGCGCCGCCGAGATCTACCACGAGCTCCTCGCCGAGATGGACGTCCACGGCTACCAGCTCAACTGGATCACCCGCTCCCCGCGGTTCTTCCCGCTGGAGTACACCAAACTGACCCTGGAGATGACCTCTCCGGACTACATCGACTACTTCCGGGCGCTGCCCGAGGAGACCCGCTACCGGCTGGAGAAGCAGCAGAAGGGCCTCTTCAAGGGCATCAACTCCGACCTCATCGACTCGATCTTCGACCTGCTCTACCAGAAGAACGTCGAGAGCGGCGGCCGCCCGGTCCCCACCCGTCTGCTGACCAACTCCTCCCTGGTGAGCGCCCGTTACGCCGACGGGGCGTACCAGCTCGGCTTCCACCAGGACGAGCAGGGCAAGGAGTTCGAGATCCGAACGGAGGGCCTCGTCCTGGCGACCGGATACCACTACGAGCCCCCGGCCTTCCTCGCCCCGGTCAAGGACCGCCTGCGCCTCGACGGCCACGGCCACTTCGACGTGGGCCGCAACTACGCCATCGACGTCACCGGCCGCGGCGTCTTCCTGCAGAACGCCGGCGTGCACACCCACAGCATCACCAGCCCCGACCTGGGCATGGGCGCGTACCGCAACAGCAGCATCATCCGCGAACTGCTCGGCACCGCGTACTACCCGGTCGAAAAGACGATCGCGTTCCAGGAGTTCGCCGTATGACCTTCACCTTCCGCCCCCTCGACCCCCTCAAGGACGCCGAGTTGCTGCACTCCTGGGTCACCCATCCCAAGGCGGCCTTCTGGATGATGCAGGACGCGCGGCTGGTGGATGTCGAGCGGGCCTACATGGAGATCGCGGCCGACGCGTACCACCACGCGCTGCTCGGGCTGCGGGACGGTGAGCCGGCCTTCCTGATGGAGTACTACGACCCCGCCCACCGCGAGCTGGCCGGGCTGTACGAGGCGCAGCCCGGTGACATCGGCATGCACTTCCTCACGCCCGCCACCGACGCGCCCGTCCACGGCTTCACCAAGGCCGTCATCACCGCCGTGATGGCGCGGCTCTTCGAGGACCCGGCGGTGCGGCGCGTCGTCGTCGAGCCGGACGTGGCCAACACGGCGGTGCACGCGCTCAACGAGGCCGTCGGGTTCGTGCCCGACCGCGAGATACAGAAGCCGGAGAAGAGGGCGCTGCTGAGCTTCTGCACGCGGGAACGCTTCTTCGACATCCAGGACAGCCTCGCCGCCACGGGGGTGACCGCATGAGCCTCGCCCACGCCGTCGCCCATCTCTCCCCGGACCGCTGGGAGAAGGCCAACCGTCTGCTGATCCGCAAGGCGCTCGCCGAGTTCGCCCACGAGCGGCTGATCACCCCGGAGCGGCAGGGCGACCACTACGTCGTGCGCAGCGACGACGGCCTGACCCGGTACACCTTCACGGCCGTGCTGCGCGCCCTCGACCACTGGCAGGTGGACGCCGGCTCCGTCACCCGCCACCGCGACGGCGCCGAACTCCCGCTCTCCGCGCTGGACTTCTTCGTCGAGCTGCAGAAGTCCCTGGGCCTGAGCGACGAGGTCCTGCCCGTCTATCTGGAGGAGATCTCCTCCACCCTCTCCGGCACCTGCTACAAGCTCACCAAGCCGCAGATCCCCTCCGCGGAGCTCGCCCGCTCCGGTTTCCAGGAGATCGAGACCGGCATGACCGAGGGCCACCCCTGCTTCGTCGCCAACAACGGACGGCTCGGCTTCGGCATCCACGAGTACCTGTCGTACGCCCCCGAGACCGCGAGCCCGGTCCGCCTGGTGTGGCTGGCGGCCCATCGCTCGCGCGCCGCGTTCACGGCGGGTGTGGGCATCGAGTACGAGGACTTCGTACGGCAGGAGCTGGGCGAGGACACCGTCGAGCGCTTCCACGGCGTGCTGCGTGCACGGGACCTGGACCCGGCGGACCACCTCCTCATCCCCGTCCACCCGTGGCAGTGGTGGAACAAGCTCACGGTGACGTTCGCCGCCGAGGTGGCCCGCGGGCACCTCGTGTGCCTGGGCGAGGGCGAGGACGAGTACCTGGCCCAGCAGTCGATCCGGACCTTCTTCAACCGCTCGCACCCCGAGAAGCACTATGTGAAGACGGCCCTGTCCGTGCTCAACATGGGCTTCATGCGCGGGCTTTCGGCCGCGTACATGGAAGCGACGCCGGCCATCAACGACTGGCTGGCCCAGCTCGTCGAGGGCGACCCCGTGCTGCGGTCGACCGGTCTGTCGATCATCCGCGAGCGGGCCGCCGTCGGCTACCGGCACCTGGAGTACGAGAAGGCGACGGACCGCTACTCGCCGTACCGCAAGATGCTCGCGGCGCTGTGGCGCGAGAGCCCGGTCGCCTCGCTCGGGGACGGCGAGTCCCTGGCCACCATGGCCTCCCTCGTCCATGTCGACCACGAGGGCGCGTCCTTCGCCGGCGCCCTGATCGAGCAGTCGGGTCTGGCTCCCACCGAGTGGCTGCGCCGCTATCTGCGGGCGTACTTCACCCCGCTGCTGCACAGCTTCTACGCCTACGACCTGGTGTTCATGCCGCACGGCGAGAACGTGATCCTGGTCCTGAAGGACGGCGTGGTCCAGCGCGCGATCTACAAGGACATCGCCGAGGAGATCGCCGTCATGGACCCGGACGCGGTGCTGCCGCCGGCGGTCGAGCGGCTGCGTGTGCAGGTCCCGGAGGACAAGAAGCTCCTGTCGATCTTCACGGACGTCTTCGACTGCTTCTTCCGCTTCCTGGCCGCGAACCTGGCCGGCGAGGGAATCCTGGAGGAGGACGACTTCTGGCGCACGGTCGCGGAGGTCGTGCGGGAGTACCAGGAGTCGGTGCCCGAACTGGCCGACAAGTTCGGGCAGTACGACATGTTCGCGCCGGAGTTCGCGCTGTCCTGCCTCAACCGGCTCCAGCTGCGCAACAACCGGCAGATGGTCGACCTGGCCGATCCGGCGGGCGCCCTCCAGCTGGTCGGGACCCTGAGAAATCCCGTCGCGGGGTTCTGATCACGGCGGACGGGCACCCCGCAGTACGGTCCTGCGCGGTGCCCGTCCGTCATGTCCGGCCTGCTGCCGCCTCCGGCCTACCGCGCGGGCCAGGGGACCTGCGGCGAGCGGTAGTAGCCGATCCCGAGCGCGTCCCAGCGCGGCGCCTGCGCCGCGAGCCGCACCTTGTAGGTGTCCCAGTCGTGCGTGGCCGCGGGCGACCAGCCGAGCTCGGCGGCACCGGGCAGCCGCGGGAACGCCATGTAGTCGATGTCGGCGCCGGTCACGATGGTCTCGGTCCACAGCGGCGCCTCGACGCCCTTGATCGCCGAACTCGGTGCTCCGGCGAGGTAGTTGCCGGGATCCCAGTCGTAGGACCGGCGTACCTCCACCAGCCCGGCCCAGTCCTGGCCGAGCGGGGTGTCCTCGGTGTACTTCATGTCGAGGTAGAGCCGGTCGGCGGGCGAGAGGACGAGCCCGGTCCCGTTCTGCGCGGCCTTGGCGACCTGTGCCTTCTCGGCGGCGTCGGTGTCGTCCAGGCCCCAGTACTGCGCGACGGCGCCCTTCACCGGGTGCGCGCCGGTCAGCTGGTGCCAGCCGATCACCGTCTTGCCGTACTTGGCGACGATGGGCTGCACCCGGTCCATGAACGTGACGTAGTCCTCGTGGCTGGTGGAGTGCGCCTCGTCGCCGCCGATGTGCAGATAGCGGCCGGGGGTGATCGCGGCCAGCTCGCGGATCACGCCGTCGGCGAAGGCGTACGTGATGTCCTTGCCGGCGCACAGCGAGCTGAAGCCGACCTCGGTGCCCGTGTAGAGCGGGGGCGCCTTGCCGTCGCAGTTCAGTTCGGCGTACGAGGCGAGGGCCGCGTTGGTGTGGCCGGGCATGTCGATCTCGGGGACGACCTCCAGGTAGCGGGAGGCGGCGTAGCGGACGATCTCCTTGTAGTCGGCCTTGGTGTAGTGGCCGCCCTTGCCGCCGCCGACCTGCGTCGAGCCGCCGTAGGTCGCGAGCCGCGGCCAGGAGTCGATGGCGATGCGCCAGCCCTGGTCGTCGCTGAGGTGCAGATGCAGCTTGTTGACCTTGTAGAGGGCCAACTCGTCGATGTAGCGCTTGACCTGGCCGACGGTGAAGAAGTGCCGAGAGACGTCGAGCATCGCCCCGCGGTAGGCGTAGCGCGGGCTGTCCTTGACGGTGCCGCCCGCCACCGGCCACGGTCCGGGCTGGACGGCCTTCTTCTCCACGGCCGCCGGGAGGAGCTGGCGCAGGGTCTGGACGCCGTGGAAGAGGCCGGCGGGCTCGGCGGCGGTGATGGTGACGCCCTTGCCGCCGCTGTCGAGGCGGTAGCCCTCGGCGCCGAAGGGGCCTTTGTGGAGGCGGAGTTGGATGCCTGCCGCGCCCTGGGTGGTGACCGGCAGCCGGTAGCCGGTGGAGGGCCGCAGGATGCCGGCGAGGTACTCGCCGACCCTTCGGGCCTCCGGTGAGCCGTCGACGCGGATGCGGGTGTCGCGGCTGATACGGTACGGGGATCCGCCCGGGGTGACCGACGCGGGTGCCGGAACCACCCGGTCGAGCGGGGTCGCCCCGGTCGTCGCCGCGGGTGCCGCGGGTGCCGCGCCGGCGGTGAAGGCGCCGGCCGCCGCGACCAGCAGCAGGGACCCGAGGACGCGGGCCGTACGGGGAGTCGTTCTGTGGTGCCGTCTCACATGCGCTCCCTTCGACAGCGGCCCCTGAGGGACCACGAGTGGTAGAGACCACTCTCTCGCAGTTCCGGTGAAACAATCACCCCATGGCGGAAATCATCCAGAAGGACGGCACCTGGGCCTTCGACGGCGATGCCCTTCGACTGACGCCGGGGCGGGACAGAAACGTCAGCCTGCTCCGCCGCACACTGGGTGAACTCGTCGTCCCTCTGGGGGCGTTGGCGGGGATCTCGTTCGAGCAGGGCCGCAAGTCGGGACGGCTGCGCCTGCGGCTGCGCGACGGCGCCGACCCGCTGCTGCACGCCTCCGGGGGCCGGCTCACCGAGCCCAACGACCCCTATCAGCTGATCGTGGAGTCCGACCGCTACGGCGTCGCCGAGTACTTCGTGGACGAGGTGCGCAACGCCCTGCTGCTGGACGGGGTTCCGGCGGACCCGGTGAGCGAGTTCCTGCTGCCGGGGCCGCCTTTGCCGCTGTCGGTCTCGGCCGGGGACGGCACCGCGAGTTTCGACGGCGAGTTCATCCGCCTGGAGTGGAACTGGAAGACGGAGGACGCCAAGGCCGCCGCCGGCACCCGCACCCTGGCCGTCGCGGAGCTGATCGCGGTGGAGTGGCAGCCCGCGGCCGGCCTGGAGAACGGGCATCTGCGCTTCACCGTGCAGGGCGCGCCGACCAAGGCGCCGCCCAAGTACGACCCCAACTCCGTGGAGCTGTGGGGCTTCAAGAAGGATCCGCTGATGGCGCTGCTCGCGGCCGCCGTGCAGGCTCGCCTCCCGCATCCCACGGCCCCGCCCGTGACGGACGAGGCGCCCGAGGAGCCGCGCGGCCGCCCGCAGCTCGCGTCCGCCGAACCGCGCGAGGACGACCACGACGCGCTGCTGCGGCGGCTGCGCGAGCTGGGTGATCTGCACCGCACGGGCGTGCTGACCGACGAGGAGTTCACGCTGGCCAAGCAGGCGATCCTCAAGCGCATGTAGCGCGCGAGGACCGCCTGCCGGTCACCCGTCCGGCCCGTGGGCCGGGGCTACTTGGCCTTGCGGGCCACCGTGAAGTGGTCGATGCGGTCGCCGGTCTCGGCGATGCCCGACACCTTCAGCCTGGCGTAGTGGCCGCGGGCGGCGGGCTCCACGTCCACGCGCAGGAACGAGTAGTTGAGGTAGCGCACCCGGGACCAGGCGACGGTCTCGTTGACCTTGCCGTCCTTGGTGTTGACGAAGGAGGCGACGGAGTCGCGCTCGTTCAGGTGCCCCTCGTAGGAGTCCGGCGCGGAGAAGGCGTAGAGGCTGCGGCCCGCGGCGCCCGCCGTCACGTAGACGACGCCCTCGGTCTCGGGGTACGCCGTCTCGCCGATCGGCAGCTTCTTGACGACCTTGTCGCCCTTGATGACGTCGGTGCGCTCGTACTGGTGGTTGTGGCCGTTGATGACCAGGTCCACCGTGTACTTCTCGAACAGCGGCACCCACTCCTGTCGCACGCCCCCCTCCGAGGCGTGCGCCGTGGAGGTGCAGTAGGCACAGTGGTGGAAGAACACGACGATGAAGTCGATGTCCTTCGCGGCACGGAACTTCTTCAGCTGGCCCTCGAACCAGGTGGTCTGGGTGCCGCCGGAGATGCCGAGGTTGGCCGGGATCTCGAAGGAGACGTCGTTCGGGTCCAGCGAGATGACCGCGGTGTTGCCGTAGACGAAGGAGTAGACGCCGGGCAGGTGCGCCTTGTCAGGCCCGTTGTCGGGGAGCGTGAAGCGCGCCTCCTCGCCGCCGTAGCCGTTGGGCGAGTACCAGGCTTCCATGTCGTGGTTGCCGTAACTGACCATCCACGGCACGGACTTGGCGACGGACTCGGTCTGCGCGAGGAACTGGTCCCAGGTGCGCGAGTCGAAGCCGGTGTCGGAGGTCTTGCCCGCGCCGGACGGGTCGCCGTAGGCGATGTCGCCGGCGTGCAGGTGGAAGACCGGGTTCTGGCCGAGGATCAGGCTGTCGTTGGCCAGCGCGTGGTAGCTGACGCCCTGGTCGCCGAAGGCCGTGAAGGTGAACGGCTCCTTGTGCGCGGGCGCGGTGGTGAACGTGCCCAGGGTGCCGAGCAGGTGCGGCTCGGCGGGGTCGAAGCCCTGGTGCCCGACGCCGTAGTAGTACGTCCTGCCCGGGCGCAGATGGGTCAGCTTGGCGTGGACGTAGTACTGCGTGTGGTCGCCGCTCGCGCCGACGCCGGCCGGCGTGTAGAGCGAGCGCACCTCGGCCTCGATCTTGCGCGAGAGGTCCCAGGGGTGGGCGCCGACGCGGATGAAGGGCTTCTTCACCGCGACCGGGACCTGCCAGGAGACGGTCATCTCGGTGCGCGGGTCGTTGCCGTAGGCGAGGTGGCGGCCGAAGGGGGCGACGTACGCCCCGTCGACGGCCTCGGTCGCGGGGGCGGTGTGCTGCGTGGGCACGGCGGCCTGGGCCACCGCTCCCGGCACGAACGCGCCACCGGCGACGGCGCCGAGGGTCACGGCGCCGCCTCTCATCAGGTTGCGCCGCGAGAATCTCGCGCGCAGGTACTCGTGCTGCTCGGCCAGGCTCATGCGCTCGGCCAGCTGCTCCGGTACTCCCATACGAGGTATGTCCATGACGTCTGAAACTCGTCCACATGGGCGACGGCCCTCCGGACTCGGAGTGGACGGACTGTAAACAGGTGTCCATGAGAACACCAAAGATCGCCCGCAGGGGCTTGCCCGAAATCGGGCAGGATTCTTGCGAAACGGTCTTTCGTACCCCAGGATCATCGGGTGCACGACGACCTTGTTGATCACCTGACCCGGTCCTCACCCCTCAGCAGGGGCGAGGCGCTGCGGGTGATCCAGGACGTGCTCGCCTACTTCGACGAGACGACCGAGCAGTACGTCCGTCGCCGCCACCGCGAGCTCCAGGCGCAGGGCCTGGTGAACGCGACGATCTTCGAACGGATCGAGGCGGACCTGAAATACCGGGCGGTGGCACCGCCGGAGCTCACGCTCAGGCAGCTGCGCCGCATCGTCTACGGCTGAGTCGCAGAGCCGGGAACGGGATACACATATATGTGCGGAATCGTCGGATACATCGGGAAGCGTGACGTGGCGCCCCTCCTCCTGGAGGGCCTGCAGCGCCTGGAGTACCGCGGCTACGACTCGGCCGGCATCGTCGTCACCTCCCCGAAGACGGCCGGTCTGAAGATGGTCAAGGCCAAGGGGCGCGTCCGCGACCTGGAGGCCAGGGTCCCGGCCCGCTTCAAGGGCACGACCGGCATCGCCCACACCCGCTGGGCCACCCACGGCGCCCCGTCCGACGCGAACGCCCACCCGCACATGGACGCCGAGGGCAAGGTCGCCGTCGTCCACAACGGCATCATCGACAACGCCGCCGACCTGCGCCGCAAGCTGGAGGCGGACGGCGTCGAGTTCCTCTCGGAGACCGACACCGAGGTCCTCGTCCACCTCATCTCCCGCTCCCAGGCCGAGACGCTGGAGGAGAAGGTCCGCGAGACCCTGCGGGTCATCGAGGGCACCTACGGCATCGCGGTCATGCACGCCGGCTTCCCGGACCGCATCGTGGTCGCCCGCAACGGCTCCCCGGTGGTCCTCGGCATCGGCGAGAAGGAGATGTTCGTCGCCTCGGACATCGCCGCGCTGGTCACCCACACGCGGCAGATAGTGACCCTCGACGACGGCGAGATGGCCACCCTCAAGGCCGACGACTTCCGCACCTACACCACCGAGGGCACCCGTACGACGGCCGAGCCCACCACCGTGGAGTGGGAGGCGGCCTCGTACGACATGGGCGGCCACGACACCTACATGCACAAGGAGATCCACGAGCAGGCCGACGCCGTGGACCGCGTGCTGCGCGGCCGCATCGACGACCGCTTCTCCACCGTGCACCTCGGCGGCCTCAACCTGGACGCCCGCGAGGCGCGCCAGATCCGGCGCGTGAAGATCCTCGGCTGCGGCACCAGCTACCACGCGGGCATGATCGGCGCCCAGATGATCGAGGAGCTGGCCCGTATCCCCGCGGACGCCGAGCCGGCCTCCGAGTTCCGCTACCGCAACGCGGTCGTGGACCCCGACACCCTCTACGTCGCCGTCTCCCAGTCCGGCGAGACCTACGACGTCCTCGCCGCCGTCCAGGAGCTCAAGCGCAAGGGCGCGCGGGTCTTCGGCATCGTCAACGTGGTCGGTTCGGCGATCGCGCGCGAGGCCGACGCGGGCATCTACGTCCACGCGGGCCCCGAGGTCTGCGTCGTCTCCACCAAGTGCTTCACCAACACCACGGTCGCCTTCGCGCTGCTCGCCCTGCACCTGGGCCGCACCCGCGACCTCTCGGTCCGCGACGGCAAGCGGATCATCGAGGGCCTGCGGAAGCTGCCCGCGCAGATCACCGAGGTCCTCAAGCAGGAGGACGAGATCAAGCGCCTGGCCGAGCAGTTCGCCGAGGCCCGCTCGATGCTCTTCATCGGCCGTGTCCGGGGCTACCCGGTGGCCCGCGAGGCCTCGCTGAAGCTGAAGGAGGTCTCGTACATCCACGCCGAGGCCTACCCGGCCTCCGAGCTCAAGCACGGCCCCCTGGCCCTGATCGAGCCGGCGCTGCCCACGGTCGCGATCGTCCCCGACGACGACCTGCTGGAGAAGAACCGCGCGGCCATGGAGGAGATCAAGGCCCGCAGCGGCCGCATCCTCGCGGTCGCCCACCAGCACGAGGCGAAGGCCGACGAGACGATCGTCGTCCCGAAGAACGAGGACGAGCTCGACCCCATCCTGATGGGCATCCCCCTCCAACTCCTCGCCTACCACACGGCCCTGGCCCTGGGCCGGGACATCGACAAGCCGAGGAACCTGGCGAAGTCGGTGACGGTCGAGTAGAGGACCGCAGAAGGGACCCCCACGTGCTGCCACCAGACACGCGGGGGTCCATTCGGATCGCCGGGGCCGCCCAATACCCCGGCGACGGCTGCCATTCAGCCGGTGGCCGTCACCCCCCGGCCGGCAGCACGTCGAGGTAGAACCGTCGGCCAGTGGGCCAGCGCCGCGGTCGCCGCGTACCAGGCGACCGCCCCCGCCGCCACGGCGAACCAGCCGCCGACCTTCGTCAGGGAGTCGCTGGTGCCGAACTGCGCGATGGCGAGGAGCACGAGGGAGACGAAGAACAACCCGTAGGTCCCCTGGGCGAGTTGGTCGCCGCCCGCGAGGGTCAGGGTGAGCGCCACCAAGGCGAAGAGCAGCAGGAACAGCCCTGCCGCGTTGGCGGACATCGCATTGCCGGCGGTGACGGCCCAGGTGAACCACAGGGCGCCGAGCGCCGCGTAGGCCGTACCGGTCGTCGTGTCACGGTCGCGGAAGGCGAAGAGTCCGGCGACGAACAGTGCAACGCCGCCTACGTAGTGGGCCAGTGAGACGGCGTCAGCGGCCGACACGCCGTTGATCACGTCGGTGTATCCGAGTCCGAACGCCAACAGGGTGATTCCCAGGGCGAGTCGGCCGACCACGGTAGTGGTTCCGCTTCCCGCAGAGACGTCGTTGTCCACGGCGGGCTCCCTTCATGCATGTGCAGTTGTGCGGTGAGCGATATATGCCCTTCACAAAAGCACAAACACCTCTACGCGCCAGTAGGTTGGCACTTTGCGCAAAGGAGACCGGCCGTTCCCGGATCGCATCTCACCAGGGAGAACGGCGCGTTACGGAATGACAACGACGGGACGCTTGGCCCGCTTGGCGAGCCGCCCCGCGACGGAGCCGAAGATGCGCCCGACGATTCCGTGCGTGGAACCGACGACGATCGCGTCCGCCTCGTACTCCCGCCCGACCTCTTCCAGTTCGTGGCAGATGTCGCCGCCGCGCTCGACCAGGATCCAGGGCACCTCGGAGAGGTACTCCGCACAGGCCAGCTCGAGACCGAGAACCTCGGTGCGGTGGTCGGGGACGTCGACGAAGACCGGTGGCTCGCAGCCGGCCCACACCGTGGTGGGCAGCCGGTTGGCGACGTGGACGATGATCAGGCCCGAGCGGGTGCGATGGGCCATCCCGATCGCATAGGCGAGGGCGCGCTCACTGGACGTGGAGCCGTCGAATCCGACGACGACGCCGTGCTTGAAGGCTGGATCGCAGGAGTGGCGTGGCTCTTCCGCCGCCTCGGGCTCGGCCGCCGTGGGATCGGCGACGGGCCGCTTGCGGTCCGCGGGTTCGAAGAATTCGTGACCGGCCATGGCTGTCTCGGCGTTTTGATCCTTTTTGGGAGGGACGACAGTGTGCGGCGGAGCTGTGTCCGGGAATCATCTTCCCAACCCCATACCCCCAAGGGTACGGCGGCACGCCTCCTTAGCCCAGATCCCGCCCGCTCCCCCGCTCGCTGCTCGCTCGGGCAGGGGCACCCCCGTCGTGGGGGTTCCAGGGAGCATGCACGAGGGGGCGCCCGTAACGCAATGGTTGCTGCGCTGTACAGGCGCTTTGCACAGGATTCAGTCGCCCGGGGGGCCCGGAACAGGACAACGCACCGGTCCGGAAGACGGCCGCGCCCAGTGACCGACCGGTCGAACAGGCGTTGAACACCGTGACCCAGGCCCCAGGGAGTACGTATGTCCGGACCGCGCCCCACCCCCGACACTCCCCGAGCGACCAATCCGTCCCAGGAGACCGCGACCGACGTCGTCCGGTGGGCCGCGTTCAGCTGCGTCCTGGTTCCCGTGGTACTCGTCTGGTACGGCTCCTCGCTCGCAGGCGCCGCGGGCACGGCGCTCGGTCTCGCCGCCGTCACCGCCGTCTGCCGGCTGCTGCTGCGCCAGTCCGAACGCGGCGCGGCGCGCCGGCCCTCCGAGGAGCCCGCGCCGGGCCGCGGCCGTCGTCACAGAAACGGCACGGGTGCTCACAGAGGCGGACGACGGACCGGTGGAAACACACCGGTCGGCTGACCGGTTTCCGCGCACGCGCACGGCGCTTTTCAGCCAACTTCCGGACCTCGTGCATTCCTTGCCCCAACCACCCCCCAACCCCCGTTCCACCTGCACGAACAGGGGCTCCGGGGGCCCGCGCACCCTATGTGGATTGGCCACTGCCACAAGGCGCACTTCCCTGCACGGCCCGTGAGTGCAACGCTTCGTGATCGAATGCTTCACGCCAAGTTGCCATGTCGACAATGTGCCGGTTCCCGAACTGGGTCACCCCGGCACCACGGGACACAGTAGATTCGATCTTGACGTCTTACGGCGGGGGACTCGTGCAGGACCGAGGGGAAACGTGCAGGAGCGACACAACCGAGGAGCCGCGACCACCGAGGGGGGCTTAGCAGTATGAGCCACGACTCCACTGCCGCGCCGGAAGCCGCGGCCCGGAAGCTTTCCGGGCGACGCCGCAAGGAGATCGTCGCGGTGCTGCTGTTCAGCGGCGGCCCCATCTTCGAGAGTTCCATACCGCTGTCGGTGTTCGGGATCGACCGCCAGGACGCCGGCGTACCGCGCTACCGACTGCTGGTGTGCGGTGGCGAGGAAGGCCCGCTGCGGACCACAGGGGGCCTGGAACTCACCGCGCCACATGGCCTGGAGGCGATCTCACGCGCAGGCACGGTCGTCGTGCCGGCCTGGCGCTCGATCACCTCGCCGCCACCGGAGGAGGCGCTCGACGCACTGCGCCGGGCGCACGAGGAGGGCGCCCGCATCGTCGGGCTGTGCACCGGCGCCTTCGTCCTGGCGGCGGCCGGCCTGCTGGACGGCCGGCCCGCGACCACGCACTGGATGTACGCACCGACGCTGGCCAAGCGCTATCCGTCGGTGCACGTCGATCCGAGAGAGCTCTTCGTCGACGACGGCGACGTGCTCACGTCCGCCGGCACGGCGGCCGGAATCGACCTGTGCCTGCACATCGTGCGGACCGACCACGGCAACGAGGCGGCCGGTGCGCTGGCCCGCCGCCTGGTCGTCCCACCGCGCCGGACGGGAGGCCAGGAACGCTACCTGGACCGTTCTTTACCGGAGGAGATCGGCGCCGACCCGCTCGCCGAGGTCGTCGCCTGGGCGCTGGAGCACCTGCACGAGCAGTTCGACGTCGAGACGCTGGCGGCACGCGCGTACATGAGCCGCCGCACCTTCGACCGCCGCTTCCGCTCGCTGACCGGTAGTGCTCCCCTGCAGTGGCTGATCACCCAGCGGGTGCTGCAGGCGCAGCGGCTGCTGGAGACGTCGGACTACTCGGTGGACGAGGTCGCGGGCCGCTGCGGCTTCCGCTCGCCGGTGGCCCTGCGCGGCCACTTCCGGCGCCAGCTGGGCTCGTCGCCGGCCGCCTACCGCGCCGCGTACCGGGCCCGCCGGCCGCAGAGCGACAGGCCGGCCGACCTGGAGGGGCCGGCGGGCCCCGCCCTGGCGGGCCCGCCGCTGCATCCGGAGAGCCCGGTCCCGCTGCAGAGCCGCCGCGCGGCCGCCTCGGCGATCGGCTCGGGCACCCCGCTGTCGACGGCGGCGGCCGCCGCCGCGGAGAACGGCCGCGAGTCCTACGCCGCCGGCCGGGCGAGCGTGCCGGGGCAGCGCAGCGGCGCATGAACAGCAGGCGTATCAGGGAGCGACGGCTCCCTGATACGCCTCCTGTACGCCGAGACGCCTCCTGCACCGCGGGGCACCCAAAAGCGGTAGCCCGCCTTAGGGTGGTCGCATGAACGATCGCATGGTGTGGATCGACTGCGAGATGACCGGCCTCTCGCTGTCGGACGACGCGCTCATCGAGGTGGCCGCCCTCGTCACCGACTCCGAGCTGAACGTGCTCGGCGACGGTGTGGACATCGTCATCCGCCCGCCGGAGAGGGCGCTGGAGACGATGCCGGAGGTGGTGCGTCAGATGCACACCGCGTCCGGCCTGCTGGAGGAGCTCGCCGGCGGCACGACGCTGGCGGACGCCGAGGAGCAGGTCCTCTCCTACATCCGCGAGCACGTCAAGGAAGCCGGCAAGGCCCCGCTGTGCGGCAACTCGGTCGGCACCGACCGCGGCTTCCTGCTCCGGGACATGGCGACGCTGGAGGGCTACCTCCACTACCGCATCGTCGACGTCTCCAGCATCAAGGAGCTGGCCCGGCGCTGGTACCCGCGGGCGTACTTCAACAGCCCGGAGAAGAACGGCAACCACCGCGCGCTCGCCGACATCCGCGAGTCCATCGCGGAACTCCGCTACTACCGCGAGGCGATCTTCGTGCCGCAGCCCGGGCCCGACTCGGAGACGGCCAGGACGATCGCGGCGAAGCACGTCCTGCCTGCCAGGTAGGGGGCCGGGAGGGGCGCCGTAAAAGCCGTGCGCGAGCACCCCTTCGGACCCTGTACACTTTTTCTCGGCCGGTGGGGAGAACACAAAGTCCATCACCGGTCATGGTGGGTGTAGCTCAGCTGGTAGAGCACCTGGTTGTGGTCCAGGATGCCGCGGGTTCGAGTCCCGTCACTCACCCTGTGCGATCAGCCGGTGCCCCTGGAAACAGGGTCACCGGCTGAGTCGTTTCCGAATGAGGCGGCCCATGCGCACCGAGCCCGTCCGTTCCCGGCGCCTCGACCTCCTCCCGCTGCGCGTCGCGCACGCCGCCGAGATGGCCGCCGTCCTCTCCGACCCCGCCCTGCACACCTATATCGGCGGCCGTCCCAGCACGCCCGAGGCCCTGCGCCTGCGCTACGAGCATCTCGTCGCCGGCTCCCCCGACCCGTCCGTCTCCTGGTGCAACTGGGTGCTGCGGGAGAGGGAGGAGTCCCGGTTCGTCGGCACGGTGCAGGCCACGGTGACGGGTGCGGCCGCGGAGATCGCCTGGGTCGTCGGCACCCCCTGGCAGGGACGCGGCTACGCCTCCGAGGCGGCCCGCGCCCTCGTCGACCTGCTGCGGCGGCGATCCGTGCGCACGGTCGTCGCCCACATCCACCCCGGCCATCTCGCCTCGGCGGCGGTGGCCCGCGCCGCCGGGCTCGCACCGACCGGCGAGGAGCAGGACGGCGAAGTGAGGTGGCGGCTCGACCTGCCAGGCTGACGGAACGTCAGCGGGGCCCGTCCGGTCAGGACGACGTACGCGTCACCAGTTCCGTCGCCAGCACGACCTGGCGGCGATCCAGGTCGCGGGAGGCCGGCGGGCGGCGGTCGGCGATCTCGCCGAGCAGGAGGTCGATCATGCGGCGGCCCATCTCCTCGATGGGCTGGCGGACGCTGGTGAGCGGCGGGTCCATGTGACGGGCGATGGCCGAGTCGTCGTAGCCGACCAGCGCCACGTCGTCGGGGATGCGGTGGCCCTTCTCGCGCAGGACCTGGCGGGCGCCGGCCGCCATCACGTCAGATCCGGCGAAGACCGCGTCCAGGCCGGGGCGGCGGGCGAGCAGGTTCGTCATCGCCCGGCGGCCGCCCTCCTCGGTGAAGTCGCCCGGCTCGATCAGCTTCTCGTCCACGGTGTGGCCCGCGTCCCGCAGGGCGTCCCGGTAGCCCTCGACGCGGCGCTGCGCACCATAGACGTCGAGGCGGCCGGTGATGTGCGCGATGCTCCGGCGGCCCCGGCCGAGCAGGTGCTCGACCGCCGAGCGGCCGCCGCCGTAGTTGTCCGAGTCGACCGAGGTGAGCGTCTCCGCGGCGGACCGGGGGCCGCTGATCACCGCCGGGATCTCCAGCTGGGCCAGCAGGTCGGGCAGCGGATCGTCGGCGTGCACCGAGACCAGCAGGACGCCGTCCACACGGTGGGCGGCCAGGTACTGGGCCAGCCGGCGGCGTTCGCGGTCGCTGCCCGCGAAGATCAGCAGGAGCTGCATCTCGGTCTCGGACAGCTCGGCGCCGACGCCCTTGAGCATGTCCGAGAAGTACGGCTCCGCGAAGAAGCGGGTCTCCGGCTCGGGGACGACCAGCGCGATCGCGTCCGTGCGGTTGGCCGCCAGGGCGCGGGCCGCGGTGTTGGGGACGTAGCCGAGTTCGGCGACGGCCGCCTCGACCGCGGCGCGGGTCGCCTCGCTGACCCGGGGCGAGCCGTTGATCACCCGGGAGACGGTGCCGCGGCCGACGCCGGCGCGCGCAGCGACCTCTTCGAGGGTGGGCCGGCCACCACTCCGGCTCCGCGCTCCGTGGCCTGCCATGGGCTCCGCCGCCTTCCGCCGTTGTTGCTGCTGGCCTGGAATCTAACAGTCCTGTCCGCTCAGGTGACCGGCCCGGGCGCCGCCGCTCGCCGGCCCCGGCCCGGGCGTCTCGAGAGGCTTGCCCTCAGGTGCCGGACGGGTTAAAAGCATTGACCGGCAGCGGAGTCGTCGCATCCACTTAACAGCCCGATAACTGAACACATCTCGCCCCGCTTCCGCCCTTGACACCCCCGCCCGAACCGGCGAACCTTCAACACATCATCTGTGGGAGCGCTCCCACAGTACCTGACACATACACATCCCGCACGTTCCCCGCCCGAGCCGCAGCGAGTACGAACGGGCCCAACCAGTGCAGTTGGCCGGGGGGTCGGCACGTCAGGCAACAGGAGGACCCAATGCGCACGAGTACCCGCCGGTCCCACCGGGTGGTGGCCCTCGCGGCCGTCGCCGCGCTGGCCTCGGGGCTACTGGCCGGCTGCGCCAGTGACGACAACTCGTCGAGCTCGGACAACGGCGGCGGAAACGCCAAGGGCAAGACCACGTTGACCGTCGGCACCTTCGGAGTCTTCGGCTACAAGCAGGCCGGCCTCTACGACGAGTACATGAAGCTGCACCCCGACATCAGCATCAAGGAGAACGTCACCACCCGTACCGACGTGTACTGGCCGAAGGTTCTCACCCGGCTGCAGGCCGGTTCCGGCACCGACGACATCCAGGCGATCGAGGTCGGCAACATCACCGAGGCCGTGCAGACGCAGGCCGGCAAGTTCGTCGACCTGGGCAAGGAGGTCGACAAGTCCCAGTGGCTGGACTGGAAGAACGCCCAGGCCACCACCAAGGACGGCAAGCTGATCGGGCTCGGCACCGACACCGGCCCGATGGCCATCTGCTACCGCAAGGACCTGTTCCAGAAGGCCGGCCTGCCGACCGACCGCGACAAGCTCGCCTCGATGTGGAAGGGCGACTGGGCGAAGTACGTCGACGTCGGCAAGGACTACATGAAGAAGGCGCCCAAGGGCACCAAGTTCGTGGATTCCGCGTCCTCCGTCTACAACGCCGCCCTCGGTGGTGGCAGCGAGCGTTACTACGACAAGGACGGCAACGTCATCTGGGACAAGTCCGAGGGCGTGAGCAAGGCCTGGGACGTCTCGATGACGGTGGCGACCAGCAACATGTCGGCCAAGCTCAAGCAGTTCGACAAGCCGTGGGACCAGGGCTTCGCCAACGCCACCTTCGCCACGGTGGCCTGCCCGGCCTGGATGATCGGCTACATCGAGCAGAAGTCCGGTGACTCCGGCAAGGGCAACTGGGACGTGGCGGCGGCCCCGACCGCGGCCAACTGGGGCGGCTCCTTCCTCGGCGTGCCGACCGCGGGCAAGCACCAGAAGGAGGCCATCGCCCTGGCGAAGTGGCTGACCGCGCCCGCGCAGCAGGCGAAGGTCTTCGCCAAGCAGGCCAGCTTCCCGTCGACCCCGTCGGCGTTCTCGACCCTGAAGCCCGCGGCGGACACCACGGCGTACTTCTCGAACGCCCCGATCACGCAGATCTTCGGTGACTCGGCGAAGACGATCCCGGTCCAGTACTTCGGTATCAAGGACCAGCCGATCAACACGGCCATCACCGACGTCGGCATCCTCCAGGTCGAGCAGAAGGGCAAGACGCCCGCTCAGGGCTGGGATGCGGCGAGCAAGGAGATCAAGGACGTGCTCGGCCAGTGACCAGCTCCAAGCAGGCTCTCGCGCACACCGCGTCGAGCGCCGAGGCCGCGTCCGGCTCCCAGCCGGGCGCGGCCCGGGGCGCTCACGGTCGCGGTACCCAGCCGCCGGACCACGGCTCCTGGCGCAGCCGGCTGTACCGCTGGGACATGAAGGCGTCGCCGTACGCGTTCATCTCCCCCTTCTTCATCATCTTCGGGGCGTTCTCCCTGATCCCGCTCCTCTACACGGCCTGGTACTCGCTGCACAACGTGCAGCTGTCCGACCTGAACCACCAGACCTGGGCGGGCCTGGACAACTACCAGAACCTGCTCAGCTCGGACTTCTTCTGGAACGCGCTCAAGAACACCTTCACCATCGGTGTGATCTCGACCGTCCCGCAGCTGATGGCGGCGATCGGCCTGGCGCATCTGCTCAACTACCGGCTGCGCGGCTCGACCGTGTGGCGGGTCGTGATGCTCACCCCGTACGCCACCTCGGTGGCGGCCGCCACGCTGGTCTTCACGCTGCTGTACTCCTGGGACGGCGGCATGATCAACTGGTTCCTGCACTTCGTGGGGATCGACCCGATCAACTGGCGTGAGTCCGACTGGGGTTCGCAGTTCGCCGTGTCCTCGATCGTGATCTGGCGGTGGACCGGTTACAACGCGCTGATCTATCTGGCGGCGATGCAGGCGATCCCGGCCGACCTGTACGAGTCGGCGGCCATCGACGGCGCCAACCGCTGGCAGCAGTTCCGGCATGTGACGATCCCGCAGCTGCGGCCGACGATCCTGTTCACCGTGGTGGTCTCCACCATCGGCGCGACCCAGCTCTTCGGCGAGCCCCTGCTGTTCGGCGGGGTCAGCGGTTCCAAGGGCGGCTCGGAGCACCAGTACCAGACGCTCGGCCTCTACATGTACGACCAGGGCTGGATCATCGGCAACCTCGGCAAGGCGTCCGCGATCGCCTGGTCGATGTTCCTGATCCTGCTGATCGTCGCCGTGATCAACATGCTGTTCACCCGACGCCTGAGGAAGTCCCAATGACCACCAGTGAACTGACCTTGCCTCAGGCGCAGGCGCGGCCGAAGAAGGGCCCGGGCCGCCGGGTGATGGGCGCGGGCAAGCAGCTGCACGCCGGCCCGGTGACGTACATCGTCCTGACGGTCTTCGCGCTGGTCTCGCTGGCGCCCCTGGTGTGGACGGCGATCGCCGCCTCGCGCACCGACCGCCGGCTGGCGCAGACCCCGCCGCCGCTGTGGTTCGGCGGGAACCTGTTCAAGAACCTCCAGGCCGCCTGGGACCAGGCGGGTCTCGGCACCGCCATGGTCAACAGCGTGATCGTCGCGGGCACCATCACCATCAGCACGGTGGTCTTCTCCACGCTCGCCGGATTCGCCTTCGCCAAGCTGCGGTTCAGGTTCTCCGGTGTCCTGCTGCTGCTGACGATCGGCACGATGATGATCCCGCCGCAGCTGGCCGTCGTACCGCTGTATCTGTGGATGAGCGACCTCGGCTGGTCCAACCAGCTGCAGACGGTCATCCTGCCGACCCTGGTGACGGCCTTCGGCACGTTCTTCATGCGGCAGTACCTGGTGCAGGCGCTGCCGACGGAGCTGATCGAGGCGGCCCGGGTGGACGGCGCGAGCAGTCTGCGGGTGGTGTGGCACGTGGTCTTCCCGGCGGCGCGGCCGGCGATGGCCGTGCTCGGCCTGCTGACCTTCGTGTTCGCCTGGAACGACTTCCTGTGGCCGATCATCGCCCTGAACCAGCAGAACCCGACCGTGCAGGTCGCCCTGAACTCGCTCGGTACCGGCTACGTCCCCGACCAGGCCGTGATCATGGCGGGCGCGCTGCTGGGCACGCTGCCGCTGCTGATCGCCTTCATCCTGTTCGGCAAGCAGATCGTGGGCGGCATCATGCAGGGCGCGATCAAGGGCTGAGGCCCGGCACCTCGTTCCCGTCGTACGTACGCAGGGGCCGGGTCACCGCCTCGGCCCCCTTCCTCCTCAACTCTTAGGTCAGAACGACCATTTATGGGAGCGCTTCCATGCTTGAGTCCGCACAATCTGCGACCCCGGTGACCTTTCCTCCCGCCTTCCTCTGGGGCGCCGCGACCTCCGCGTACCAGATCGAGGGTGCGGTGCGGGAGGACGGCCGCACGCCATCGATCTGGGACACCTTCAGCCACACCCCGGGCAAGACGGTCGGCGGCGAGCACGGTGACATCGCTGTCGACCACTACCACCGGTACCGCGAAGACGTGGCGATGATGGCCGGGTTGGGGCTGGGCGGCTACCGCTTCTCGGTCTCCTGGCCGCGGGTGCAGCCGACCGGCCGGGGCCCGGCCGTGCAGCGGGGCCTGGACTTCTACCGGCGCCTGGTGGACGAGCTGCTCGCGCACGACATCAAGCCGGCGATCACCCTTTACCACTGGGACCTGCCGCAGGAGCTGGAGGACGCGGGCGGCTGGCCGGAGCGGGACACGGCCTACCGGTTCGCCGAGTACGCGCAGATCGTCGGCGAGGCGCTCGGCGACCGGGTGGAGCAGTGGATCACGCTCAACGAGCCGTGGTGCAGCGCCTTCCTGGGCTACGGCTCCGGCGTGCACGCCCCGGGCCGCACGGACCCGGAGGCGTCGCTGCGGGCGGCCCACCACCTCAACCTGGCGCACGGACTGGGCACCACGGCCCTGCGTTCGGTGATGCCCTCCCGCAACTCGGTCGCCATCAGCCTCAACTCCTCGGTCGTCAGGCCCCTTTCACCGCAGAACCCCGGCGATCTGGCGGCGGTGCGGAAGATCGACGACCTGGCCAACGGTGTCTTCCACGGCCCGATCCTGCACGGCGCCTACCCGGAGTCGCTGTTCGCCGCGACCGCGTCGATCACCGACTGGTCGTACGTCCTCGAGGGCGATCTGCGGGCGATCCACCAGCCGCTGGACGCGCTGGGCCTCAACTACTACACGCCGGCGCTGGTCTCCTCGGCCGACGGCCCGATGACCGGCCCGCGCACCGACGGCCACGGCGCGAGCGAGCACTCCCCCTGGCCGGGCGCGGACGACGTCCGCTTCCACCAGACGCCGGGCGAGCGCACGGAGATGGGCTGGACCATCGACCCGACCGGCCTGCACGACCTGATCATGCGCTACACGCGCGAGGCCCCGGGCCTGCCCCTCTACATCACGGAGAACGGCGCCGCCTACGACGACAAGCCGGACCCCGACGGCCGCGTCCACGACCCGGAGCGCGTCGCCTACCTGCACGGCCACCTCGCGGCGGTCCGCCGCGCCATCACCGACGGCGCGGACGTGCGGGGCTACTACCTGTGGTCCCTGATGGACAACTTCGAGTGGGCGTACGGCTACGAGAAGCGGTTCGGCGCCGTCTACGTGGACTACGCGACGCTGGCCCGCACGCCGAAGTCGAGCGCCCACTGGTACGGGCAGGCGGCCCGGACGGGGACGCTGCCCGAGGTGGCGACCGACTAGGGGGAACCACAGGCGGGGGGCGGGGCGCGGCGCCCTAGGGGAGCGCCGCGCCCCGAACTTCGTCCGGCCCCGGCCACCCGGAGTCCGGGAGAACGGGAGAACGGGAGAACGGGAAATGCGTCCCGGCCGGGTGGGGGGAGAGCCGGCCGGGACGCATCCGCCCCCGTTGCGCGGAGGTCAGTTGAAGGCGCCGAAGGCCTTCGAGAAGGCGAACTTGTCCTGGACGATCGAGCTGCAGGTGGCGTCCGCGGTGGGCTTGGCGCCGCCGTCGCACTGCTTGTCACGGGTGGCCGACCACATGGACAGCCAGCCGAGGCCCTTGGACTTGGCGAAGTTCACCAGCTGGGTGGCGTCGTCGACCTTGAAGACCTCCGACGAGACGTCGTTGACGCCGAGCATCGGGGTGACGGCGACCGTCTTCCAGGCGTCCGCGTCGGACAGCCCCAGCACGCTCTTGACCTGCGCCTGGGTGGCGGTGGCGGCCTGCTCGGCGTAGGTGCCCATGTCGCCGCTGTACGAGGCGCCGTAGTCCATCGCCATGATGTTGACCGCGGAGATCTCCACACCGTTGGACTTGGCGTTGGACAGCAGGTTCACGCCGTCCTGGGTCAGGCCCTCGGGCATGACCGGGAGGGTGAAGGAGACGTCCAGGTCCGGGTGCTGCTGCTGGAGCTTGGCGATGGCCTTCGCGCGGTTGGTGTTGGCCGCGGTGTTCGGCAGCGCGCCGCCCTCGATGTCGAAGTCGACCTTGGTGAGCTTGAACTGGTCCACGGCCTTGCCGTACGCCGCCGCCAGCGCGTCCGCCGAGGAGCACGTCGTCGCCAGTTCCGAGCCGGAGGCGCCGCCGAAGGAGACGCGCACGTCGCCGCCCTTTGCGCGCAGCGCACCGATCTGCGAGGCGACGCCGTCGCTGCCGAGGTCGGTGACGCCGCCCCACTTGGGCGTGCAGCCGCCGCCGTCGGTGATGAAGGCGAGGTTGTAGTTCTTCACGCCGGTCGCGTCGGCGCTCGCGACCAGGTCGAAGGCGGGGTAGAGCGAGGTGTCGACGTAGGGCGAGAAGCCGGCGCTCGCCTTGGTGCCGGTGCCCGAGCTCTGTGTGGGGGTGGGTGTGGGCGTGGGCGTCGCCGTCTTGGTGGGCGTGGGGGTCGCGGTGGGCGTCGGCGTCGGCGTCGCGGACCCGGTCGGGCGGCCGCTCGGCTCGGGCGTGGCACCGTCGTCGGCGGAGCACTGGGCGCCGTCGACGAGACAACTCTTCGGATCTGCGCTGCCGTTGACGACGAAGCCGACGGTGACGGACTTGCCGGGCGCGAGGCCGTCGGTGTCCCACTTGGCCGGCGTCACGGTGACGTGCTGCCCGCTCACACTCGACTCGGCGTTCCACAGCGAGCTCAGCTTGGCGCCGGAGGGCAGGTCGAACTCCAGCTTCCAGTTCTTCTCGGTGCCGGTGGTGTTGTTGGTGACGACGTACTGCGCGGTGTAGCCCGTCGACCAGTCGCTGGTCCTGGTGTACGCCGCGCCCACGCCCGCCGCCTGCGCGGTGCCCGTCAGCGCGAGGGCGCCGCCGCCCACGACGGCCGCGGCGACCAGACCGCCTATCGCCTTGCTTCTGCCGCTGACCTTGCGCCGATGGGTGCTCATCGCGTGCCTGCCTTCGCTGTTACGGGTGGGGGTGCGGCAGCACGCTAGCGATCCGGAATCGGGCAAAGTGCCTGATCCGGGCGGGGGTTGAGGATCTTAGGGTGCGCTTAAGGAAGGCATCGGAGACGGTTAAAGGTCGAGACCAATCCGGCTACGGCGGGTCACCTGGCGAACGCCTTCCGCCGTCTGCGCGCCAGCCTGTGCCCCCGCCCGGCGGGCGTGCGCACCCGTCCGTCCAGCTGGATCCAGATGCGCACCTCGGTCCCGCCGAGCACAGACGAACCGAGCCGTACGTCACCGCCGGTCGACTCCGCGAGCCGTCGCACGATGTCCAGCCCGAGGCCCGTGGAGCCGTCGCTGCCCGACCCGCGGCCGCGCGCCATCGCCGCCTCGGGGTCGGGTATGCCCGGGCCCGCGTCCGAGACGAGCACGATCACCGCGTCCTCGCCGTTGTGCAGGTCGACCGCGAAGGCCGTGCCCTCGGCGGTGTGCCGGAAGACGTTGCCGAGCAGGGCGTCGAGGGCCGCGGCGAGGTCCGCCCGGGCCACGGGGATGCGCACCGGCCGGTCCGCGCCCGCCACCCGCCACTTGCGGCCCTCGTCCTCCGCGAGCGCCGACCAGAACGCCATGCGCTCGCGGACCACCTCGGCCGCGTCGCACCCGGCGCCGGGCCCGGCCGCCGCGGTCTGCGGCTTGGCGTCCCGGGCGGTACGGATGATGGTGTCGACCTCGCGCTCCAGCTGGGCGACGGCGGCCCGGGTCTGGTCGGCGGCGGGGCCCTCGCCCAGCGAGGCGGCGTTCAGCCGCAGCACCGTCAGCGGGGTGCGCAGGCGGTGGGACAGGTCGGCCGCCAGCTCGCGCTCGTTCGCCAGGAGCTGGACGACCTGGTCGGCCATGGAGTTGAACGCGACGGCGGCCAGGCGCAGTTCGGTCGGCCCCTCCTCCGGAACCCGCGCCCCCAGCTTCCCCTCCCCCAGCTCATGCGCGCCCTCGACCAGTCGCTGCGCGGGCTGCACCATCCGTATCCCGAGCCGGTCGGCGACCGCGACCGAGCCGACGATCAGCGCGACGCCGACCCCGGCGAGCACCGCCCACGCCGTCCCGACGCCGTTGCTGACCTCGGACTCGGGGACGTAGACCTCGACGACGGCGATCGAGCCGGAGCTCAGCGCGACCGGCTGGAGCAGCGTGGATCCGCCGGAGACCTCGGTGGTGGAGGCGCGGCCCAGCTTGCGCACGGTGGCGATGTCCTTGGCGGCGGCGCGCCGCCGGCCGATGTCGACGGCCGGCTGCCCGGCGGCGGCGGGGATGTGCACGGCCATGCCGGAGTCCGAGCCGGCCGAGGCCACGACCCGCTCCAGCTGGTCGCGCTCGGTGGTGATGGACAGCGCCGGGGCGACCGCGGCGGCCTGGCGCTCGGCGTTGGAGAACGCGCGGTCCCGGGCCATCTCCTTGATGACGAGCCCGAGCGGCACCGCGAAGGCGACCACGACCATGGCGGTGACCGCCAGGCAGACCTTGACCAGTGCCCATCTCATCGCGGCGGCTCCCCACCCGGCGGCTCCAGCTTCACGCCGACCCCGCGCAGCGTGTGCAGATAGCGCGGCCGGGCCGCGGTCTCGCCCAACTTCCGCCGCAGCCAGGACAGATGGACGTCGATGGTCTGGTCGTCGCCGTACGACTGCTGCCAGACCTCGGCGAGCAGCTCCTTGCGCGGGACGACCAGGCCGGGGCGGCCGGCCAGGAAGGCGAGCAGGTCGAACTCGCGGCGGGTGAGGTCGAGGCGCACCCCGTCCAGCTCGGCCTGGCGGCGCAGCGGGTCCACGGTGAGGCCGCCGACGCGCAGCACGGCCGACGGCGGGGCGTCCGCGGGCGCGGAGCGGGCCCGGCGCAGGACCGCGGCCATCCGCGCGGACAGGTGCTCGACCGAGAAGGGCTTGGTCAGGTAGTCGTCCGCGCCCGCGTTGAGCAGGCGGACGATCTCCGTCTCGTCGTCCCGCGCGGTGGCGATGATCACCGGTACGTCGGTGATGCCGCGCAGCATCTTCAGCGCCTCGGACCCGTCCAGATCGGGCAGTCCGAGGTCGAGGATGACGACGTCGAAGGAGAAATGGGCGACCTCGCGCAGCGCCTCCAGCGCCGTCCCGACGCTGCGCACGGTGTGCGCGGCATCGGTCAGGTGCCGGATCAGCGCCGAGCGCACGAACTGGTCGTCCTCGACCACGAGCACACTTGCCATGCGCCGCACCGTACGCCATGCGGCGGAACGGGGTCCGGGGCTGTGGACAACTCCGCTCTTGTGGACACGGGCGGGACACTGGTGGGACGCGTGAGGCAGTATGGCCCGCGATGCGCAGAGGACTCGTACACGTACTGGCTTGGTCGCTCGCCACGGGCGCGGCGGTCACGCTGTCGTGGTGGGGTGTCCACACGGTGATGGCGGGCACGGCGTACGACCCGCCGCGCGCCCTGCCGATCACGGCGGCCGACGCGACCACCCAGGACTCGAAGCCGCTGGCGTCGTCCACGAGAAACCCCTCCCCGTCGCCCTCGCCGTCCAGGAAGGCGTCGGCCAGGCCCTCCGCGACCCCCACGCCGTCGCTGAAGCCGACGCCGAACCCGACCCCCTCGTCCACCGCGTCCGGCCAGGTCAAGGCCTACGACACGGACGGCGGGCGGGCGGTGTTCTCGCTCGGCGCGGCGGACGCGACGCTGGTGTCGGCGACGCCGGGCGCGGGCTGGTCGATGCAGGTGTGGAAGACGGAGTCGTGGATCCGGGTGGAGTTCAGCTCGGGAGCGGACCGGGTGTCGGTCTTCTGCACCTGGCACGACGGGCCGCCGCACGTCGAGATCGGCACGTACTGATACTGACCACTGCTCGCTCTCTGCTCCCTACTCCCCGCCGCCCGCCGGCTGCTCGCCGGCTGCCGGCTGCCCGCTAGCGGAACACGGAGGGTGGCGGCGCCGGTGACGCGGTCGCCGCGCTGTCCGTCACCACGGCCGCCCCGCCGGTGAAGTCCAGGAGCGCACGGCCGTGTTCGACCCGGCCCGGGTGCGGGTCGGAGGCGGCGCGCCGGGTCAGTTCGGCGATCGGGAGGGGCGCGTCGGAGGCGACGAGGACCGCGTTGCCGAAGCGCTTGCCGCGCAGCACGGCCGGGTCGGCGATCAGCGCGACCTCGGCGAAGCGGGCGGCGGCGGTGGCGATCTGGCGGCGCAGGTGGGCGAGCGGCGGGCCGTCGGCGACGTTCGCGGCGTAGCAGCCGCCCGGCTTCAGCACCCGGCGGACCTCGTCGAGGAACTCGGTCGAGGTGAGGTGGGCAGGTGTGCGGGCCCCGCTGAACACGTCGGCGATGACCAGGTCGGCCCAGCCGTCGAGCACCTTGGCGAGCCCTTCGCGGGCGTCCACGGCACGCACCCTGATCCGGGCGTTCGTGTCCAACGGCAGTTCCCGGCGGACCAGTTGGACCAGTGCCGCGTCCCGCTCGACGACCTGCTGGGTGGTGCGCGGCCGGGTGGCGGCTGTGTAGCGGGCGAGGGTGAAGGCGCCTCCGCCGAGGTGAACGGCGTGCACGGGCCGGCCGGCCGGCGCGACGAGGTCGATGACGTGACCGAGCCTGCGCTGGTACTCGAAGGAGAGGTACGCGGGGTCGTCCAGGTCGACGTACGACTGCGGCGCCCCGTCGATCAGCAGCGTCCAGGCCCGGGGCCGGTCCCGGTCCGGCAGGAGCTCGGCGAGCCCGCCGTCGACGGTCTCGACGACGGCTTCCACACCGCCGCGCGGGCGGTCGGGGTTCCTGGACCTTCCCATGGCGCCATTATCGGCGGCCCCCGGCGGGGACGCCTGCGCGGGGTGCGGTCAGCGACAGGAGTCCGCGGCCTCGATGATGCGGGCCGCCTCGCCGAGCGCGGCGCGCAGCACCGCCGGGTCGGTCGCGAGATCGGCCTCGCCGGGCGGCAGCAGCCAGTCCGAGCCCTCCACCGGCGGCTCGGGATTCAGGCGCATACCGCGTCCGTCGGTCTCCGTACAGGTGCTGCCGGGCAGGTCCCAGGCGGCGGCCGTGCCGGGCGGCACCACGAAGCCCAGGGTGTGGCCGCCGTCGTCGTGCAGGACGGGTCCGACCGCGTCGCCCGCCCCGCGCCGCAGGATGTCGACCGCCTCCAGGCCCTGTCGCGAGCCCACGGTGACCAGGTCGCACGGGCCGCCGTCGCCGGGTGGTGCGCCGCACTCGGCCGACGGGGCACGGCCCCCGGCCGCTGACGGCGTGCGAGCGACGCCGCTCTGGCTGGTCTCCATCCCGGCCTCCACCACGGAACCCCTCCTTAGAACGAAGCGGGTCGGGAGTCGGGCGGCTCCCGGTCCGCAGGGTTCAACGCGGCGGCGCGTCAACGGCTACGGCGCAAGTCAGCCACAAAGGATGGCACTTCATGGCAGATCCGGTATGAGATATCCGGTTTGTAGCCAAACCCTGCGTGGCGGGTCCGGCACAGCCGGTACGTTCATGCCCGCCGGGAGCGGGGAAGCTGCACGGACAACTCACCCTGGATCCGGCATGGTTCGACGGTTCGTACGAGAGGACCCGGCCATGGCGTCGTCAAAGGTGACCTCGTCCCAGCCCATGCCCGCACGGCCACCGCGGCCGAACCTCGTCTTCCGGGAGCTGCGCGGTCAGCGCTCACCGGCCGAGTTCGCCGCGGCGGTACGACGGGCCGCGCGCGAGATCGGCGAGCGGGTCAGCTGCGACGCGCGCTACGTGGGCCGGGTCGAGGCGGGCGAGATCCGCTGCCCCAACTACGCCTACGAACGGGTGTTCCTGCACATGTTCCCCGGGCGGGCGCTCACCGACCTGGGCTTCGCGTCGCGCGCGTCCGTGCGCGGGCGCCGGGCGCAGGCCCCCGATGAGACGCCCGGGGGCCATGAGCCGTATGAGACACAGAACCCGCACGACCCGAACAATCTGCACGACCCGAACAATCCGCACGACCCGCACGACCTGCTCGGGCATCACGAGATCCATGCGCTTCACGAAACCTGCGAGGAGAGCGACGTGCTACGTCGCGCATTCATGACCGGCGGTGGCGCCACGGTGGCCGCCGCCTCGATGGGCCAGATGGGGCTCGCCTTCGACGCGGCGGCAGCGGGGCGACCCGTCCGCCGCCCCGGGACGAGCGATGTCTACGCGGTCGAGGAGGCCGTACGCAGAATCAGGCTGCTCGACGACCGGCACGGCGCGGACGGGCTCTACCGGCGTGCGTCGACTCCGCTGCGCGCCGCCTACGCGCTGCTGGACGCGGGCGCGACCCGGCAGACGACCGCCGACCGGCTGCACTCGGGCGCCGGTGAACTCGCCATCTCCGTCGGCTGGCTGGCGCACGACTCCGGCCGCTTCGACGACGCCCGCTCGCACTACGCGGAGGCGCTGGCGACCGCGCGGATGACGGGCGACGACGGCCTGGAGGCGCACGCCTTCTGCAACACCGCCTTCCTCGCGCGCGACGCCGGGCGTCCGCGCGAGGCGGTGCGGGCCGCGCAGGCCGCGCAGCGCGTCGGGCGTTCACTCGGCTCGGCGCGCCTGATGTCGCTGCTCGCCCTGCGCGAGGCGGGCGGCTGGGCGGGCCTCGCCGACCGCACCGGCTGCGAACAGGCACTCGTCCGCGCGCAGACCCTCTACGAGCGAGGCCGCTCGGAGGCCGACCCCGAGTGGATGAGCTTCTACGGGGAGGCCGAACTGGAGGGCCTGGAGGCGCAGTGCTGGTCGACGCTGGGCGACTGGACGCGGGCGGCCCGCCACGCGCGCCGTGCGGCCCGTCTCCAGGACCCGCACTTCACCCGCAACATCGCCCTGTACACGGCGGAACTGGCCGACGACCTCGCGCGCGGCGGCCGCCCGGACGAGGCCGCGGCGGCGGGGATGCGGGTGCTGGACCTGCTCGACCAGGTCCAGTCGTCCCGGATCCAGACGATGCTGGCGGGCACGGCACGGGTGCTGCTGCCGCACCGGCGGGCGTCGGGGGTCTCGGGCTTCCTGGAGCGGCACTCGTCGCTGCCGCGCACCGCCTGAGCCGACCGCCCCGGCCGTACGGGACGGCGCGGTCAGACCGCGAGGTGCCCCAGGTCGTTCCAGCTCTCGAGGGCCGGCTCACCGTAGGCCCAGCCCAGCACCGAGAGCGATGTCGGATTCAGCCGGATCCGTGCCGCGAAGTCGATCGGCAGGCCCAGCCATCGCGCCCCGATCGACCGCAGTACATGCCCGTGGGCGAAGACCAGCACGTCCCGGTCGGCGGAGCGCGCCCAGGCCACCACCTCGTCGGCGCGGGCGGTCACCTCCGCGAGCGACTCGCCCCCGGGGACGCCGTCCCGCCAGATCAGCCACCCCGGTCGTACGGCCTGGATGTCGTCCGGCGTCATGCCCTCGTACGCGCCGTAGTCCCACTCCATGAGCGCGTCCCAGTCGGCCGCCCGCTCGCCGAAGCCGGCCAGCTCGCACGTCTCACGCGCGCGCCGCAGCGGGCTGGTGCGCACCTCCGCGTCCGGAAGTCCGTCGAAGGGCGGCCGGTGCAGCCGCTCGCCGAGCAGCTTGGCGCCGCGCCGGCCCTCCTCCAGCAGCGGCACGTCGGTCCTCCCGGTGTGCTTTCCGGACAGGGACCACTCGGTCTGTCCGTGCCGGGCGAGCAGGATGCGCGGTGCCATGGGGAGCGGGACCTTCCGTAACAAACAACAGGCGGAACCCCTCCATCATCGCCCACCCTGGACCGTGGTCTGCCTGGGGCAACCCGACGGGCGATCTCTGCGTCTTTGAGGGCCGGGGGCGCCCGACCGGGGCCCGCACGTACGCCGTAAAGTGGCACGACCCGACCGGCCGGCGGGCGCCGCGCGAGAATGAAGGGGGAGGCGATCGGATGCCGAGGACCGAGACGACACCAGGCATCGAGGCAGCAGCCCCGCGCACGCGCCTGCGCTGGTGGACCGAACTGCCGCTGATCCTCCTGGTGTACGGCTGCTACTCGGCAGGCCGGCTCCTCGCCCGCGGCGACACCGCCGGCGCCGTCGACCACGGCCTGGCGATCCTGCGCATCGAGAAGTTCCTGCACCTCAACGCCGAGCACCCGCTCAACCGGCTCTTCACGCGCGAGACGTGGCTCGGTGTCCCGGCCGACTTCTGGTACGCCTCGCTGCACTACCTGGTCACGCCGGCCATCCTGATCTGGCTGTTCCGGTCGCGGGCCGTGCACTACCGCGCCGCCCGCACCTGGCTGATGACGTCCACCTTCATCGGCCTGATCGGCTTCACGCTGCTGCCGACGTGCCCGCCGCGCCTGCTGTCGGCCGGTCACGGCTTCGTGGACACGATGGCCCAGTACAGCTCGTACGGCTGGTGGGGCGGTGCGGCCAGCGCCCCGAAGGGCCTCGGGGGCATGACGAACCAGTACGCGGCCATGCCGAGCCTGCACGTGGGCTGGGCGCTGTGGTGCGGTGTCATGCTGTGGCGCCACGGCAGGACGCCCGTGGCGAAGGCCGCCGGCGTCGCCTACCCGCTGCTGACCACGATCGTGGTCATGGGCACCGCGAACCACTACTTCCTCGACGCGGTCGCGGGCGTGGCCGTGATGGGCCTCGGCCTGTTCCTGGCGCCGCACGTGATGCGGGGCGCGGACCGGCTGTGGGCGCAGTTCACGTCCCCCGCGGGGCACTCCCGCCCCACGGGCTCCTCAATTGTCAGTGGCGGATGCCAGACTTCCGCAGGTGAGCGATTTCCACGGCAGCGCGAGTCCCGGGACGGATCCGGAGCCGAGCCGAGTGCCTCTCCCACGGACGCGGGGGAAGGCGCTCCGGCAGCGGCTCGCTGAGCTGCGCGGCCCGGAGGTGGCGGCCAAGGCGCTGGACGCCCGGGCCCTCGCGGCACTCGCCGCCAACCCGGGCTGCGAGCGGCGCGCGATCCTGGACGGCGCCGGGGTGGACAAGGCGGCGGTGGCGAGCAGGCTGGGCTCCCCTTCGGTCTTCGGGCAGTCGCAGTTCGCCTTCACCCGGGGCAACGCGTTCGAGGCGAAGGTCAAGGCGGACGGCGGCGCGGAACTGCTGCGCCTGGTCCACGAGAAGCTGGACCCGCGCGCGCGGCCGCCCGCCGGGGCGCGGGTGCCCGACCTCACGGCGACCGGCCCCGAGGGGCGTGCGGCTCGTACAGGCCTGGCGCTGCGCGAGGCCACCGGGACCCCGGGCACCTGGACCCTGCTGGACCACCCGATGCTCGCGCTCGAGGTGGCCGGCTCCCCCGCGTTCCTGGAGCCGGACGCGGTGGTGGTGCACCCCGACGGCAGCTGGACGGTCGTCGAGATCAAGTCCTTCCCGATGCTTGACGGTTCGGCCGACCCGTCGAAGGTGGGCGCGGCCGCGCGCCAGGCGGCGGTCTACGTGCTGGCCCTGGAGCAGGTCGCCGCCCGGCTCGACCCGGCCCCCGTGATGCGGCACCGGATTCTGCTGGTCTGCCCCAAGGACTTCTCCAACCTCCCCACCGCCTCGGCGGTCGACGTGCGCAAGCAGCGCGCCGTCACCGACCGGCAGCTGGCCCGGCTGACCCGTATCGAGGACATCGCCGACACGCTCCCCGAAGACACCTGCTTCTCCCCCGAGCTGCCCGCGGCCGAGCTGACGGCCGCCGTCGAGTCGGTCCCGGCGGCGTACGCGCCCGAGTGCCTGTCCGCCTGCGAGCTGGCCTTCCACTGCCGTGACCGGGCACGCGCGGAAGGGGCCGTGACCTCCTTGGGCCGCCCGGTCCGCGCCGAACTGGGCGGTCTGACCACGGTCGAGGAGGTCCTGTCGGCGGCGCGCGGCGCGAGCGGCGACCCGGACGACCCGGCCGTGGCGGCGCTGCGCAGGGCGGCGCGGCTGCGCGAGGAGGCCCTGGCGGCCGCCCGGCACACCGCGGCCGCGCCCGCCGAGGAGGGCGCCCCGTGTCGCTGATCGCCACCCTCGCCCGACTCGAAGCCGTCAGCACCGGACGCGCCCGGCCCACCGCCACCGTCCGGCACCGGCACCTGTCCGAACACCCCCTCGTCTTCGTGCCGCTCACCACCGCCGGTGAGGCCGGCGCCCCGCTCGGCGCGCTCGTGGGCACCGACCGCGAGGCCCCGCGGCTGCTGGCCGTGCCGCAGCCACGCGACCGCGACCTCAGGTTCGCGTTCCTGGCCGAGCTGGCCGACGTCGTCCTGCCGTATCTGGAGGGGTACGCGGACGAGGTGGAGGCCGCGGAGCGCACCGACACCGACCCGGAGACCGGCAAGCGCGTCAAGGTCGAGGTCGAACTGTGCGCGAACGCACCGCAGTTGATCGTGCCGAGCCGCGCGGGCATCGATTTCGTACGACTGCTCGGCCGCTCCATGCGCTTTCGCCGCACGGCGGAGCAGGACCCGGAGACCCCGTATCCGGCGCCCCCGCGCGTGCCGCTGCTCGGCCGCTGGCTGACGCACTTCGGGGAGCGCGCCCGCGTGCCCGGCTCCTCGCTGCTGCTGGCGGCGACGGACGTGCTGTCCCGGCACTGGGCGACCGGGCAGTCCAGCCTGGAGGACCAGCACCTGGGCGCACTGCTCGCCTGGATCGACCCGCCCGAGGGCGTCTCGGGGGCGGAGGCGGCGTCGGCGGCCGAGCTCGCCCGGGACGCGAAGGGCCAGCTGGAGTGCCCGCCAGCCGGTCCGGCCACCGACCCGGCCTTCGACAACAAGCTGCTCGCCCCGGCCATCGAGCGCTACGACCGCGCGCGTACCGCCCTCGCCGCCGCCGAGGACGGCCTGGAGGCGGACGACCGGCTCGGTGAACTCACCGCCGCCGAGCGGGACATCCGCGAGCTGGTGCTCCGGTGCACGCTGCCCACCTGGGAGAAGGTGTGGCGGGGCCTGGACCTGCTGCGGGCGCTGCCGGCCGCCGCGCACGTCGAGCAGCGGTGGACGCGCGACCGCTGGTCGTTCACCTCCCACCGCGACCGGGTCGTCGCGGGCGAGCCCCCGCAGCCGCGCCGGGACGACGCGGTCACCGCGGCGAGCAAGCTGGCCTCGCGCGAGCGCGAACAGGCCCGTCTGGAGGCCCAGGAGGCGCTCGACGATCCGCTGGTGATGGCGGGCCGGCGGCTGTCCGGCGAGGCGTTCACCGGAGAGGTCACGGACGTCGTGATGGCGTACAGCGAGGGCAAGCAGCCGCGCCCGCGCCCGCTGGTCACCGTGCGGACGGAGGACCGCCCGCACCTGGGCGAGCGGGCCAAGGTGTACCGCTCGCTGGGCGGCAAGCCCCAGACGGCGGAGTTCGCCGGGCAGGAGGCGGACGACCTGTTCGTGCTGCGGATCGTCGACAAGATGGGCCGCGGCAAGGTGCCCGAGGCCGGCTCGGTGCCGGAGAAGGGCGACCTGCTCTGCTTCACGACCTTCGAGCACGAGCAGCGCGGCGGCCCGAAGCTGCCCGACCCGGAGCAGACGCCGTGGACCCACGGCGGGCCGCCGGGCGAAGCCGTCCATGAGAGCGCCGATCCCGTGACCGCGGAGGACGTCCTGTGAGCACCGTTGTCGACCCCGGTGCCGCGGCCGCCGAGGCCACCGACGCGATCCTGCGCGACACCCTGCACGGCGACCACCGCGGCGTGGTCGTCGACTCCCCGCCCGGCGCCGGGAAGTCCACGCTGGTCGTCCGCGCGGCGCTCGAACTGGCCGACGCGGGCCGCCCGTTGATGATCGTCGCCCAGACGAACGCGCAGGTGGACGACCTGGTGCTGCGGCTCGCGGAGAAGAGCCCCGGACTGCCGGTCGGCCGGCTGCACAGCAGCGACGCCGACGCGTACGACAAGGCGCTCGACGACCTGCCGCAGGTGCGCACGTCGGCGAAGGCGGCGGAGCTGACCGGCCTCCCGGTCGTCGTCTCCACGGCCGCGAAGTGGGCGCATGTGAAGGTGGACGAGCCCTGGCGGCACGCGATCGTCGACGAGGCGTACCAGATGCGCTCGGACGCGCTGCTCACCGTGGCCGGGCTGTTCGAGCGGGCGCTGTTCGTGGGCGACCCGGGCCAGCTCGACCCCTTCTCGATCGTGGGCGGCGAGCAGTGGGCGGGCCTGTCGTACGACCCCTCGGCCTCCGCCGTGACCACTCTTCTGGCCCACAACCCCGATCTTCCGCAGCACCGCCTGCCGGTGTCCTGGCGTCTGCCGGCCTCCGCGGCACCGCTGGTCTCCGACGCCTTCTACCCGTACACGCCCTTCCGCAGCGGCACCGACCACGGCGACCGCTCCCTCTCCTTCGCCGTCCCGTCCGACGGCTCGGGCCCCGACCGGGTGATCGACGAGGCCGCCGAGTCCGGCTGGGGCCTGCTGGAGCTGCCCGCGAGGCTCACCCCGCGCACGGACCCGGAGGCGGTGGGCGCGGTGGCGGCGATCGTGACGAGGCTGCTGGAGCGCGGCGGAGCGGCGACGTCGGAGCGTGCTCCCGCGGAGCCCGTGCCGCTGACCCCCGACCGCGTCGCCGTCGGCACCGCCCACCGCGACCAGGCGGCGGCCGTCCGCGCGGCGCTCGCGGAGCGGGGCGTCACGGAGGTCACGGTCGACACGGCGAACCGCCTGCAGGGCCGCGAGTACGACGTCACGGTCGTCCTGCACCCGCTCTCCGGCCGCCCGGACGCCACCGCCTTCCACCTGGAGACGGGCCGCCTGTGCGTCCTCGCCTCCCGCCACCGGCACGCCTGCATCGTGGTCTGCCGGGCGGGCGTGAGCGACCTGCTGGACGACTACCCGTCGACGGAACCGGTCCAGCTGGGCACCCTCGTGAAGTTCCCGGACGGCTGGGAGGCCGTGATGTCCACGTGGGACCACTGGTCGGGACACCGGGTGTCCTGGCACCCGTGACCGGCACACCGGACGACCGGCCGGCGACTGCGGCTCGGACGGCCGGGAGGCGAACCACGCCGTGCTCGCACTGCCGCGGGAACATCGCCTCGTCCGGCGGCCTTGAGAGGGGGGCGTGCCGAGCGGCGCGCCGCCGCGGCCCGGGCCCACTTGCGCGGTCGCGGGACAATGGACGGTGGCCGTCGTCCCGGACGGACCGTGCGCGACGTACGACGTATGAGGAGGACAAGACATGGCGGAGCCCACGCCGCGTCGGAACGAACCGCGGCTACGCCCCGCGCCCCTGCTCTTCGAGCCCGCGGAAGCGGCCTCCGACCCGGAGCACTTCTTCGACCTCGAGTCGATCGACGACCCGCGGGCGCTGCTGACCCGCGCGACGGAGCTGGCACAGGCGTTCCGCGCCGCCGCGGACCGCGCGGTGGAGTTCCAGGCGATCGCGGCCGCGCAGCTGGCGGACCCCCGGCGGTTCGACCGCCTGACCGCGGCGGACATCGCGGAACGCGCCGAGTGGACCGAGGACTACGCGCTGAAAATGGTGGAGTACGGCCGCGGCCTGATGAGCGGCGCCGAGGGGACCACGTCCGCCGACCCGGTGTGAACACGGACCGTTTCGCTGTGGCATATGCCAGGCGGGCAAGATACCCCTTCCCGCTGTCGGCTGTCCCGATTTCCCGCAACTCCCCGGAGCGGTACGTTCACACCCGGTAGATGTAGTTGCCATGAGCAGCACACGGAACGAACCGTTCGCCGACCACTTCGACGTCTGCGGGGTCACCGCCGACGGAGCCTCCTGGCTCGCCTCGGCAGGAACGTATCCGCGCTCCACGCTCGCCCTGTGGAGGGAGCGCCCCGGAGCCCCGGTGATCCTCCCCTGCGGATCCGTCTTCGACGTGCTCAGCGTCCCCGCGGTCTTCGGCCGCCGCATGGTCGACCGGCTGTGGGAGGAGGGCCCGGGCTCGGGCCCGGTGGCGACCTTCCGGGGCCGCATGCTGCTGTTCGCCGCGCCCGGCACCGCCCAGCGGCTGCCCTCGCTGCTGCGCTGGGAGGAGTTCGGCCGTACGGCCGCGATCCCGCCGCTGCTGTGCCACGGCAACGGCGACGCGGTGACCGTCCCGCCGTTACTGTCGCCCGCCCCGCCGACCTCCTGCGACTCCCGCTGGCTCGTCGCCCCGGACACCCGTCACCCCTGGCTGCCGGGCCCGGAGATCCTGCTCTGGGCGGCGGTCCGGGCGGCCCGCGCCGCCGTGCGCATATCGATTTTTCCCCCGGCCGATCAGGATGCTAAGGTCTACGACGTCAGCAGGCGCCGCTAGCTCAGTTGGTTAGAGCAGCTGACTCTTAATCAGCGGGTCCGGGGTTCGAGTCCCTGGCGGCGCACGACAGTGATGGCGAGGCATGTTCGCGGAATACGCGAACCGGCCTCGCCGTCGCCGTTTCTGCGCGGCTGCGCCGCGCGCCGTGGGGGCTCCGCCACCCACACCCCCTTCACCGTGGGCCGACGTTCAGCCGGCCGTGATCTTCACGTTCCACGCCCCCGAGGCGGTCCGCCCCTCGACCTCCACCCGGATCCCCTCGCCCTTGACCGTGAAGGTCTCCCCGAGGGAGACCGGGGCGTCCGCCAGGGGCGGGTAGACGGAGTTCTCCCAGCAGGCCTCGGTGTGCGGGTGGGCGTCGAGGACCTGGATCGGGCCGCCGCCGGACTGGGTGGTGCCGCGCACGCGGTAGACGAGGATGCCCGACTTGCAGGCCGTGGTGTCGTTGCCGACCGGGCTGCGTGCCTCGAAGGCGAGCACGCTGTCGGGGCCGGTCCGCACGACCGCGAGCTTCACACCCTCGCCGAAGCCGAAGGACGGCGGCCCCGCCGCGCCCGTCACCGCGGACCCCGGCCCCGCGCCCAGCGGCTCCAGCGTCACGCGCGTGACGCCCGACTCCCGTACACACACCACCTGGCGCGGATCCAGCCACCCCAGCTTCCACTTGTGCCAGCCGAGCAGGTCGGGTGCCAGCCCGAACTGACTGCCCATCAGGTCCCAGTCGCCGACGTAGGTGTCCCAGTCACCCTTGCCGTCGTCGGGGCGGTGGTAGAGGTCCGGCAGGTCGAAGACGTGCCCCGTCTCGTGGGCCAGCACCAGCCGGTCCGGCGGGTGCTTCTCGAAGACCGTGACGACCCGGCGCAGGTCCGTGCCGTCGGCCCGCAGCGGGGTGTCGAGGTTGACCACCTTCGTCGCGTCCGAGTCCACGCCGGGCGCGTCCGGGTCGGCGACGAAGTAGACGACGCCGTAGCGCGAGAAGTCGACCTGGGGGTCGGCGGCCGCGAGCGCGTCCCGCAGATACGCGGCACGGCTCTCCGCGCTCCAGTCGCGCTTTATCGCGTACGCCGTGGACGGCCGCGGCATCCGGATCCAGTGCTTCATCGGATGCGCGCGGAGGGCGAACCTGCCGTAGGAGGCCTGCTGGAAGAAGCGGCTGGTGGCCGGGAAGTGGTCGGCGGCCAACTGGGCGGGCGTGGTCCGCGGGGCCGCGTCCGGGAACGACAGGAAGACCATCACGGCGGCGAGCGCCCGGCTCGGCCGCGGGTAGGCGGCGTTCCAGGTGTCGAGGCCTTCCGAGTGATGGACCGAGGTGCGCTGGAGCGCGCACGGCACCGCCGAGAACGGTTCGGCGACCGAGGGTCCGGTCACCAGCGAGGTCGCGGCGATGGCGGACAGCGTGCTGAACACGGCGGCGGTGCTGCGCAGTCGGGGACCCCTGTATGCCCTGAGGGGAAACTGACGCGGCACAGGGACCTCCGGGTGCGGTTCGCGGGACTCCGCACCCAGCCTGTGTTGATTTGTAGTACTACGCCCTGTTTGTCTGCCCCAGACGAGTGAGGCGCCCGGAGAACGGACAGGACCGACACCCCCGAATCGCTCACGGAACGTCACAAGCGATCGAGGGACCCCAGAAGCCGTCCACCTGCGGGCAGAAACGATCTGTCAGAAGTGCCGGTCCATCCGGGACACTGGACAGTAGCTGCAAGGCCTCCGGGTCTGCCTCTATGATCGGCACACTTTCCTGCACGGACAGAGATCGAGTGCACTGCGGGAGCGAGCGGTGAGCGGAACGTCCGAAGGGCCGGCGCCCGCGGCTGACCTCGACCGGGTCGCCGTCACAGAGAGTGACGCCTGTGCGTCTCCTCGTACCGAGCAGCTGACGACTCGTACGGAGCCGTCGGCGTACCACTCGGTCTTCACGGCTGCGCCGCTCGCGATGGCTGTGGTCGACCGCGAGGGTCTGGTGGTCGGCGCGAACAGCGGCTTCGGCGAGCTGATCGACAGTCCCCCGGACGCGCTGGTCGGCCGGTACGCCGCCGACCTCGTGGACCTGGCGTCGGACGCGCGGACCTGGCACTCCTACCGCGAGGTGCTGCGCGGGCGCGAGGCGCGGCTGCGCTGCACGCGCCGGCTGAAGCACGCCGACGGCCAGACGGTCTGGGTCGAGGTCACCGTCTCACCGCTGGCGGCGCCGGACGAGGGTGTGCTGATGTCCGTCACCGACATCAGCGCCCACCGTGAACTCCAGGGCAGACTGCGGCACTTGCAGATGCACGACCCGGTGACGCGGCTGCCCAACCGCACGCTCTTCTTCGAGCGCCTGACGGCCGCGCTGGAGGCGGAGTCGTACGAGGAGAGCGGCACCGGGCGGATCGGTCTGTGCTATCTCGACCTGGACGGCTTCAAGGCCGTCAACGACACGCTCGGGCATCGGGTCGGCGACCGGCTGCTGGCCGCCGTCGCGGAGCGTCTGACGCGCTGCGCCGACGAGGCGGGGCACGCCAGAGCCAGCGCCCCGCTGGTGGCGCGGCTGGGCGGCGACGAGTTCGCGCTGCTGGTGGAGGACTCGACCGGCACGGACCAACTGGCCGATCTGGCCGAGTCGGTGCTGGAGGCGATCCAGGCGCCCTTCGACCTCGCGGGCCGGCGACTGTCGGTGTCGGCGTCGATCGGGGTGGTGGAGCGGCGTGCCGCGGGCACGACGCCGACCGCCCTGATGCAGGCGGCCGACACCACGCTGTACTGGGCGAAGGCGGACGGGAAGTCGCGCTGGACGCTCTTCGACCCGGAGCGCAACGCCCATCGCATGACCCGCCAGGCGCTCGCCTCCACGCTGCGGCCCGCGATCGAGCGCGGTGAATTCGTGCTGGAGTACCAGCCGTTGGTGGGGATGGAGGACGGTCGGCTGCACGGTGTCGAGGCGCTCGTACGCTGGAACCATCCGCAGTTCGGCCTGCTGACGCCGAATCGGTTCATCGGACTGGCGGAGGAGGACGGCTCGATCGTGCCGCTGGGCCGCTGGGTGCTCGCCACGGCCTGCCGGCAGGCGCGGCGCTGGCAGTTGGACCACCCCGACGAGCAACCGCTGTTCGTGAGCGTCAACGTGGCGGTCCGTCAGGTGTGGGACTCGGACCTGGTGGCGGACGTGGCGGAGATCCTCGCCGAGACGGGTCTCGCGCCGCACCTGCTCCAGCTGGAGCTCACGGAGTCGGCCGTCATGGGCTCGGCGGGCCGTCCGCTGCAGGTCCTGCAGGCCCTCAGCGACATGGGCGTCGGCATCGCGATCGACGACTTCGGCACGGGCTACTCGAACCTGGCGTACCTGAGCCGGCTGCCGGTCTCGGTCCTGAAGCTGGACGGCTCCTTCGTGCGCGGCTTCCAGTACGAGAGCGACCAGGAGGGGACCGTCCCGCCGAACCCGGCCGACGAGGTCGTGGTCGAGGCGATGATCCAGCTCGCCCACCGGCTCGGCCTCACGGTCACCGCCGAGTGCGTCGAGACCTCGGCCCAGGCCACCCGGCTGCGCCGCATCGGCTGCGACACCGGGCAGGGGTGGCTCTACTCCCGCCCGGTCCCGCCGGATCGTATCTCCGACCTCCGCACCCCACTCCACGAACCGGGCGAGAGGGTGGCGGGCAACTCGTAGCGGGGCGCAACCCGGACGCGCCCACGGTCGGTTCACACGAGGCGCCCGCACACCGCGCCGCGGGCCGTCACCGGCACGGCCGTCCGGCCCCCAGACGGGCGGTCAGGAGGTCCGCGGCCGGTGGTCGCCCCGTCCGTCGTCACGCCGTAGGCAACCCATAGGCGTACACAGTCAGTTCGCACGAGACGCCCCCACGCCAAGCCGCCGCCGTCGCCGGCAAGGTCACTCCGCCGCCGGCCGCCGGTCGACGAGTCCGCGGTCGGTGAGGCGCCACGGCCGGCGTCACGCCGTAGGCAACCCGTACGCGTCCGCGATGAGTTCGTACGAGCGTAGGCGTACCTCTCCGCTGTGGGCGTTCGACGTGATCATCAGCTCGTCGGCGCCGGTGCGCTTCTGGAGGTCGTCGAGGCCGGCGCGGACCTCGTCGGGGGTGCCGTGCACGACGTTGGCGTTCCAGGAGGAGACGAAGTCCCGCTCCATGGGGCTGAATTCGTACGCCTCGGCCTCCTCGGGGGTGGGGACGAGGCCGGGGCGGCCGGTGCGCAGCCGGACCATGTTCAGGGCGGCGGCGAGGACCTGGCGGCGGGCCTCCGCCTCCTCGTCCGTGGCGAGGGCGGCCACGCCGATGAGCGCGTACGGGGCGTCCAGCACCTCGCTCGGGCGGAAGGACTCGCGGTACAGATCCAGCGCCGGGACGGTGTTCTGCGCCGAGAAGTGGTGCGCGAAGGCGAAAGGCAGGCCCAGGACGCCCGCCAGGCGCGCGCTGAAGCCCGAGGAGCCGAGCAGCCAGATCGGCGGCCGGTGCGGGGACTGGACGCCGCCGGGGGACGTCGCCTGCACCGGGCCGGGCACGGCGTGGATACGGCGGTAGGGGTGGCCGTCCGGGAAGTCGTCGTCCAGGAAGCGGGTGAGTTCGGCGAGTTGCTGGGGGAAGTCGTCGGCGCCCTCGTTGAGGTGGTCCGTGCGGCGCAGCGCGGCGGCCGTCGCGCCGTCGGTGCCGGGCGCGCGGCCGAGGCCGAGGTCGATCCGCCCGGGGGCCATCGCCTCCAGCGTGCCGAACTGCTCGGCTATGACGAGCGGCGCGTGGTTGGGCAGCATCACGCCGCCCGAGCCGAGGCGGATGCGGTCCGTGTGGGCCGCGAGATGGGCCAGGATCACGGCGGGTGAGGACGAGGCCACGCCCGGCATCGAGTGGTGCTCGGCGACCCAGTACCGGTGGAAGCCGCGGGACTCGGCGAGACGGGACAGGTCGACGCTGGTGCGCAGCGCGTCCGAGGCGGTGCGGCCCGCTCCGACCGTCACCAGGTCCAGTACGGAGAGGGGTACGGGCGCGGTGCCCTGTACGCCGCCCCGGATCTCGTCGTCTGCCGTCACGGTGGGTGCCTCCTGTTGTCGGCCGTGCGCTGTCCTGCGCGGCTAACAGGAGGCACTCTCCGTTTTATTCCCCGGCCGTCAGACCTGCACCACCGGCTCGCGGGTGAACAGGGCGCCCAGGGTGGGCGCGTTCACGCGCCGGTCGGCCAGGCGCAGCGCCTCCCAGACCGTGACCTGGTTGGCCGTGAGCACCGGCTTGCCCAGCTCCTTCTCCAGGGCCGGGATGTGGGCGGCCGTGTGCAGGGCCGTGTCCGGCAGCAGCAGCGCCTGGGCGTCGGGGCGGTCGGCCTCCCGCGCCAGCGCGAACACCTCCTCCTCGCCCCACGTGCCGACCTCCGCCGCCGTGATGATCCCGGCGTCGCACACCGAGATCACGTCCGTGCCGCCCGCCCGCAGGAAGTCCGCGAACAGGCCGGCCACGTCCTTCGGGTACGTCGCGCCGACGGCCACCCGCCGCGCCTTCAGCTCCTGCACCGCGTGCACGAAGGCGAAGGACGTCGAGGACGCCGGCATCCCGGCCGTACGGGCCAGGGAGCGCACCTGCTCGTGGGCGCCCTCCCAGCCGTAGACGAAGCTCCCGCTGGTGCAGGCCCACACCACCGACTCCGCACCCGACATGCGCAGTTCCGCGACGCCGGCCGCGAGGCGGTCGGCCGAGCCCATCTCGAGCAGGGCGTCCACCCGGTGCGCGTCCGTGCCGATGTCGGTGTGGACGAGGTCGAGGCGGATGTCACTGCCCAGCAACTGCTCCATGCGTGGGTAGTCGTCCTCGGCGGAGTGCCCCGGGTAGAGGATTCCGAGTGCGGTCATGACCTGCCTTCCTGCTGCTGTTCACCGTCCGGGAGTTCCGGCAGCACGGGACCGGAGCGCGCCGCCGGATCGATCAGCGCCTGATACGGCCCCACCGCTCGGGTACCCAGTCGGGCGAGTGCCGCCCACATCGTCACCTGGTTGGCCGAGATCACCGGCATGCGCAGTTCCGCCTCCAGCTGGGGTATGACGTCGTAGGTCGGAAGGTTGGTACAGCTGATGAAGAGCACGTCCGCGCGGCGCCGTGCGGCCTTGTGCGCCATGGCGACGACCTCGCGGTACGGCACCTTCCAGATGTGCCGGGTCAGCCCCATGTACGCGCGCCCGGTGACCCGCACGCCCGCCTCGGCGACGTACTCCTCCAGCGCGCGCGTCACCGACACGGTGTACGGCGTCACCAGCGCCACCCGCCGCGCACCGAGCGCCGCCAGCGCCTCCAGGAGCGCGCCGGAGGTGGTGACCGAGGGGACCGCGCCCGCGCGTGTCATCGCCTCGCACATCGCCCGCTCCCCGGCGATCCCGCCGACGAAACTCCCGGACGTGCAGGCGTACCCGACGACCTCCGGCGAGACCGCGTTGAGCGTGCGCACCGCGTCCTCCAGGGTCTCGTGCTCGCTGACCAGGCGGGCCAGGTCGAGACTGACCTCGACCGGCACGAACGGGGTACGGGTGAGATGGAGCGAGACGTCGTCCGGGACCCATCGCCACAGTTCACGATCCAGCGCGAAGTCGAAGGGGGCCACGACTCCGACGCCGCGCTGCGTCTGGGGTCCACCGAGGAAGGAAACGTCCATAGCGGGCACCGCCCTCACGGTACGAAAGGGGTGGGCAACGGACCGTACGCAACGACCGTGTTGACGAAGGTAGGTTCGGGTGCGAGCGTGGTCAATCCGCCCATGTCACCCGCAGGTCACAGGGGTGCTAACAGCGGCGTTACGCCCCACGTCAGCCCTTGATCACCGCGCAGAAAAAGGTGTTCCGATGGCCGCCGCGCCACCCACACTTCTCGTCCTCGACGCCGATCCGCCGCCTCGCCTCGGCAGCCTCACCGGACGCGCCCGTATCGAGCACACCGACGAGTCCTCGCTCGCCGACCGGCTGCCGCACGCGGACGTCCTCCTCGTGTGGGACTTCGCGTCCCGGGCCGTGCGCTCGGCCTGGCCGGGCGAGGGCCCGCGGCCGCGCTGGGTGCACACCGCGAGCGCCGGCGTCGATCACCTGATGTGTCCGGAACTCGCCGCCTCCGACACGGTGGTGACCAATGCGCGCGGCATCTTCGACCAGCCCATCGCCGAGTACGTCGCCGCCCTGGTGCTGACCATGGCCAAGGATCTGCCGAGGACGCTGGAGCTCCAGCGGGAGCGGACCTGGCGGCACCGCGAGTCCCAGCGGGTCGCGGGCACACGCGCGTGCGTCGTCGGATCGGGACCCATCGGCCGGACGATCGCGCGCACCCTGAAGGCGCTCGACGTGAACACGGCGCTCGTCGGCCGGGAGGCCCGCACCGGCGTGCACGGCCCCGAGGACCTCGACCGGCTGATCGCCCGCGCGGACTGGGTGATCGCGGCCGCCCCGCTCACCGCGCAGACCTACGGCATGTTCGACGCCCGGCGGTTCGGCGTGATGCAGCCCTCCGCGCGGTTCATCAACATCGGGCGCGGTCCGCTGGTCGTCGAGGACGCGCTCGCGGAGGCGCTCGTCAAGCGGTGGATCGCGGGCGCCGCGCTGGACGTCTTCGAGCACGAACCCCTCACCCCGGACAGCGCGTTGTGGGACGTGCCGGGGCTGATCGTGTCCCCGCACATGAGCGGCGACACGGTCGGCTGGCGTGATCAGCTCGGCACCCAGTTCGTGGAGTTGTACGAGCGCTGGGAGACGGGCAGACCCCTGCTGAACGTGGTCGACAAGAAGCGCGGGTACGTACCGGGACGCTGAACACCTAGGCGCTGGAGGGCAGATGACGGACCTCGACCTCACCGAGCTGACCGCCGTACGACTCGTCGAGGGGTATCGCACGGGCGAGTTCAGTCCGGAGGAGGCCACGCGGGCCGCGCTGGAGCGGGCCGAGCGGATCCAGCCGGATGTGAACGCGTTCGTGCGCCTGCTGCCCGACGAGGCCCTCGCGCAGGCCCGCGCGTCCACCGAGCGCTGGCGGCGCGGCGAGCCGCAGGGTCTGGTCGACGGCGTCCCGACGACCGTGAAGGACATCCTGCTGCTGCGCGGCACGCCCACCCTCAAGGGGTCGAGGACGATCTCCGAGAACGGCCGCTGGGACGAGGACGCCCCCTCGGTCGCCCGGCTGCGCGAGCACGGCGCCGTCTTCATCGGCAAGACCACGACGCCCGAGTTCGGCTGGAAGGGCGTCACGGACTCGCCGCAGTCCGGCGTGACCCGCAATCCGCACGACTTCTCGCGCACCTCGGGCGGCTCCAGCGGCGGCGCCGCGGCGGCCGTGGCGCTCGGCGCGGGGCCTCTCGCACTGGGCACGGACGGCGGCGGCAGCGTCCGCATCCCGGCCTCCTTCTGCGGGATCTTCGGGCTGAAGCCGACGTACGGGCGCGTGCCGCTGTATCCGGCGAGCGCGTTCGGCACGCTGGCGCACGTGGGCCCCATGACCCGGGACGCGGCGGACGCGGCACTGCTGCTCGACGTGATCGGCGCGCCCGACAGCCGCGACTGGTCCGGGCTGCCGGCCGCGCCCGGCCCGTTCTCGGCGCGGCTGGCGGGCGGGGTGAAGGGCCTGCGGGTGGCGTACTCGCCGTCGCTGGGCGGCCAGGTGGCGGTGCGTCCCGCGGTCGCCGCGGCGGTGCGGCGTGCGGTGGAGCGGCTGGCCGGGCTCGGCGCGTACGTCGAGGAGACCGACCCGGACTTCGCCGACCCGGTGGAGGCCTTCCACACCCTGTGGTTCTCCGGGGCGGCCCGGGTCACCCAGCAACTCGGCCCGCACCAGCGGAGGTTGCTCGACCCGGGGCTGCGGGAGATCTGCGCGGCCGGCGCCCGGCGCTCGGCGCTGGACTACCTCGCCGCGGTGGACGTCCGGATGGAGATGGGCCGCCGGATGGGCCGCTTCCACGACACCTACGACCTGCTCGTCACGCCGACGCTGCCGATCACCGCGTTCGAGGCGGGCGAGGAGGTGCCGAAGAAGTCGGGGCACCGGCGCTGGACGGGGTGGACCCCGTTCACCTATCCGTTCAACATGACCCAGCAGCCGGCGGCGACCGTCCCCGTCGGGACCGACGGGGACGGACTGCCGATCGGGCTGCAACTGGTGGCCGCCCGGCACCGGGACGAACTGGTGCTGCGGGCGGCCCACACGCTCTACGAGGCCGGGGTCACGCGCGGCGGAAGCTGAGCGTCTCCCCCGCCGCACCCGAGCGCCACAGGTCGTTGCAGCCCTCGGCCATCTCCTCCAGACCCTCCACGATCTGGCCCCAGACGATCCCGGGGACCCAGCCCACGTCGGCGTTCAGGAGCAGGTTGTTGCGCTCGTAGAAGAGGGCGAGGTCGACGACCGTGGTGCCCGCGCGGACCTCGCGGTCGTATCCGTACGCCTTCGTGCCGAGCTCCGTCCCGGCGAAGGAGAAATAGCAAAGATCTCCGGGAATCGGGGTGACGGTCGGGTTTTCCAGAGGTGGCTCTTTCTCGGCAAACGGCGGGAAAAGGGCATAGATCTCGTTTCGGGCGTATTTTGCGTGATAGACGTCGCTACCCAGTGGAAGGGCGTCCCACACGGCGGCGCAGGTCAGAGGCGCGCGCTCGTCCAGCAGTTTCGCCGTGCAGGTGATTCCACGCTTGGCCAGCGAGACTTCGATGTATCGGTCAGCCATAAAACCTATGGTGCATACATCGCATGGACTCGGGTAGCCGCGCCGCCATGGCTCCACCTTTTGGGAACGACAGACACACACCCGGGCCCACCCGTCGATCGCTGCTCGCGGGGGTGGCGGCGCTCGGCGCGCTGGGCGCCGCCGGATGCAGTCGCGTGGCCACCGCCTCGACCAAGGAAGGCGGTGATCTGCTCGACCGGCTCAAGGGGGCAGGCGTCGTACGGCTGGGTATCGCCGGTGAGATCCCCTTCGGATACATCGACAAGAACGGCGACCTGACCGGCGAGGCGCCGGAGCTGGCCAAGGTCATCTTCAAGCGGCTCGGCGTGGACAAGGTGCAGCCGGTCCCGACCGAGTTCGGCTCGCTCATCCCGGGCCTGAACTCGCAGCAGTTCGACGTCGTGGCGGCCGGGATGTACGTCAATCCCGAGCGCTGCCAGCAGGTCATCTTCGCCGACCCCGACTACCAGATGCTCGACGCCTTCATCGTCCGCAAGGGCAATCCGAAGGGGCTGCACGACTACAAGGACATCGTCGCGAAGAAGGCGAAGTTCGCGACCGGCACGGGCTACGCCGAGATCCAGTACGCCGTCGAGGCGGGCTACAAGCAGAGCGACATCCTGATCGTGCCGGACCAGGTCGCCGGGCTGAACGCCGTCGAGGCGGGCCGTGTCGACGTCTTCGCCGGTACGGCGCTGACCGTCCGCGAGGTGGTCAAGAAGTCCGGCAAGGCGGAGTCGACCAAGGCCTTCGCGCCCCTCGTCAAGGGCAAGCCCCATGTCGACGGCGGCGCCTTCGCGTTCCGCCCGACCGAGACCGGTCTGCGGGATGCCTTCAACGTGGAGCTGCGCAAGCTCAAGCAGAGCGGCGAGCTGTTCCGCATACTCCAGCCCTTCGGCTTCACCAAGGCCGAGATGACCGACCTCACCGCGAAGGAGCTGTGCGGCGGATGACCTCGGGACTCTGGGAACTCGTACTGCACGGCATCTGGGTCACCATCCAGCTGCTGGTCCTCGCCGGGCTGCTGGCGACGGCGGTCGCCTTCGGGGTCGGCATCGCCCGCACCCACCGGCTGTGGATCGTCCGCTTCCTCGCGGGCGCCTACACCGAGATCTTCCGCGGGACCTCGGCGCTGATCATGATCTTCTGGGTGTTCTTCGTGCTGCCGATCGCCTTCGGCTGGCAGCTGGTCCCGCTGTGGGCCGGCACCCTCGCGCTCGGACTGACCTACGGGGCCTACGGCGCCGAGATCGTGCGCGGCGCGCTGAACTCCGTCGACCCGGCGCAGCGCGAGGGCGGCATCGCCCTCAGCTTCACGCCGTGGCAGCGGATGCGGCTGGTCCTGCTGCCGCAGGCCGTGCCGGAGATGATCCCGTCCTTCTCCAACCTGCTGGTGGAGCTGCTCAAGGGCACCGCACTGGTGTCGATCATGGGCATGGGCGACCTGGCCTTCAGCGCCAACCTGGTGCGCCTCGCGCTGCAGCAGAGCGCGGAGATCTACACGTACGTGCTGCTGATCTACTTCGTCATCGCCTTCGTGCTCACGCGGGGGATGCGCGGACTGGAGCGCAAGCTCAAGGCGGGCCTGGGCAGGCCGGTCGGCCGCTCGGCCGACCAGGAGCTGCACCGTCCTGAGACGACCGGCGTGGGCGCGGGAGGTGCTGTCCGATGAAGTGGGACTGGGGCGCTGTCGCCGACTTCATGCCGAAGTTCTGGGACGGACTGCTGGTCACCCTGCAGATCCTCGTCCTCGGCTCGCTGATCTCCTTCGCGCTGGGCCTGGTGTGGGCGCTGCTGATGCGCACGCCCACGCGCTTCGTGCGCTGGCCGATCGGCGTGGTCACCGAGTTCATCCGCAACACCCCGCTGCTCGTGCAGCTGTTCTTCTTCTTCTACGTGCTGCCCGAGTGGGGCCTGACCTGGTCGGCGCTGACCACCGGTGTCGTCGCGATCGGGCTGCACTACTCGACGTACACGATGCAGGTCTACCGGGCCGGTATCGAGGCGGTCCCGGCCGGCCAGTGGGAGGCGGCCACCGCGCTGAACCTGCCGGTGCGCCACACCTGGACCGCGGTGATCCTGCCGCAGGCGATCCGCCGCGTGGTCCCGGCGCTCGGCAACTACGTCATCTCGATGCTGAAGGACACCCCGATCCTGATGACGATCACGGTCCTGGAGATGCTCGGCCAGGCACGGCTGTTCTCGCAGCAGAACTTCCAGTTCACCGAGCCCCTGACGGTGATCGGCGTGGCCTTCATCGTCATCGCCTACCCGGCCTCCCTTCTCGTACGAGCCCTGGAGCGACGCCTTGTCCGCTGACACCCCTTTGATGAAAGACCCCGACGCGAGCGCCAACCCGCCGGTGGACGGCGGCGAGCTGATCCGCTTCGACCACGTCACCAAGCGGTTCGGCGCGAACACCGTGCTCGACGGGCTCGACTTCTCCGTCGACTCCGGCAAGCACGTCACGCTGATCGGCCCGTCCGGCTCCGGCAAGACGACGATCCTGCGGCTGCTGATGACCCTCACCAAGCCGGACGAGGGCACCATCACGGTCGCCGGCGACCAGCTCTTCCCGGCCCCGGAGAAGCAGATACGCGAGGTCCGCAAGAAGATCGGGATGGTCTTCCAGCAGTTCAACCTGTTCCCGAACATGTCGGTGCTGCGCAACATCACCGAGGCCCCGGTCACCGTCCTCGGCATGTCCAAGGACGAGGCGACGGAGCGGGCCCGCGAGCTGCTGGAGATGGTGGGCCTCGCCGACAAGTGCGACGCGCGCCCCACCCAGCTCTCCGGCGGCCAGCAGCAGCGCGTGGCGATCGCCCGGGCGCTGGCGATGCGGCCGCAGGTTCTGCTCCTGGACGAGGTGACCTCCGCGCTCGACCCGGAGCTGGTCGCCGGTGTCCTCGACGTGCTGCGCGACATCGCCCGCACCACGGACATCACGATGCTCTGCGTGACCCACGAGATGAGCTTCGCGCGGGACATCTCGGACCAGGTGCTGATGTTCGACTCCGGCCGGGTCATCGAGTCGGGGCCGCCGGAGAAGATCTTCAGCGAGCCCGAGAACGACCGCACGCGGGAATTTCTCAGCGCGGTCCTGTGACGTCGGAGGTTGAACACGGTTCAACCTCCGAGGTCCGGGCGCCGGTTCTTGTCACCGGCATGTGCCGGAGTGCCTGCGCTCCTGTTGAGAGCGGTGAGGCGGGGTCCGTATCTCGTCAACAGCCGCTCACAACAAGCCTCTTGACCGTTATCGTGGAACTGTTCCGCTGTCCGGATTACGGCCAAGTTGTAGAGCGACCGAGCAAGCGCAGGGGGATGCACCGTGGCGCTGAAGCACGAGCCGACCGCGCCGTACCACTCGGCCCAGGACGCGTTGCGCGTCCTGGAGGCCGTGGCGCGGCACTCGACCGGAGTCACCGACACCGAACTCGCCCGTCTCACCCACCTCGCCCCGGAGCGGCTGACCACCCTCCTGCGCATGCTGCGCCGCGAGGGCTACGTCGAGCAGATCACCGAGGGTGCGTACGTCACCGGCGACGCCCTCACCCGGCTCGGCTCGGCCGAGGGCCGGGACCGGGCTCTGCACGAGAAGCTCCAGCGCACCCTGGACCGGCTGCGCGACTCGGTGGGCGCCGCGGTGTACCTCAGCCGGTACGTCGACGGCGAGGTGAAGATCGCCCAGTACGCCGACGGGCCCACCACGCCGGTGGTCCACGAGTGGGTCGACTTCCGCTCCTCGGCGCACGCCACGGCGATCGGCAAGAGTCTGCTCGGCCAGCTCGACCACAACGGCCGGCGCGACCACCTCTCGCGGCACCGGCCGGCCCGGCTGACCTCGCGCACCATCACCAACGACAAGCTGCTGCTCTCGCACCTCGAGGCCCAGCCGCCCAGCGTGCCCCACCTCGATCTCCAGGAGTACGCGGTCGGCACGGTCTGCGCGGCCGTCCCGGTCAGCGCGGGCACCTCGGTCGGCTGCCTGGCCCTCTCGCTGCCGGTCCAGCACGCCCACCGGCTGCGCCAGGCGGCGGACGCCCTGAACCGGAACGCGACCCCGGTGCTGCTGTCCCTGGCGATCTGAAGGTGGTCGGAAGCACCCCCTCGGACCAGGTAGTATTTTCTTCGTCGCCACCCACGGGACACGGTTCCGATGGGGGGGGTGAGTCATGCGCCGCTAGCTCAGTTGGTTAGAGCAGCTGACTCTTAATCAGCGGGTCCGGGGTTCGAGTCCCTGGCGGCGCACAACATCGACGGCCCCTCGCAAGCGCGGGGGGTCTTCGTCATGTACGGCGGGTCGCACCCCGGCACCCGGACTCCCCCGGGTTCCGCAGGGCCGGCCGGGGGTCCGGGGGTTGCCCCCCGGTAAATGCAGCATCAGCGGGTCCGGGGTTCGAGTCCCTGGCGGCGCACAACATCGACGGCCCCTCGCAAGCGCGGGGGGTCTTCGTCATTGCGGTCCGGGCTGTGGGACGTGAGGGCCTTCGGCGTCCTCTCGGGTGAGGCGTCGGTATGCGGGCTCGCCCGGCGGGCGCCACCACACCCGGTCCGCGCACCGGACTCCCTCCTTGCGCAGCCGGGCCCGGTGGATCTTGTTCGTGGCCGTGACCGGCATCCGGTCCACGACCCGGACGAACCGCGGCGCCATCTTCGTCCCGAGATCGGGCTGGGTCTCGAGGAAGCGCGCGAAGCCCGCCGGGTCGAAGGTCCCGGCGACCGTCGCCATCACCTGGTCCCCGGTGACCGGGTCCGGCACCGCGTAGACGGCGACGGCGGCCGCACCCTCGTAGCGGGCGAGGATGTTCTCGATCGTCGCGGCGGCCAGGTTCTCGCTGTCGACACGGAGGCGGTCGTCGGTGCGGCCCGCGAAGTAGAGATAGCCGTCGGCGTCCCGGTAGAAGAGGTCGCCGGTCCAGTACCCGCCGTCGTGCCGCCGTTCGGCCTCCGCCGCCGGATTGCGCCAGTATCCCTCGAAGGGGTTCGGCGCCCGGTTCACCAGCTCCCCTATCGCCTCGTCCCCGTTGAGCAGCCGCCCCGCCGCGTCGAAGGCGGCGGCCGGGCACTCCTCGCGCGTGTCCGCGTCGAGGACGACGAGTCCGGGCGCCGCCCGTCCGACCGCCCCGGCCGGCGTCCCCGGCGACCACTGCACGGCCGCGCCGCCCTCCGACGAGCCGTACCCCTCCACCAGCCGCACCCCGAACCGCCGCTCGAAGGCCGCCGCGTCCACCGCCCCCGCCTCCGTGCCGAAGCCGAGCCGCAGCGGGTTGTCCCGGTCGTCGGCGCGCTCCTCGGTGGCGAGGATGTACTGCACGGCTCTGCCGACATAGGTGAAGTACGTCGCCCCGTACGCGCGGACGTCGGGCAGGAACCGGGAGGCCGAGAAGCGTCGCCGCAGCGCGACACCCGCGCCGGCCGCGAGGGCGGGCGCCCAGTCGGCGATCACCGCGTTGCCGTGGAACATCGGCATGCAGACGTAGTGCACGTCGTCGCGGCGCACCCCGAACTGGCCGACCAGCGAGCGCCCGGCCGCGGCCAGCCGCCCCTGGGAGCAGATCGCGGCCTTGGGCGCGCCCGTCGAACCGGAGGTGAAGTAGAGCAGCAGCCGGTCGCCGGGCACGGCCCGGGAGGGGTCCGGCTCGGCATGCGCGTACGGCGCCAGGAGCGCCTCGTACTCCCCGGTGCCGGTCACCAGAACCCGTACGCCGGGGAGTTCGAGCCCGGACAGCAACGGGAGGTGGGCGCGCTCGGTGACCACCGTCCGGCACTCGGTGTGCAGGATGTCGCGGGCGAGCTCCGCTCCGCGGCGGGTGGGGTTGATCCCGGCGACCGCGGCGCCGGCGAGCGCCGCAGCGCCCAACCACAGCGGGTATTCGGGGGTGTTGTCGAGCAGCACCCCCACATGCGGCTCGGCACCGGGCGGCAGCAGATCGGTCAGCAGCGCGGCCCGCGCCGCGGCCCCGGCGGCCACCTCGTGGTGCGTGAGCACCAGGTCCTCGTACCACAGCCCCGGCCGGTGATCACCGAACCGCTCCGCGACCTGCTCCGCGACGGTGCCAGTGGACTCCATGGCAGCGCACGGTAGCTGACGTACCGTCAGATTGCTACGGCATGGTGGACGAGTACCCGGAGTCGTCCGACCAGGAGGACATCGAGTGGAACGTGGTCATGAAGCCGACGCAGAACACCGCCACGACGGTGAGGAACACGAGGAAGAAGCCGGCCCTGACGGTCTGCCCGCGCTGCCCCGGCTCATGGGCGGTGGCGACCACCGAGGGGCCGTCGGTGTAGTAGACGGTGACGAGGTCGCCCTCCAGCCGGGTCGCCGGACCGTTCTCCTCCTCGAAACGGACGCTGCGGCCGTCGTGGGTCATGAACTCGTAGACGTGGTGCAGTGTCGTGCTCACCGAGGTGTCGTTGCCGCCGCCGTGCGTCGTCGTGAACATCCGCAGACAGCGACCCTGGGCCGTGAGCCCGCTGTGCCACGCGGCTCGCAGCTGCAGCCAGCGGCGCACCACCCGGTACGCGATGAACAGGGCCACCGCCAGGATCAGGCTGGGTACGAGGTAGAAGAGCACGTCCATGAGGTCCCCCGGTCTCGGTCCGCCGCGCCCGTACGGCCGGCGTGCCAGGAACGTACCCGTGGGTAGGGCCGAGGTCGCTCAAGAAAGGCTCAGAGATCGGGTACGTGCGCCGGGACCGAGCCTCCCGGCGCACGCACCCCGTCCGGCGGGATCAGAAGGTGACGTCCGAGCATGCGTAGAACGCGTTGCCCGTGTCCGCGATCGTCCATACGGCGACGATCATGTGGTGGCCGCTCAGGCCGGACGGCAGGGTGCCGCTGTGCGAGAGGGTGGACGGGGGTCGCTGCCCGTTGTAGGGCACCGTCAGGAACGGTGTGGTGTTGAGGTCCGAGCGGGCCAGGTTGTGGTTCTGGTTCCAGCCCTGCTTGGTGACGTAGTACTTGAAGTCGGTCGTGGCGTGCATGGCGGTGAACTGCCAGCGGAACGTGTAGCTCTGACCGCCCGTCACCTTGGTGGTGGGCCAGGCGCCGCCGGACGGGGTCTTGGAGCTGTCGAGTTGGGAGAAGCGGGAGTTGCCGCCGGAGCAGATGGAGCCGTCGGCCGGCCCGGAGGCCGGGAAGCCCTTGGGACCCTCGACGCTCTGCGGCTCGTACTGGATGTCGCCGCAGTTCGTCACAGTGCCGTTGGCACACAGCTTCTGCCTGCTGATGGGGAGGTCGGTGTAGCCGTGGCTGCTCGCGCTGCCGGCCGAGAGCACGAAGACTCCCGCCGTGGTGAGCCCGAGCGCGGCGGCGTACCACTTGGTCTTTCTGCGCATGCTGCCGCTCCTGAAGAACGTGGGGGAAGTTCCATGAGGCGTGCAGGTCTAGACCAAGTGCAGAATATTGCGGTTACTTGAACATGTCCATACCAATCACGGCACCTGTTCGCCGCGTCCCACGCAGAACGCCACCGTCAAGTCCTTGACCAGCGCCTTGCGTTCGTAGTCGTCGAGGTCCACCAGTCCGCGCACGGTCAGGCGCGTCACCGTGTCCTCCACGGAGTCGACCACCGAGGTGAGCACGCTCGCCCGGTGCTGCGCGTCCAGCGCGGCGATACGGCGTCGGTTCATCGCCGCGGCCATCTCGGGGGCGTACTCGATCCGCACCGGCTGCACCGAGAACACCTCCAGCCCGACCGGCGCCGCGTCCGCCGAGACCAGCCGGGTCAGCGCGTCCCCGGCCGCCTCCGCCGGACCCCGCGTCCCGTCGGGCGTCTCCACCGGCACCCGGGCGAGGGCCGCCTCCACGCACTCGCGCAGATAGGTCTCGTGGTCCTCGATGCCCAGTACCGCCCGCGCGGTGTCCCGCACCCGCCACACCACGAGCACCGTCACGCGCAGGGCGACGCCGTTGCCGTCGGCCGCGGGCATCGGCTCGCTGCGCCAGTGCCGCAGCCGTACGTCGACCCGGCGGCGCAGCACCAGCGGGTTGACCCACAGCAGTCCGGTGCGCCGGACGGTTCCCCGGTAGCGGCCGAACAGACCGAGCACCCAGGCCCGTCCGGCCCGGCCCCGGGTCAGCCCGCCGAACCCGACGACGCCGAGCGCGCCCGCGCCCGCGTAGGCCGCCCATTGCGCGGGACCGAGCCCGGCCCCCGCGTACGCGGGCAGCCGCAGCGCCGCCGCCGCGAGCGGCGGCAGGACGCCCGCCCACCACGAGGTGGCCACGCAGCCGGCCGCCCCGCAGGCCCCGGCGAGCACGCCCGCCGCTCCGGGCAGCACGCGCGCCGGCCGCTCCCCGAGCTCGGGGTCGACCTGCGGCACCGGCCGCGGGGTCGCAGCCGGGCGGCGGAACCGGGGCTGCTCCCCCGTGCCCTGCCGGCGGCCGACGACCGTCGGTCTCAGCGGCACGGACACCGGGTCCGGGTCGTCGCGGAACAGCAGATGGACGGGGATCTCGGTGGTCGCCTCGTTCTGGATGAGGCGACCGGGCCTGCCCGGCCCCTCGGACTCGGGCGTCTGTGACGTGGTCGTCGTACTCATGCGTGCCTCCAGCCTCCGCGCCAGATGCGTCACAACAGGTGGGTGGAACAGAGCCGTTCACCGGCGAAGGCCCTGGGGCCCTGGGGAGATCGCGACCGCTCAGGAGAACAGCCGTCTCCACGTCTCGGGCCCCGGGAAGCCGTCCGCCGCGCCGCCGCGCCATCCCTGGGCGCGCTGGAAGGCCTCGACGTTGCGCCGGTCCGCCTCGCTCCAGCGCGGTCCCGGCCCGGTCGTGTAGTAGGTGCCGAACCCCTTCTTCACGAGCTGCCGCCCGAGCCGGGTCACGTCGTCGTTCACCGCGCCCGGCCGGAACGTCGCCCGCCCCGGATAGGCGGGCACCCCGCCGGGCGTCGGCGCCGACTCGCCCGCCTTCCCGGTCGCCGGGACCGCCTTGCCCGTCCCGGACACCAGCAGCTCCCAGGTCCGCGGCCCCGGCAGCCCGTCCGCGGCCGTGCCCTGCCAGCCCTGGGCCAGCTGGAACGCCTCGGTGGCCCGCCGGTCCGCGTCCGACCAGCGGGGGCCGGGCCCCGAGGTGTAGAAGCGCCCCGCACCGCGTGCGACGAGCATCTCGCCGAGCCGGGTGACGTACTTGTTGTTCGCGCCGGGGCCGAAGTACGCCGCTCCCGGGTAGGGCGTCCGGGTGCTCGGGGTGGCCGGCGCCCCCGGCTGAGCCTGCGTCGGGTCCGGCGCGAGCCCGGTGTACCGGTAGGGGACGTACCGGTCGGAGTTGGTCCAGTAGGCGTACGGGGTGGCCTGCTTGCGGGCGTGCGGGGGCGTCTGCTCGTAGGCGATGTAGCTGCTGTGCGTGTAGTCGGTCCAGCCGCCGAAGATGACGACGTGCGAGCCTTTCTCCGGGTTCTGCGGATTGTGGAAGAGCAGGATGTCGCCGGGCTGGAGTTCCTCCTTGGAAATCTGCTTCCCGTACTGCCCCAGGCTGCCCGTCCATTCGTTCTGGGGAAGTCCCCAGGCCATCGAGACGAATCCCGAGCAGTCCTGCCGGTAACCGTCGGACCAGTAGTCCGTCATGCTGTACGGCACCTGGGCGTCGACCCATTTCTTGGCCCGGTTGATGATCTCCGCGCGGGTGGTCGTGGGCGCCTTCCGTGCCCCCGGGGGCCGGGCGATCTTGGCGCTGCGGCCGTACAGAGGGGTCTGCTTGCCCTGCGGGGAACGGTGCCCGTCACCTGCGGGAACGCCGGGGCTGGGCGGTGCCTGCGGGGCCGCGAGCGCCGGGGCCACCTGACCGGCGCCGAACGCGGTGGAGGCGGCCGCCGCGACGATCACTGCCCGCCGGGCGGCGGGGTGGCGCACCGTCCGCGCATACGGCAGGACGCGGCGCCAGTGCGCACATCCGGGGCAGTCGCAGTCGCTCGCCGGATCGAATTCCTCGAATACCGGAGCCGCCATGCGATTCCCCTCACACTCCCGATGGAAAAGACCGCGCGTGTCCACGTCGATCACTTTGCCAACGGTCTTCCCGACTCGCATGTTGACGGTCCGAATGATGTACAGACCCGCGTCCGGACGTGGCCCGCCCGGCCCCCGCGGTGGTCGGGACCACTGCCCGCGGTCCGGTAGAGTTACGACGTCAGCAGGCGCCGCTAGCTCAGTTGGTTAGAGCAGCTGACTCTTAATCAGCGGGTCCGGGGTTCGAGTCCCTGGCGGCGCACGACGAAGACGGCGAGGCATGTTCGCAAAAGCGCGAACGGCCTCGCCGTCTTCGTGTCTGCGCGGCTTCGCCGCCCGCGGCGGGGACTCCGCCACCCGCACCCCCTTCAGCGCGGCCGCACCGGCCGGAAGGCCCTTCGCGCAAGCGAGGGGCCTTCTCCGTGTTTGGCCGGATACCCTCTGGCCATGGCAGCGCGTGACCTTCAGGAGCGGATCAAGAAGCTCATCGTCGACCGCAGGCTCCCCTCCGGGGCGCCGCTGCCGACCGAGCCCGAACTGATGGAGTACCTGGGCGCGAGCCGGAACTCGGTGCGCGAGGCGCTGAAGGCGCTCCAGGCGATGGGCATCGTGGAGATCCGGCACGGCTTCGGCACCTACGTCGGCCCGATGTCGCTGGCCCCGATGATCGAGGGCCTCGCCTTCCGCACGGTCGCCGGGCACTACCGGGGCGAGGACTCCCTGCTCCAGCTGCTCGAACTGCGCGAGGCGGTGGAGACCGGCCTGGTCTCCCGGCTCGCGGGCCGGATCCCGGAGACGGACCTCGTTGAACTCGACGCACTCGTGAACCGTATGGAACACCAGGCGGCGCAAGGAGGCGCCGGCCTCGCGGACACCGACCGCACCTTTCACGCCACCCTGTACCGGGGTCTGGACAACGTGTTGCTGGGTGAGGTCCTGGAGGCGTTCTGGGATGCCTTCCACCGCGTGCAGACCGATCTCGGGGGCGCGCCGCAGGACCCCGAGGTCACCTGCCGGCAGCACCGGGACATCCTCGACGCGGTGCGGTCCGGCGACTCGGTGCGGGCGGAGGAGGCGATAAGGGACCACTTCGGCAACATCCGCGCCCGGTTGTCCACAACGCATCCACAAGACCCCCACACGCGCCACAATGAACGCGTATGACCGGTAAACACCTTGTTTCGCATCTTGCGATCATGATGAACGCTGTAGAACCCTGTTTTTCAAGATGCTGCGGATACGCGGCAGTTGGGGGGCTAGTAAGCGGTTGCCGGTTCTGCGGGGATAGGGGCCCCGTGCACGAGCCGATGCCGAGGGGGGCATCATGCAACCGGAAGGCCGCGGTTCCGTGTCCGTAGGTGTGGATAGTGTGGTGACTGCGGCCCGCCACTGATACGTCTGTGAAGAGTCGCGAGGGGACTCGATCGCGGACGGAAGGAACCGACACGACACGCGGTGACCTGCGTGTGGGGGGATGACTCATGACGTCGACGCCGAAGGGCGCCCGGCCGAACTTCGACCCGTCAGAAACCACCCAGCTCAGGGTGCCTTCGCACCGGAACAGCACGACGGGCCAGTTCCGCAGGATCAAGAAGAACCTGCCGAGATACGACTACGAGCACTACAGCCGGCTGGCCGGCCCCCTCACCGAGCCCGATCCCGGCAAGCCGTACACGGTCCAGTACCGCTCGCTGCTCTCGCAGGAACCGCACCGCCTGCGGGCCGCCCTGATGCTGGGCGCGGCGCCGCTGCTGTCACTGGTCCTGCTCGCCTGGCTGCTGCAGCCGGAGCACTGGACCGAACGCGACTACCCGGCCTTCGACTTCCTGCCGGTGCTCGACGTCGTGATGCTCGTCTCGATCGGCCTGATCGAGTTCTTCCGCTGCATGAACGTGCTGTCCAACGCGCACGCCACCCTGGTCGCCCGCGACCCGATCCCGGTGGTGCCGGAGACCGGCACGAGAGTGGCGTTCATCACGACCTACGTGCCCGGCAAGGAACCACTGGAGATGGTCACGAAGACCCTGGAGGCGGCCGTACGGCTGCGGCACCGGGGCCTTCTGCACATCTGGCTGCTCGACGAGGGCGACGACCCCGAGGTGAAGGCGGTCTGCGGCCGGCTCGGCGTGCACCACTTCTCCCGCAAGGGAGTCGCGCAGTGGAACCAGAAGAAGGGCCCGCACCGCGCCAAGACCAAGCACGGCAACTACAACGCCTGGCTCGAGGCGCACGGCGACGACTACGACTTCTTCGCCTCCGTCGACACCGACCACGTGCCGCTGCCCAACTACCTGGAGCGGATGCTCGGTTTCTTCCGCGACCCGGACGTCGGCTTCGTCATCGGCCCGCAGGTGTACGGCAATTACGACAACCCCATCACCAAGGCCGCCGAGTCCCAGCAGTTCCTGTTCCACGCGCTGATCCAGCGGGCGGGCAACCGGTACGGCGCCCCGATGTTCGTGGGCACCTCCAACGCCGTACGGATCAAGGCGCTCAAGCAGATCGGCGGGCTGTACGACTCGATCACCGAGGACATGGCCACCGGCTTCGAGATCCACCGCCACAAGAACCCGGCCACGGGCCGCAAGTGGCGCTCGGTCTACACGCCGGACGTGCTCGCCGTCGGTGAGGGCCCGGGCGCCTGGACGGACTTCTTCACCCAGCAGCTGCGCTGGTCGCGGGGCACGTACGAGACGATCCTGAAGCAGTACTGGAAGGGCTGGTTCTCGCTGCCGCCGGGCAAGCTCTTCAACTACACGATGATGATCATCTTCTACCCGATGTCGGCGCTCAACTGGATCCTGGCGGCGCTCAGTTGCGCCCTGTTCCTGGGCCTGGGCGCCTCGGGTGTGAACATCGACCCGACGGTCTGGCTGATGCTCTACGGCAACGCGTCCGCGCTGCAGATCGGCCTCTACATCTGGAACCGCCGGCACAACGTCTCCCCGCACGAGCCGGAGGGCTCCGGCGGTGTGGCGGGCATGGTGATGTCGGCCCTGTCGGCGCCGATCTACGCCCGCTCGCTGATGGACACGGTGCTGCGCCGCAAGAGCAAGTTCGTGGTGACCCCCAAGGGCGACTCCGCCAGCCCGGACACGCTGTTCGGGACCTTCCGGATCCACCTGTTCTTCATCCTGGTCTTCGGCGGCTCGATCGCCGCCGGTCTCACGCTGGGGCACTCGCACCCGGCGATGATCATCTGGGCGACCTTCGCCCTGCTGATCACCGCGTCGCCGATCTTCGCCTGGCGGTACTCGCTTCGGCAGGCGAAGAAGCAGCCGCCGGCGCAGCAGCCGGTTCCGGCGCAGCACGCGCCCGCCCACCAGCCGCAGCCACTGCCCGAGCAGCACGCGGCGCACGCGGCGCACGGCTCGGCGCACCAGCCCAGCTGGGCGGCCCCGGGCTCGGGCCCGGGCGCCGATCCGGGCGTGGGAAACGACCAGACGATGCAGATCGCCCTTGGTGGATTTGGGGGACGTAAGGAATGAACGACCGTGCAGGCCGCCGCCGCGCCCGTCGACTCGCGATCGGTACGGCGGTGGTACTCGCGCTGGCCGGGATGAACGGTCCGTGGCTCTACCGCTTCGGCACCGAGAAATACCACGAGTACCAGATCAACAAGCCCGAGTACAAAGCGGACAACGGGCACTGGGACATCATCCAGTTCCCGCCCGAGTACCGCCAGGACACCATCCACGCGGCGCTGCTGCGCACCGGCAAGGTGCTGCTCATCGCCGGTTCGGGCAACAACCAGGACAACTTCGACAAGAAGAAGTTCGACTCCCGGATCTGGGACCCGGTCAAGGGCACGATCAAGAAGGTGCCGACCCCTGCGGACCTGTTCTGCACGGGCCACACCCAGCTGGCGAACGGCAATCTGCTGATAGCCGGCGGCACCAAGCGGTACGAGAAGCTGAAGGGCGACGTCACCAAGGCCGGCGGCCTGATGGTGGTGCACAACGAGAACCCGGACAAGCCGATCACGCTGCCCGCGGGCACCAAGTTCACCGGCAAGGAGAACGGCAAGACCTTCGTCTCGAAGGACCCGGTGCTCGTGCCGCGCGCGAAGAAGGTCTTCGACAAGGCGACCGGACGGTTCCTGCGCAACGACCCGGGACTCGGCCGGATCTACGTCGAGGCGAAGAAGAGCGGCACCAAGTACGAGACCGGCACCCAGGACAACTACCGGATCCAGGGGCTGACCGGCGCCGAGGCCCGCAACACCTACGGCATCGCGCAGAAGCTCGCGCTCGACAAGAAGGACTTCCAGGGGATCAGGAACGCCTACGAGTTCGACCCGGTCGCCGAGAAGTACATCAAGGTCGACCCGATGAACGAGGCCCGCTGGTACCCGACGCTCACCACCCTGGGCGACGGCAAGATCCTCAGCGTCTCCGGCCTGGACGACATCGGGCAGCTGGTCCCGGGCAAGAACGAGGTCTTCGACCCGAAGACCAAGAAGTGGACGTACACCTCGACGATCCGCCAGTTCCCCACCTACCCGGCGCTGTTCCTGATGCAGAACGGCAAGATCTTCTACTCGGGGTCGAACGCGGGGTACGGGCCGGACAACGTGGGCCGCGTCCCGGGCATCTGGGACGTCGACACCAACAAGTTCTCCAAGCTGCCCGGACTCAGCGACGCCGATGAGATGGAGACGTCCGGCACGGTGCTGCTGCCGCCCGCCCAGAACGAGAAGTTCATGGTGATCGGCGGCGGCGGGGTCGGCGAGTCCAAGGCGTCCAGCAACAGGACGCGGCTGATCGACCTCAAGGACAAGAACCCGAGGTTCACCGACGGGCCGACGCTGGAGAAGGGCACGCGCTACCCGCAGTCCTCGGTGCTGCCCGACGACTCGGTGCTGGTCTCCGGCGGTTCCGAGGACTACCGCGGGCGCGGCGACTCCAACATCCTGCAGGCGCGGCTGTACCACCCGGACACCAACACGTTCGAGCGGGTCGCCGACCCTCTGGTGGGCCGGAACTACCACTCCGGTTCGATCCTGCTGCCCGACGGCCGGGTGGTGTTCTTCGGGTCGGACTCCCTGTACGCGGACAAGGCCAACACCAAGCCGGGCAAGTTCGAGCAGCGGATCGAGATCTACACCCCGCCGTACCTGTACCGGGACTCGCGGCCGTCGCTGTCGGGCGGACCGCAGACGATCGCGCGGGGCGGGACGGGGACGTTCAGCTCACCGCAGGCCTCCGCCGTCAAGAAGGTCCGGCTGATCAGGCCCAGTGCGTCGACCCATGTGACGGACGTCGACCAGCGGTCGATCGCACTGGACTTCAAGACCTCCGGCGACAAGATCACGGTGACCGTGCCGAAGAACAAGAACCTCGTTCAGTCGGGCTGGTACATGCTCTTCGTCGACGACGACCAGGGGACGCCGAGCAAGGCGCAGTGGGTCAAGGTGCCGTAGCCCGCGGCTACTTGCTGGCCTTGGCCAGGGCGAGTGCGTAACTCGCCCACCACTGGCCCGCCTTGGGGCCGCCCTTGCAGGTGCCGTCCGACTCCCCCGGCCGCTTGACCCACAGGTAGGCGTCCACCAGGGGGTCGGCGGTCCTGCTCGTCGGGGTGTCTCCCAGGGCGCGGCCGGGCGGGTTGCACCAGCGCTCGTCCGGATTGCCGCCCGTATAGGGGCCGTTGCCGTTGCGGCTGGTATCGATGACGAAGTGCTTGCCGCCCACCTTCGCGGACAGCTGCTTGCCGTACGCGATGGAGTCCTTCGTCGAGTAGAAGTTGGAGACGTTGACCGCGAAGCCGTCGGCCTGGTCGACGCCCGCCCACTTCAGGGACTCGAAGATCTGGTCGGGGTGGCCCCAGCCGGCGTTGCCCGCATCCAGATAGACCTTGGTGTTCTTCAGGGACTTGAGCTTGGCGACGGCTCCCTTGAGGAGGTCGTAGCGCTCCTCGTGGAACTCGTCCTGGGTGCAGCCGTCCACCAGGTGCAGCACGGCGTCCGGTTCGAGGACGACCGTGGCCGAGCGGTCCCCGATGCCCGCCGCGACGCCGTCGATCCAGCTGCGGTAGGCGTCACCGTCGGCCGCGCCGCCCTGCGAGTACTGGCCGCAGTCGCGGTGCGGGATGTTGTAGAGGACGAGGAGCGCGGTACGTCCGGCCTTGTCGGCGGCCTCCGTGAAGCCCTTGGCCTCCTGCTCGGGGTTCTCCGGGCCGATCCACTCGCCGGTCGGCTGCTCGGCGATCTTGCGGATCTGGCCGGCGTCCCCGTCCTTGCCCGACTTCTCGTAGGTGGCCACCTGCCGGGCCGCGTTGCCGTCCGGGTTGACCCAGAACGGGTCGCTCTCCTTGGGCTGCTGGGTGATCTTCGCGCCGGCGTCGTCGCCACCGCCTCCGGAGGAACATCCCGCGACGAGCAGTGCCGCCCCCAGCACCGCCGCGGAAGTCCGCATTCCGGCCCCCCTCATGCCGTACATCCAACTCCCCCTTGGGTGCACCGGTCCAAGCCTCAATCCTGACATACGGCCCGCGGCACCCACGAGGTCGCCCGAGTCTTGTCGGTCAGCTGTTACAGCCCCATGGTGGGAAGGCGCGCGCTTCAACAACAGCGTGCGACTGGGGGAGGAGAGTGCCTGATGCACCACACCGACCGGGAGCTCCGGCTGGCGACGGCGCTGGTGGAAGCGGCCGACACGCTCGCCGAGGACTTCTCGGCCATGGACCATCTGCGGCGGGTGGCCGACCGCTGTGTGGAGCTGCTGGGCGTGCGGGCGGCCGGGGTCATGCTCATCGACGGCGGCAGGCCGGTGTCGATGACGGGCAGCAGCCGGCACGAGGCGATGGCGCTCGATCTGCTCGGGGCGCAGCGTGGCGCCGGGCCCTGCTGGGAGAGCTACTGCTCCGGCAAGGCGGTCACTGCGGTCTCCATCCGGGCGGCGCACCAGAAGGCCCGCTGGCCCCGGTTCACCGAGCGCGCCCTCCGGCACGACGTCGCGGGGACCTTCGCGGTGCCGCTGAGCCGGCACGGGTCGCCGTTCGGCGCCCTCAACGTGTTCGTACGGACTGCGCCCGACGGCGCCTTCCAGGGCGACGGTTCGCAGCTGGCGGTGGCGCAGGCCCTCGCCGACGCCGCCGCCGTCGGGCTGCAGAACCACCGCGCGTGCACGCGGTACCGCATGCTGGCCGAGCAGTTGCAGGAGGCGCTCTCCAGCCGGATCCTCATCGAGCAGGCGAAGGGCATGCTCGCCGAGCGCTGGGGCGTCGAGGCCGACGAGGCCTTCGTGTTCCTGCGGCAGTACGCGCGGCGGCACCGATTGGCACTGCACGACGCGGCCCGGGCGGTGATCGAGGGGACCGTCGATGACGGCGAACTGCGGCGCCAGGCGCCCCGTGGGCCCGGAGAGTAGCCGTATCACCCTGGATCACCAGCGGATATGACGGAGAGCCACCGTAGCGGAACCTGGCGTCATTCAGCCTCTAGGCTCGGGCGCTCATCCGTTCTAGAGTCTTCACAAACGGCCCCAGCCCCTGGCCCCGTTCTATCACCGTGCCCCTTGAACCTCCCGCGCCGGACGCCGGGTTACTCCCGCAGCCCGTGCGCGCGCGGTCGAGGACCAGCCCGGTCGGCGGCTTCGGGGGGAGCACGCCGCCGGCCGGGCCAGGTAAAGGTGGCCCGTCGGGAGGACGGTTCACAGGCCGGTTCCGGTGAGATACGCCGAGACGATCACGTTCGCCGTGTAGGTGCGGCCGGCCCGGTCGAAGGTGCCTCCGCAGGTGATCAGCCGCAGCTCGGCGCGTCCCGCCCGGTGCTGTCCGTAGGCCCGCGCGGCGTCGAAGCGGTCGCGGCTCTGGACCTGGACGCCGTCGACGGTGAACTCGGCGACGGTGCCGTCGTCGCGCAGGACGCGGACGGTCTGGCCGGGCCGTACGGTGCTCAGCTTGTAGAAGACGGCGGGCCGGGTCTCGGTGTCCACGTGCCCGACCAGCAGCGCGGCCCCGTCCGCGCCGGGCGCGGTCCCGCCCGCGTACCAGCCGACGGCGCCCGCCTGCGCGAAGGGCGGCGGCTCGACCGCGCCGCGCGCGTCCAGGCCGCGGGCGATCACGGGCGCCTGCACGCCCAGCCCCGGAATGTCGACGCGCTGGGGCAGCGCACGCTTCAACGGGCTTACCGCGGACGGGAGTTCCGCTTCCTGTGGTCCCCCGATCGCGGCCAGGTCACCGGTCGCGGTCTGCGGCACCTCGCGCGGCACGTCGGTCACCTGCCTGCCCCACAGCCACAGCCCGCACAGCAGCACCGTCCAGGACAGCGCCGTCACCAGGCGTGCGGAGCCCGAGGAGCGCTCGCGGTCGGCCATCGGATCAGTCCGTCCCGCGCCTCCGGCGCGCGCTCAGCAGCCCTACGGCGCCGGCGGCGGCGCCCGCGAGGACCAGCCCGGTGATCGTCTGCCCCGCGCCGGGCCCGGCCCCGCGGACGTCCACGGAGGCGAAGTGCGCGGCACCACCGCCGCCGGCGTCGACGGGGGCGACGGGTGAGGCGGGCGCGGTGGGAACGGCCGGGGACGGCGGTCGCTGGGCCCGGACCTGCTGCTGGTCCTGGCCCTGCTGCCGGCCCTGAGACTGCTGCTCGCCCTGACCCTGCTGCCGGGGCTGCGCGACGACGGTGACGCGGCCCTTGATCACGGTCTCGCCGCAGGCGATCCGCACGTCGTAGGAGCCCGGGCCGGCGGCGGCGCGGACGCGGGTGTCCCCGGTGAGCGTGCCGCCGGCGCCCGAGAGCCGCGCGTCCGCGACGAACGCCGTGGACGTGGCGGTGGCCGTGCGCAGCGTGCACCCTGTCGCCCGGAGCACCACGTCGCTGCCAGCGGCGGGGGACGTCGGAGTCATCGAGAGGCCCGCTCCGCCGCCTCCTTCCGCCGCGTACCCCGCCCCCGGTGCGAGGGCGCAGGCGGCCAGAAGACCGGTACAGAGAGTGAGACGCAGTGAACCCATCGTGAAACCTCCAGATACAAGGAGGCTCCCCCGCGGGTGCGGGCACCGCATCCTCAGCGGGGCCCGCACTGGTCCGTTCGGGTGGCTTCGGGTTTCAGATGCGCTCGACGAGGTCCGCGATGGAGTCGACGATCTGGGACGGCCGGTACGGGAAGTCCTCGACCTGCTCGGGCCGGGTCAGCCCGGTGAGCACCAGGAACGTCTGCATCCCGGCCTCCATGCCGGCCAGCACGTCGGTGTCCATGCGGTCGCCGATCATCGCGCTGGTCTCGGAGTGCGCGCCGATGGCGTTGAGGCCCGTGCGCATCATGAGCGGGTTGGGCTTGCCCGCGAAGTACGGCTTCTTGCCGGTCGCCTTGGTGATCAGCGCGGCGACGGCACCGGTCGCGGGCAGCGGGCCCTCGGCGGAGGGGCCGGTCTCGTCGGGGTTGGTGCAGATGAAGCGGGCACCGGCATCGATCAGCCGTACGGCCTTGGTCATGGCCTCGAAGGAGTACGTACGGGTCTCGCCGAGGACCACGTAGTCGGGCTCGTGGTCGGTCAGGATGTAGCCGATGTCGTGCAGCGCGGTCGTCAGGCCCGCCTCGCCGATGACGTAGGCGCTGCCGCCCGGCCGCTGGTCGTCCAGGAACTGGGCGGTGGCCAGGGCCGAGGTCCAGATGGACTCGACCGGCACGTCCAGGCCCATGCGCCGCAGCCGGGCGTGCAGGTCGCGCGGGGTGTAGATCGAGTTGTTGGTGAGCACGAGGAAGGGCCTGCCGGACTCGCGCAGCTTCTTCAGGAAGGCGTCGGCGCCGGGGATCGGTACGCCCTCGTGGATCAGCACGCCGTCCATGTCGGTGAGCCAAGATTCGATGGGCTTGCGGTCTGCCATGGTGCCGTCTCCTGCCGTACGCGCTGATGCGTGCCCCTCACCCTATCGATCAGCTCCCGGCGGCCGGCTTCCAGTCCGGCGGTGACGGAGTCGAAGCGGATGCTCGTCTCACCGGGCTCCCCGGAGCAGCGCGGGCAGCGCGGCGACGGAGTCGAGGACGTGGGTGGCGCCGGCCGCGCGGAACGCCTCGTCGCCGTGGGCGCCGGTACGGACGCCGGCCACCAGGCCCGCTCCGGCGCGGACGCCGGTGAGCACGTCGTAGGAGGTGTCGCCGACGACGGCGACCTGCCGTACGTCGTCGGCGGCCCTGGTGCGCAGGAAGGCCTCCAGGACCATGTCCGGGTACGGCCGCCCGCGGCCACCGGCGTCGGCCGGGCACAGCGTGAGCGGGACGAGGTCCTGCCAGCCGAGCGCCGCGAGGATGGCGTCCTGGGTGACACGGGCGAATCCGGTGGTCAGGACGACGGTACGGCCACTGCCCGCGATCTCCTCGACGGCCTCGCGGGCGCCGGGGACCGGCGCGACGAGCCCCGCGTCGACGAGGTCGCCGTACGCCTTCTCGAAGGCCGCGTTGGCGCGCCGGGCCAGGTCCTCGGTGCCGAACAGGTGCCGGAAGACGGAGATCTTGGACTCGCCCATGGTGGCGCGGACGTGGTCCAGCTTCTCGGTGTGGTCGGCGGAGCCGGGCTCGACGCCCAGCTCGGTGGCGGCCGCCTCGAAGGCGCGCTCGACGAGCCCGCCGTCGGCGACGGTCGTGCCGGCCATGTCGAGGACGACGAGCCGTACGTCGGGAGCGTCCGTGGTCATGTCTGTGGTCAACTTCCTCACCAGTTCAGTTCGTTCGCGGTGGTTTCGGCGATCGCGGGCGAGCAGGTCATGCCGCGCCCGCCGGGCCCGGTGACCAGCCACACGCCGTCGGCGACCCGCTGCCGGTGCACGACGCGGCCGGCGTCGGTGCACTGGGCGTACACGCCCGCCCACCGGCGCCGGATCTTCGGCAGCGGGCGGCCGAGGAGGGACTCGACGACCGCGGTGAGGTGGTCGTAGGGGGCCTCGACGGTGTCGAAGGCGAAGGGGTGCTCGTACTCGTGGGTGTCGCCGATGGTCAGGCCGCCGTCGGCACGCTGGACCATCAGCAGCTGCATCCGGTGCTCGCGCGCGGCCGGGGCCTGCGGCTGCCGGGAGTTGAGCGCGTCGAGGGCGGAGGACGCGTACGCCGGGTAGTAGCGGAAGCTGTCCGCGTCCGCGACCGACGTGGTGAGCGGCTCGCCGAGCGGGTCGGTCTGCATCATCTGGAGGCGTACACGGCGTACCGGGAGGTCCGGTCCGGCGAGTTCGCGGACGAGTCCGCCGAGCCAGGCGCCGGTGCACAGGACGACGGCGTCGGCGCGGTGCACCTGGCCGTGGTCGTCCCGGACCGTGCCCGCACCGGTCACCTCGCGCACCTCCCGCCCCGGCAGAAAGGTGTAGTTCGGTGACGCCAGCAGCTGTTCACGCAGCGCGAGTTGAGCGGTACGGGGCTCCACGGCGGCGTCCCGCTCGCAGTGCAGCGCAGCGGTGAACTCGCCGCGCAGGGCGGGGTTCAGGCCGCGGGCCTCGGCGGGCGTGAGGAGCTTGTGGCCGCGGGCGGCGGAGTCCTCGCGGGCCACGGCCGCCTCGGCGACGGCGAGTTCGAGGGCGCCGCGGACCGGGGTGAGAGAGCCGTTGGCCCGGAAGCCCAGCCCGGGGACCCGGGCGCCGATCTCCTCCCACAACTCCCGTGCGCGCAGGGCGGTGCCGAGTTCCTCGCCACCCGCCCGTCCGCTCACCCAGATCTGCCCGAAGTTGCGCAGCGAGGCGCCGCGGGCCTCCGCCTCGCGCTCGATCTGGACGACCTCGTGGCCGCGTGCCACTGCCTGCCAGGCGTGCATGGTGCCCACCACGCCTGCTCCGACGACTGCCACTTTCACGTCGGTCACGCTCCTCGCGCATGGGGAACCGGGGAGGTCCGGCTGACACCAAGAGCCTGTACGAGGCATCCCCGTTTGGGCTAGACCCGTTATGTCCTTGTGATACAACGACGGGGCGTGAGCGCCGAAAAAGACCGACTTCGGGATGTTTCGCGTCAGCCCTTGAGGTGGGCCGTGAACGAGAACCGGTCCCCCCGGTACAGCGTCCGCACCCGCTCCAGCGGCCGGCCGCCGGTGTCCCGCGAGACCCGGTGGATGAGCAGCATCGGAAGGGCCGGCGGGGTTCCGATGAGCAGAGCCTCGCGCGGGGTCGCCAGCACGGTCTCGATCCGCTCGTCGGCGTCCCCGAAGAGGATGCCGCTGTCGTGGAGGTAGCCGTAGAAGGAGGAGTCGGGCTCGAAGTCGGTGTCGAGGCGGGGGAGGCGGGCCACGGCGACGTAGGTGCTCTCCAGGCCGACCCGCTCGTCGTCCGCGAGCAGCACGCGCTCCAGGTGCCAGACCGGCTCGCCGCGTTCGAGGCCGGTCTCGGCGGCGAGCGCGTCCGGGCAGGGGAACCGGTCGAGGGTGACGAGGGTGCGGCCGGGGGTGCGGCCCTGGCGCCGTACGCCCTCGGTGTAGCTGGCGAGCGACAGCGGCTGCGCCAGCTTGGGTCCCGCGACGACCGTGCCGCGCCCCTTCCGGCGCAGCTTGCCCTCCAGCACCAGCTCGCGCAGCGCCTGGCGCACGGTCTCGCGCGCGACGCCGTACTCCTCGGACAGGTCGCGCTCGGTGGGGATGGCGGCGCCCTCTCCCAGGTCGGCCACGAGGTGGTCGATCCGCGCCTTCACCGCGTAGTACTTCGGCACGCGGCCGTGCTCCGGGATGCCTGCGCGGACGGGGGCGCCGGGGGCCTGGTCGTTCGGGTAGTCCACGGGAGGGATCGTCGCAGACGCCGGGCGCCGGCCCCGCCCCGGCCTCTCAGCGGCGCCTGCGCGGCCTGAGGGCCAGCAGCACGGCTCCGGCGGTGACGAGCAGGACCGAGGTGGCCGCGAGGGCTCCGCCCGGGGTGCCGAGGCCGGTGCGGGCGAGTTCGTCGGCGAACGGGAGGCCCGGGCCGACGCCCGGCGAGGCGGTGCCGGTGGGGCGGGTGCCGTCCGGGGTCCGGGTCGCGTCGCCGCGGTCCGCGTCGCCCTGGTTCGTGTCGCCCGGGTTCGTGTCGCCCTGGTTCGTGTCGCCCGGGCCGGCGTCGCCGTCGACGCGGAAGCGGTAGTCGCCGGACTGCCCGACCCAGTCGCCGTCGTTCTTGTGCCGCTGGACGACGGCGGCGTTGGCGGTGACCTCGTTGGGTACGGCGTCCGAGGTGAGCGCGAGACGGACCTTCACGGTGACGGTCCTGCCGGGCGCGACGGTGAAGCCGGGCAGGCCGGCGTCGAAGGCGCCGACCAGCTCGTCCTCGTCGGTCCTCACGAAGCGCACGGGGTGCGCGCGGCCGCCTTCGTAGAAGTCCAGCCGCGGCTGGCCGGGCCGCAGCGCTCGCTGGTCGTCGACGAGCACGACGACCGGGTGGATGCCCGCGCAGGTCCGGGTGGTGGTGTTGGTGAGGTCCAGGTACCAGACGCCGTATCCGCCCCCTGCCTCGTAGGCGTCGGGGCCGCCGTGGATGCGGGTGCTGACGGGGAAGTGGCGGTCGTCCGGGGCACAGCCGGCGGCGGGGACGGCGTGCGCCGGGGGCGCCAGGGGGAGGAGGGCGGCTGCTGCCAGGCTGAGGGGGACGGTCGTGCACAGTCGCATAATCATGGGACTGTGCCGGACGGGTCCGCCCGGCGGCCGGTGCCGCTCCGGGGGTCCGCGCAAGTCCCCTCGATCAGCGCACGCGCACGGTGCACGCGCGCACGCCCCACCCGGACCCAGGACCTGTTGCGAAAATCCCGTCGTCCGCCCGAAGCGCGGGCCCGGACTTTCGCAACAGGCCCTAAAGGGTGTTGCGGAAGGTTGTGTTCGGGCAGGTCAGGGCCCGTGGAGGCAGTCCTCTGGTCATGATGCGAGGGCGAGGTTGTGCATGTGGGCGACGGCCTGGACCGCGTGGTGGAGGCCGTCGCCGCGCTGCCGGCAGTCGCGGAGGATCTTGTAGTTCTTCATCCGGCCGATCACATGCTCCACCCGTGCACGCACCTTGCGGTGGGCGGCGTTGTCGTCCTCCTCGCCGAGCAGCAGGGGCCGGTGCGGGCGTTTGCGGTGCGGCACCACCATCTGGCAGTTGAGGTAGGCGCCGTCACCCAGGACGGTCACGCCCTGGCAGTGCTCGGCCAGCCCGGAGGCCCGCCAGGCGTGCGCGTCCGCGGTGGTGTCCGGCACCGGACGGGCGGCGGCGATCACCAGGCGGGTGTCGGCATCGACGATGACCTGCACGTTCGCGGAGAACCGGTAGTTGCGTGACGATGAGCCCACCTGCCGGTCGCGGACCGGGACCAGGGTGCCGTCCACGATCCACAACCGGTCCGCCGCCTCCGCCGGGCGGGCCACGGGTTCGAGCGCGAGCAGCGGACCGAGCCGCTGGATGACACGGCACACCGTCGAGGAAGAGACGCCGAACAGCGGGCCCAGCTGCCGCATCGTCAGGTTCGTGCGGTAGTACACCGCCACCATCAGCACCCGCTCGGCCAACGGCAACGACCACGGCCGACCCCGCAGCGTGCCGTTGCCACCCCGCTCCCGCACCACCTTCAACAGACCCGCAAACTGCGTCACCCGCAGCCCCGTGAACGTCTCCACCCACACCCGCTCAGCCCTTAACACCCCAGCCATACAAGGAAGATGCCCAGCTCAGAGCCTTGTGCAACACCCTTTAGCCGTCCGCCCGTCCGAACAGCGGCCCCAGCACCAGTTGCGCCGCCCCTTCCGCGACCTCGTCGGGGGTGATGCGGACCGGTACCGGCCGCTCGCCGGCGCGGCGGGCGCGGGCGTCGAGGACGGTGGTCACCCCTCGCACGAAGGCCTCGGGCGCCGCGGTGATCGTGCGGCCGCCGAGGAGGACGCGGTCGATGTCGAGAAGGGCGACGAGGTTGCCTGCGGCGGTGCCGAGGACGCGCGCCGCCTCGTCGACCTCGCCGCGCGCCACCGCCGCCAGGCACAGCGCCTCGACGCAGCCGCGGTTGCCGCAGCCGCACGGCGGCCCGTCCAGCTGCACGACCTGGTGGCCGAACTCCCCCGCCCCGGTCCGGGCCCCGCGGTGCACGGTGCCGCCGATGACCAGCCCGGCGCCGAGCCCCGTACCGAGGTACAGATACGCGAACGACCCGCTCTCCCCGGCCCCGCCCGCGCCCCCGACCGCCAGGCCGAGCGCGGCCGCGTTGGTGTCCTTGTCGACGACGACCGGCACGCCGAGCCGCCGCGCGAGCGCGTCGCGCAGCGGGAAGCCGTCCCACTCGGGGAACCCCGTGACGCGGTGCAGGACACCGCGGATGTGGTCGAGCGGGCCGGGCAGCGCGACCCCGATCCCCAGCGGGGAGGCCGCGCCCGGCAGTTCTCCGGTCAGCGCTCCCGCCTGCTCCGCGACCGCGCCGACCACGGCCTGCGGCCCCGCCCCCAGGTCCAGCGGGATGCGCCGCTCCCCCGCCACGGCGCCCGTGAGGTCGACCAGGACCGCGCGCAGTTCGTCCCGGTCCAGGTGCAGCCCGACCGCGTGCCCCGCCTCGGGCACCAGCCGCAGCACCGTGCGGGGCTTGCCGCCCGTGGAGGCGCGGCGGCCCGCCTCGGCCGCCAGCCCGTCGGCCCGCAGCCGGGCGGTGATCTTGCTGACGGCCTGCGGGGTCAGCCCGGTCCGCTCGGCGAGTTCGAGCCGGCTGATCCCCTCCGCGCCGGCCGTGCGCAGCAGATCGAGGACGAGGGCCATGTTGTGGCTGCGCAGCGCGGGCAGATTCGCGCCGACCGCACCCGACGTGCCCGCCGTGACGGGCGCGCTCGCCGGCCCCGCGACCGGCCCTGCCCGGTCCGCGGCCGTCCGCGCCCGCCCGGCGGCCGTCCCCGCCCCTGTCCCCGCCACCGCGTTCGTCCTGTCCACACCGCCATTGTCCCCCGCGCTTGCACTTTGGCAACAGCGTTGCGAAAGTGGAGCCATGACTCGTACTCCTCTGCGCGTGGGCCTTGTCGGCTACGGCCTCGCGGGCTCCGTCTTCCACGCCCCGCTGATCGCCGCCACCGAGGGCCTCGCCCTCGACACGGTCGTCACCTCGAACCCGGAGCGGCAGAAGCAGGCCCTGGCCGAGTTCCCGGACGTACGCGTCGCGGCGACCTCCGACGAGCTGTTCGGCCGCGCCGCCGAGCTGGACCTCGTCGTCGTCGCGTCGCCGAACAAGACGCACGTCCCGCTGGCGACCACCGCCCTGGAGGCCGGTCTCCCGGTCGTCGTGGACAAGCCGATCGCCGGCACCGCGGCCGAGGCGCGTGCGCTCGCCGCCCTCGCCGAGGACCGCGGTCTGCTCCTGTCCGTCTTCCAGAACCGCCGCTGGGACAACGACTTCCTGACCCTGCGCAAGCTGCTCGCCGAGGGCGAGCTGGGCGACGTGTGGCGCTTCGAGTCCCGCTTCGAGCGGTGGCGCCCGCAACCCAAGGGCGGCTGGCGCGAGTCGGGCGACCCCGAAGAGATCGGAGGTCTCCTCTACGACCTCGGCAGCCACGTCGTGGACCAGGCCCTGGTCCTCTTCGGCCCCGCGACCCAGGTCTACGCCGAGTCGGACGTCCGCCGCCCGGGCGCGCAGGCGGACGACGACACCTTCATCGCCCTCACGCACGCCGGCGGCGTCCGCTCCCACCTGTACGTCTCCGCGACGACCGCCCAACTCGGCCCGCGCTTCCGGGTGCTGGGCTCGCGGGCGGGCTACGTCAAGTACGGCCTCGATCCGCAGGAGGCGGCCCTGCGCGAGGGCCGGCGGCCCGGCACGGCGGCCGACTGGGGCACGGAGGCCGAGGAGTTGTGGGGCCGGGTCGGTGCCGGGGAGTCCCCGGTGACCGGCGGCGGCCGTCCCGAACCGACGCTCCCCGGCGACTACCCCGCGTACTATGCGGCCGTGACCAGGGCTCTCCTCGACGGCGGCGCCAACCCGGTGACCGCTCTCGAGGCGGCCGCCGCCCTCGACGTCCTGGAGGCGGCCCGCCGTTCGGCCCGCGACGGAGTGGCGGTGACGCTGTGACGCACCACGAGATCACGCCCAAGTTCCACCCGGAGATCACTCCTTCCGTGGAGGAACTGGAGGCCCAGGAACGCCATCTGGTCTTCAGCCGCTTCACCTTCGAGGACGCGTGGGCCCTCGGCTCGCTCCTGGTGGAGATGGCCCTGGAGCGCCAGGCGCCGCTCGCCATCGACATCCACCGCGCCGGCCAGCAGCTCTTCCACGCCGCGCTGCCGGGCTCGACGCCCGACAACGACGCCTGGATCGCCCGCAAGCGCCGCGTCGTCGAGCGCTACGGCTCGGCCTCCTACCTGGTCGGCGCCCGCTTCCGCGCCAAGGGCACGACCTTCGAGGAATCCTCCCGCCTGGACCCCGACACCTACGCGGCCCACGGCGGCTCGTTCCCGGTCAACGTCGAGGGCGTGGGCGTCGTCGGCGCGGTGACGGTCAGCGGCCTGCCCCAACTGGCGGACCACCGCTTCGTGGTGGAGGCCCTGGAGGAGTTCCTCAGGAAGGCCTGACCGCAGCGCCTTCGGGGGGCGCGGGGAACTGCGCGACAAGCCGCATCCGACCCGCGGTCGACGGACGACCGCGGTTCCCCGCTCCCCCGGGCGGAGCGCCTACGCGTCTTTCAGTTCCTGCCGCTGCCGTCCCAGTCCCTCGATCTCCAGCTCCACGACGTCCCCGGCCCGCAGATACGGCTTCGGCTCGGGCTGCCCCATCGCCACGCCCGCGGGCGTACCGGTGTTGATGACGTCCCCGGGGTAGAGCGTCATGAACTGGCTGACGTAGCGCACCACTTCGGCCACCGGGAAGATCTGCTCCGCGGTCGTGCCGTTCTGCTTCAGCTCGCCGTTGACCCAGAGCTTCAGCGGCAGGTTCTGCGGATCGGCGACCTCGTCCGCCGTCACCAGCCACGGCCCGAGCGGGTTGAACGTCTCGCAGTTCTTGCCCTTGTCCCAGGTGCCGCCGCGCTCGATCTGGAACTCGCGCTCGGAGACGTCGTGCGCCACCGCGTACCCGGCGACGTGCGCGAGCGCCTCCTCGGCCGACTCCACGTAGCGCGCCGTACGTCCGATGACGACCGCCAGCTCGACCTCCCAGTCGGTCTTCGACGAGCCCCGGGGCACCAGCACCGTGTCGTTCGGCCCGACCACCGTGTCCGCGGCCTTGAAGAAGATCACCGGCTCGGCGGGCGGCTCGGCGCCGGTCTCGCGCGCGTGGTCGTGGTAGTTCAGCCCGATGCACACGACCTTGCCGATCCGCCCGAGCGGCGGCCCCACCCGCAGCCCGGTCGCGTCCAGCGCGGGCAGCTCCCCGGCCTCGGCGGCCGTACGGATGCGCTGGAGCGCCGCGGTGTCGGCGAGCAGCGCTCCGTCGATGTCCGGCACGACACCGGAGAGGTCCCGCAGAACCCCCTCGGCGTCCAGCAGCGCGGGCTTCTCCGTTCCCGCCGTACCGACTCGCAGCAGCTTCATGATCACAGTCTCCCTCGATCGCGGGCGCCCGACCGATGGGTGCAGCCATCGGAGGACTGGTCGATCCTCCAAGCTCGGCGTCCAGTCCGCAATACCCGGTTCACGGACTGGACCGTAACCGCGCCCGCTAGCCGTGGAGAACGGCCCGTTCGACCGCGCTCCACGTCGTGCTCGTCACCACATACAGTGCGGCCGCCAGCGGTATTACGGCCACCGTGACGAGCGTGAAGAAGGACAGGTACGGCGCGATCTTCCCGATGGCCGCGGCGCCGGGGAGCTGCTCCGGGGCCGCCACGCCCTCGACGATGGCGGTGGCGGGGGTGGCGCCCATGGTCCGCCTCACCCGCAGGAAGTTGAACGCCGCCACCGCCGCGACGACCGCGAACAGCCCGAGGTAGACGAGCCCGGCCGCCCCGAACGCCCCGCCGCCGGCCAGCGCGTCCGCCCACCGCCCGCCGAGAGGCGCGGCGAACAGCTGATGGGCGAGGAGGCCGTTGCGCTCCCCGCCGACCGTGGCGCTCGAGAACAGGTGGTACAGCAGGAAGAACGCCGGCAGCTGGAGCAGCCCGGGCAGGCACCCGGACAGCGGCGACACCTTCTCCTCGGCGTGCAGCGCGAGAAGGGCCTGCTGGAACTTCTGCGGATCGTCCTTGTGCCGGGCGCGCAGCTCGGTGATCCTCGGCTGCAACGCGGTGCGGGCCTTCTGCCCGCGGGCGGCCGCCCGGGACAGGGGATGGACGAGGAGCCGTACGAGAGCGGTGAACAGGACGATCGCGGCGGCCGCCGCGGTGGCGCCGAACAGCGGCTGGATGAGATCGGCGAGTTGCTCGACGAGATGCGCGAAAGCCGGGAAAACGGACATGGGTGAGCCCTCCGAGGGTCATGCCGGAATGGGGTGACGGCGGCATGACGACCGGCGCGGGCACGGCCGGAAGACGGGCTGCGTGAACTGCGCGAGCTGCCTGAACTGCGTGCCTTACGCGGCGGTCGCCGGAAGGGCGGATCCAGGAGCTCGGGGGCGGGTGCGGCCCCGCGCGTCCGGGTCGCGTTGCGACAGGAAGGCCGTACGGCGATCTCGGTCGCGGATGGCCGTCCGCACGCGGGTGGGCGGCACCACGGGAACGCAGCGCGCGGCGAGCAGGGCGCAGACGGCGAGCGCGGACCCCGCCGCGGCGGTCGCGGCGAGCGCGACCGTGGCCGTGAGGCTGCCGGTGTCGGCGAGCAGCACGGCCTGGAGGACGAGGAGCAGCAGCACGGCGGCGGGGCGCAGAGACGTCCGGACCGGCCGCGACATCCGACTGCCGATCATGACCGCCCCCTCTCCCCGCTGTTTCGCCGGCCCGCTTGCACGGGCCCTGCCGTCGGTTATACAGGATCCTTCTCGGCCGCCCGCTCGACGGGGGCCTCGATCGGCTCCAGCAGGCGCTTGGGCCTGAGCAGCGCCCGGCTGACCGGATCCGTCGGGTCCGCGTCGAGTCCGGGCCCCGGCTCCATGAGGACGTCCTCGACGGGTACGACGGTTGCGCAGACGGGGCATTCGCCGTACGAGCCGAGCTCGGTGCCGCAGTCCGCGTGCCGGAAGGTGCGCAGCTTGGTCTCGCCGAAGTGCTCGCGGCCCCACACGCCGAGTGAGCGCAGCGTGGGCCACAGGGCGATGCCGCGCTCGGTGATCACGTACTCGTCCCGCGGCGGCGACTCCTGGTAGCGCCGCTTCTCGAGGAGGCCCTCCGTCGTCAGCGTCTGCAGGCGCGCGGCGAGAACCGCGCGCGGGATGCCGAGGTGGACGAGGAAGTCGTTGTAGCGCCGCACGCCGTAGAGGGCGTCGCGGATGACGAGCAGCGTCCAGCGCTCGCCGACGACCTCCAGCGCGCGAGCGATGGAGCACTGCTGTGTCGCGTAGTCCTTGCCCAATGCCATGCCGTCCACTGTAACCATTTTTCGCGAACTTGGTTCAATGAACGAACCTAAACATGGTAAGGTCCCGGACATGGCTAGGTTCAATGAACGAACCCTCACTGAGGTCGAGGCGCCGTCCACACCCGAGGCGTCCCGTGCACACACCACGCAGGCGCCCGCGCATCCCCGGGCGACCCTCGCCCTGACCAGCGCGGCCACCGCCGTGACACTGATGACGTACACCGCGCCGGTGGTCACGCTCCCGGACACCGCGGCCGCCCTGCACACCCCGCTGTCCGCCCAGGCATGGCTCCTGAACGGCACCCCGCTCGGCCTGGCCGCGCTCCTCCTGGTCGCCGGCAGCCTGGCCGACGACTACGGCCGCCGGCGCATCTTCCTGGCCGGCACGCTCACCCTCGGCATCACCACGGCCCTCGGTGCGCTGGCCTCCTCCACCTGGCTGTTCACGCTGGCCCGCATCGCGCAGGGCGCGGCGAGCGCGGCGATCCTGGCGAGCAGCCTGGGCCTGATCGTGCACGCCTTCCCGACAGCGCGCGGCCGGCTGCACGCGACGGGTGTGTGGGGAGCGTTCGTCAGCGGCGGCATCGCCGCGGGCCCGCTCGTGGCCGGCGCGTTCTCCGACTGGCGGGTGGCCTACGGCGTACTGGGCGCGGCGGCGCTGCTCGTGGCGGCCCTCGGCACCCGCAGACTCACGGAGTCCCGTTCGCCGCGCGGCGGCCGCCCGGACGTACCGGGCGCCCTCACCTTCGGCCTGGCGCTTGTGGCATTGGTCGCCGCCCTCACCCTGGGCCGGGACGGCTGGCTGCGACCGCAGGTGGGCCTGCTGCTCCTGGCGACGGTGATCCTCCTGGCGGTCTTCGCCCTCGTCGAGCGCCGCACGGCCACGCCGATGATCGACCTCGGCCTGCTCCGCCACTCCCGCTTCCTGGCGTCGTCCGCGGGCGGCCTGTTCACCGGTCTCGCGGTGATCGGCATGTTCAGCTTCCTGCCGGCCCTGCTGCAGCAGACGCTCGGCCTGTCCGCGATGGACACGGCCTGGCTGTTCCTCCTCTGGTCCGGCCTGTCCTTCACGGTCGCCCTGCAGTCCAAGCGCCTGGCCGGCCGCGTCTCGCCCCGCCACCAGCTGGCCGTCGGCTTCGTCCTGCACGCGGCCGGTGTCCTCACCATGCTCGGAGCCCTGGACGCCCACTCCTGGACCCGCCTCCTCCCGGGCTTCCTGATCGCCGGAACGGGCAGCGGCCTCCTCAACGCCGCGCTCCCGCTCCTCGCCGTCGAGTCGGTCCCGGCGGCCCGCGCGGCCATGGGCTCCGGCGCCCAGCAGACCTTCCGCTACATCGGCTCCTGCGCGGGCGTGGCCCTGACGATCGCGATCGCGACGTCGTCGGGCGGCGGCCTGGCGCACGGCGCGGACATCGCCATGGTGGTGTCGGCGGGCCTGGCCGCCCTGGCGGCGGTGGCGGTGCTGGTGCTGCGGGAGCGGGCCTGACCTCAGGGGTCAGGGATTGATCAGGGGTCTTGGATCTTGGGCCTTGGGTCTCGGGTCTCGGGTCTCGGGTCTTGGGTCAGGGATCGGGGATCAGGGGGGGCAGGGGTCAGGCGTTCACGGGCTGCCCGGGGTGGGTCGGACGGGCACGCCACTTCGCCTGACGGACCTCGGCGGCCCGGAAGCCGATGCCGGAAGCCTCGGACCCGAGCAGCACGTCGACGAACTGTCCGTCCCGAGCGGCCACCTCGATCCGCCCGGCCTCCTCGTGCCCCCAGCCGGTGACCCGAAGCCCTGTCAGCCCGGTGAAAACGAGACAGGCCTCCACATCACGCGTCTCGACACCCAGCGTCGCCGAGTTGTCACGCTCGTCGAAGTGCACGTAGAAGACACGGCAGTCGGCCGAACGCACCAGGCGCCGCCAGTCAGCGTCCATAGAACGTGAACTCCTCGGTTCCCGGGAGGGACTCGTACAGTCGCGCATCCACCTTGTTGACGTAGCAGTGGGGCCCACCGTCCGTGCCGTCCGCCCCCATCCTGAACGCACTGACATGACCGACCGTCGCGAGGTCGTGGCACTCGAACTCCAACGCCACCCCGCTCCCCTCGACGCCGACGCGCATCCGCCTCTGACCGCCGTACGGCTCCATCCTGACGTCACCCGTCGTCGGCGGGGACCACCGGGTGAGGGAGACCATCCGCACGTCCAGAAAGCCGAGTTGGCACTGCACCGCGTCCACGCCCGCGTCGAGCCATTCCTGGGGCGCGGACCCCGGAAACGACGGCAGGTCGACGCGCAGCGTGACGCCGGGCCCGACGGGGTTCAGATTGACGGACCTGACGGCGACACCGCTGAGCGCGGGAATGGTGCCGTAGAGCGCCTGAAGAATCTCCGGATTCACCAGGCGGCTCTCGACGGACACGGGCTCACACCCCATCGGGCAGGGCGGCGAGAAATGCGTCGACCTCCGGCCTGACGTAGCGCGACAGGTTGGTCAGCATGGAGACCGCCGCCTTGAGTTCACGGGCGAGCTCGGGGTCGGCCGCCCACACCCCGGGGCTCCGGGTCACGACCGCGTACAGCAGGTCGTCGTCGTAGAACCCGCCCGCGGCCTGCGCCGGCGCTTTCTCCCGCAGGATCTCCACCGCGAGCGGAAGCAGCCACGGCAGGCCGACGTCCTGCCCGATCATCCGGGCGAGTTCATGGGGCTCCAAGGTCCCCACGGGCCGCCGTCGCCACTCGTGAACCGTCCTGACCAGCGACGTCGTCTCCGCGGGCGGGTCCGGCCACCGCTGCCCCTCCAGCTGCTCCAGGGACTTGGTGCGGTCGACGGACTGGGGCATCGTCGGTCCTTTCATGTTTTGCTCGTCAGGCGCAGGGGGTTGCTGCGTCTCAACAGATGCGCTCACGCTACAACGCCGTTGTCAGTGACCTATGGAATGCAGGAAACCATTGAGGCGGTCAAGCTCTTCGATGGCTTCCTTTCGCTTTTTCAACAGCACGTTCATGCCGCGTTCCGTCATCGACTCCGGTGGATTCTTGATCTCCCTCTCAAGAGCCTCACGAACATTGTTCAAACCGTTCCGCGCCTGCTTGAGGTCCTGAATGTGATCGAAGGGCGTGCCGTCAGCCTTCCGCGCAACGACTTCACCCCGCGCCTCGCGTCGCGCAGCGCTGTAATGGTTGTGATTCGGCTGCGAATTGATTTCGCCGACAGGATCCTTCTTGATGTTCTCCAACTTCTTGATCGCGTCCATCGCCTCTGTACGCAACCCCAGTTCACGGCACTCAGGAGCAAGACCCAGAGGGTCGGTCCACGTAAGAGGGTTGTGGACGTAGGTATGGGGGTTCGGGGCAGGGATCAGGCCCAGCGGGTCGGGAGTGAGATACCTCGCACACTCAGGGTCGTAGTACCGGAAGTAGTTGTAGTGAAGGTCGGTTTCGAGGTCGTAGTACTGGCCGGGAAACCGAAGTGGGGTGTACGCCGTACTGTTCGTCGTCCACGATGTTTTCCCCCAGAGTGTGGATCGAGAGCGCCAGGCGACGGCACCGTCCTCGTCGAGTAGTTCCGCGGGCGATCCCACCAGATCGGTGACGATCGCGAAGAAGCGGGAGTCGATCTCTTCCTGGGGCGCGTCGGCGGCGGTGAGCGATTCGACCTGTGCGATCGGCTGCAGCCCGTCGTGGTTCCAGGTGAGGGTGATCCGTTGAGGAGACCCCTCGACCGCCGTGGTCTGCTCGCACAGGGTGCTCGAATCCCAGGTGAAATCGACCTGCTCCACCACACTCGTGCCGTCCGGTCCGAGCCTTTGCTTGGCCGTGCGGCGCCCCAGAGGGTCGTACAGGTAGCGCCATGTGGTGCCGTCCGGTGTGACGACTGAGCTGAGGCGATCTTCGGCATCCCAGATGTAGCGCCATGTATCGGGCTTGCGGGACAGCCGGGTCTTCTGCCGAAGCGTCGTGCGCCCCTGACCGTCGTGTTCGTAGCGCACGTTTCCGGCCCGTGCGATGCGATTTCCCTGGTACGTGCGCGAACCGGTGGCTTCGTGCCCCGGCTGGGCGGTGGGCCATTCCGCTGTGATCTGGTTGCCGACCTCGTCGTACGCATAGCGTTCCGTCCAGCCCGCCGCCCGGACCTCGGTCACACGGCCACCGACGTCCAGCGTGAACTGGCGGCTGCCGTTCAGGCGGTCGTCCATGCCCACCAGATAGCCATCGGCGCGATAGGTGTAGCTGCGTTCCTGCACGGTCTGGCCGCTGCCAGGTCGCGTCGTGGCCTGGCCGGTAAGACGCCCCACTTCATCGAACACGCTGGTCACGGTGATCGCCCCGCCGATGCGGCGCACGAGCTCTCGGCCCGACCCGTCGTGTTCGAAGGCGATGGTCCGCCCCGCGGACACGAGATGTACAAGGTTGTCGGCGGCGTCGTACGCATAGGTACTGACAGCTCCACTGGGCGTGGTCCGGCTCGTCTTACGTCCGAGGGCGTCATACGTGAAAGTAGACGTCCGGCCGTTGACCGTCTCGAGCGTCAGATTCCCGCCCCGGTCGAACTCGCGCAGCAGCGTCACGTCCGGGCCGACGGCGCTGGAGAGCCGGCCATCGGGCTCGTAGGAGTACGTGGTGAGCCGGCCCGCGGAGTCCTTGCGGAGCACTCGGCCGAGGGCATCGTGCTCGAAGCGGGTCGTCTGCCCGAGTGCGTTGGTGCGGCTGACCAGACGGCCCGCAGCGTCGTGGCTGTAGGCGAGCGTGCGCCCGTCGAAGTCCGTCTCGGAGATCAGACGGCCTCCGGCGTCGAATTCGTAATGCCATGTGAGCCCGGCGGGGTTGGTGACGGCGGCAAGGCGCAGTTCCGTGTCGTGTGCGTACTCGTAGCGCGCTCCGTCAGGGTCGATGCGGCACACGGGCAAGTCGAAGTGGCCGTACTCGAGGCGGGTCACAGCACCCAGAGGACTGGTGTGGGTGAGGCAGTTGCCCTCACCGTCGTAGTTCCAGGTTTCCGTGCCGCCATCGGCCATGCTGCGTCGCGCCAGCAGTCCTTCGACGGTCCACTCGAAGCGTGTTGCGGCCCCCAGAGGATCCCTGACCACGATGGTGCGGCCGAAGGCATCGCGCTCGAATCCGGTGACATGGCCCAGCGGGTCCTGGATTTGGAGCGGAAGCCCGGCGGTGTCGCACTGTACGGAGGTGTCGTGGCCCAACGCATCGGCGACCGAGACAAGATGGCCGAAGCGGTTGTAGGCGAAGCGAGTCGTCGCTCCGCTCGGGTCAGTCACAGCGATTCTGTTGCCGCGTTCGTCGTAGGTCTGCTGCCAGACGGCTCCGTCCTGGTCCGTCACCCTTTCGACCAGTCCAAGGGCGTTGTACGCGGCGCTGGTCGCATGGCCGTCCGCGCGCACGACCTTGACGAGGTTTCCGAGTTCGTCGTGGCTGAGCTCGGTGACGTTACCCAACTGGTCGATCACCGACGACAGTTGGTTTCTGTCATTCCATTCCTGCGTGGTGACGTTGCCGAGTGGGTCGGTTTCGCGGATCAGGCGCAGGTGTTCGTTGTGTTCGTAGATGCGGACGTGGCCGAGGGAGTCGGTCACGTGGGTGGTGCGGGTGGTGTCGTCGTAGGTGAGGGTGGAGGCGAGGGCGCCGGCGGTGCCGCCGGTGGCGATGACGCGGCCCTGGTCGTCGTAGCGGTACCAGTAGGTGGTGTCGTTGCGGTCCCTCCAGGAGGTGATGCGGCCGTCGGCGTCGTAGGTGTAACGCATCGGCAGGCCGGAGGAGTTGTACTCCTCGCTGAGGTGGCCGTGTTCGTCGTAGCCGAAGGTGAGCAGGGTGGTGCCGGGGCGGTCCGGGTGGGCCGGGTCGAGCAGGCGCAGGCCGGTGATGCGGGAGCGGGCCGGGTCGTGGTCGAGGGCGAGGTGGTAGCCGCCGGAGTGGACGACGGCGGAGGGGATGTCGCTCTCGGCGTAGACGATGGTGATGCGGTTGTTGTTGCGGTCGGTGATGTGCTGCAGGGGCAGGTCGACGGCGGTGTCGCCGGCTGCCGCGACCGGGGAGTGGAAGACGTGGGTCAGGCCGCTGTCCGGGTCGCTGACGCGGAGCGCGCCGTCGGTCTCGGTGTCCCAGGACAGCATCAGGCGGGAGCCCGGGGTCAGCGGCCGCACCGGGTCGCTGCCGGCCGGGTCCAGCGGCGGGAAGCACAGGCGGGCGCCGTCCGCCGCCGCGAACACGAAGCCCTCGTCGTCGGCCTGCACCCGCTGGTCCAGGGTGGAGGCCCAGGAGGGGCCGAACCAGCCGCCGAAGCGGTAGGAGGACAGGTGGGTGCGCTGCAGGATCAGCGGGAGCACGCCCGGCAGGGACACGTCGGTGCGGGGCAGGGCCATGTCGCCGGTCGCCACGTCGATCGGGTCCCGCACGAACTTCTTGACCATGTTGCGCACCGAGGCGGGCAGCTTGTCGAAGCCCGGGTTCAGCTTCAGCCGCTCAAAGGCCGCGCAGTCCATGCCCAGCGACTTGCTCAGCTTGGCCAGCGCCGCCGGCCCCAGCGCCTTCAGCCCCTTGCCCAGCGCCTTGCCCAGCACGCCGAAGCCGACGCCCATCACCGCGCCCTCGGCCAGGATCCCGGCCAGCTTGCCCGGGTCCTTGAACGCGCCCGGGTCCTTCAGCAGCGTCTCGAAGGCGGAGAACTCCGCGCCGCCCTTGGCCATCCTGGCCACCTCGGCGACGCCGCGGATCTCCTTGAGCGCCTTCAGGGCCCGCTCGATGCCCCGGATGACCTCCATGACCCCGCGGATCACGGAACCCAGCGCGGTGCCCTCCTCCTCGATCCGGCCGATCAGCGCCACCACCTTCAGCGCCCGCTCGCCCGCCATCAAAGTCGAGGCCACCTCGGAGGCACCCGCGGTGAGGATCGACAGCGCGAGGCCGGCGATCTCGAACTCGGCGATCTCCGCCAGCATCACGCCGATCTCGGACAGCAACTCGTGCGCCTTGTCCGCGAAGTCGTCCAGCGCCTTCGCGCCCTCGCGCAGCGAATGCGCCATCTCCGTGGCCTGCTTACGGGCCGCCTTGGAGCGCTTGTTGAACGCCTTGGCCGCCTTGCCGTCCCACTCCACATCCGCCAGCGCTTTGCGGGAAGCCTCCGCGGCGTCGTCCAGGCCACTGGCCAGGTGCCGCCACTTCTTCGCGATCTCCCGCACCCCGTCCGGGTCCACCGCCGGATCCGAGATGCCCAAAAACTCCAGGCCGCTGGCGACACTGTCGCCGAACATGTGGTTGAACTTGTTGACGTAGTGCAAGGGGTTGAGATCGACCATGACGCTGCCGCTCAGCCCTTCCCGTCCCGGGCCGCGGCCGCGATCAACACATCCAGCAGATCGAACGCGGTGGAGACCTCACCGATCAGCTTCGCCTCCGCCTCCCACTCCTCATCCAGCTGCTTGGCCAGCTTGACCAGAGTGGTCATGCCCTTCTCGATCTCGCCCTTCGCCCCCAGCAGCGAGCCCAACGCCCCCAACGCCCCCAGGTCGTGCGACTGCGCCTCGAACTGCTGCAACGGCTTCGCCGTGTGATGCCCCACCCCACGCAGCCCCGACGCCGCCTTGTGCATCGACGTCGCTTCCTTCTTCAGGTCCGACACCCGAACCCACCCCCCGAACCCCGTACATCCATCGCTTCACTCTGTGCACATGCCAACCCCACGACACTAGGGAGAGCAGTTATCCCAGAGGTATGGCAGACACCAAGGGCGAGTAAAGATCGACAACGACGCCGACTAGGATCGCGGCCGCATCGACACCAGCTTCCCCCACACCACCAGCCGATACCGCGACGTGTACTCCGGGGTGCACGTCGTCAGGGTGATGTAGTAGCCCGGCTCGCTGTACCCGTACCGCGGCTTGACGATCGAGCGCGGGATCGGGCGTACGACGCCGGAGTCGCGGGACGACGTCTGCGGGAGCGTCTTGTCGACGACGTAGGTGTACGTGGCGCTCCTGGTCTCCACCCGCACGACGTCCTTCGTCCGCAGCCGGTTGATGTACCGGAAGGGTTCGCCGTGGGTGTTGCGGTGGCCCGCGAGGGCGAAGTTGCCTGCCTGGCCCGGCTGTTGGGTGCCGACGTAGTGGCCGACGTACCCCTTGTTGAGGACGTTCGGCTTGCTGACGCCCTCGGCGACGGGGACGCGGAGGCCTAGGCGGGGGATGGTGAGGATCGCATAGGCCTGGGACCAGGTGGGGCGGGACTGCCGGGTGGTGGCGGGCCGTTGAGGACTGGAGTCGGCGGCGGTGTCCGCGTGCTGCCCGGATGACGACGTGGGTGACGAGGACGGTGCCGGCGCGGCGGATGCGTCGTCGCCGGAACCGCCCGAACCCCACTGCCGCTCCAGCGACTGCACCTTCCGTTCGGCCCCCTGCCGCGCCTCCCGGTTCGTCCACCACAGCTGCTGGACGACCAGGAGCAGGAGCACGACGCCCGCGGTGACGAGGAGTTCGCCCCCGGTCCACCACACCCGCCGGCGCCGGGCCAGCCGCCGCCTGCTGCTGTGCTGCACGACCGGAACGCGCATCCGTACGCCTCCTCACACCAGGCCGCCCGCACGATAAGGGCAGCGCCTTCAAGTCACCAGGCCCGTACGCCTCTCGTACGCCTCCCGTACGCCCCTCAGGCGCGTCTCAGCCGGTGAGGGCCCACCCGTTCGGGACTTCGTACATTGGTTTTAGAAAGCCCTGTCAGAACCCTCGACAACCCCACGCACCACACCCGATGCTTCCTCCTGGCACGACCGGAACAGCTGGCACGACTGGCACGACTGGCACGACTGGCACGACTGTCATGAACGGGACCTGCAGCGAAGCGGAGAAGTCATGATCCGACGCAGAACCCTGCTCACCGCAGCGGGCGGCACCCTCCTCGGCAGCGCCCTGGCGACCGGAACCGCACGCGCGGACGCCACGATCTCGGTCAACCCCGGCACGTCGTACGGCACTTGGGAGGGCTGGGGTACCTCCCTCGCCTGGTGGGCCAACGTCTTCGGCGCCCGGGACGACTTCGCCGACATCTTCTTCACCACCAAGTCCACGACGTACAACGGCACTTCACTCCCGGGCCTCGGCCTGAACATCGCCCGCTACAACCTGGGCGCGTGCAGCTCGAACAGCGTGAACGGCGAGAGCATGGCCGCCTCCCCCAACATCCCCGCCTTCAAGCAGATCGAGGGCTACTGGCAGGACTGGAACAACGAGGACCCCACCTCCTCGGCCTGGAAGTGGACGGCGGACGCCACCCAGCGCGCGATGCTGACGAAGGCGGTGGCCCGCGGCGCCACCACCGAGCTCTTCGCCAACTCCCCCATGTGGTGGATGTGCCTGAACCACAACCCGTCCGGCGCCGCCGACGGCGGCAACAACCTCCAGTCCTGGAACTACCGCCAGCACGCCTCCCACCTCGCCGCGGTGGCCCTCTACGCCAAGAACAACTGGGGCGTGAACTTCGCGACGGTGGAGGCGTTCAACGAGCCCTCGTCCTCGTGGTGGACGGCGACCGGCACCCAGGAGGGCTGCCACATGGACGCCACCGTCCAGTCGGCCGTACTCCCCTATCTGCGCAGCGAGTTGGACAAGCGCGGCCTGACGGGCACGAAGATCTCGGCCTCGGACGAGACCAGTTACGACCTGGCCCGTACGACGTGGGGCTCCTTCTCCTCGGCCACGAAGGGCTACGTCAACCGCGTCAACGTCCACGGCTACCAGGGCTCGGGCGGCCGTAGAGACCTGCTCTACACCGACGTCGTCACGACGGCCGGCAAGGCCCTGTGGAACTCCGAGACCGGCGACAACGACGGCACTGGCCTCACACTCGCCGGCAACCTGCTCTACGACTTCCGCTGGCTGCACCCCACCGCCTGGGTCTACTGGCAGGTGATGGACCCGTCCTCGAACTGGGCGATGATCGCCTACGACGCGAACACGCTGCAGCCGGGCGCCATCACGACGAAGTACTACGTCATGGCGCAGTTCAGCCGCCACATCCGCCCTGGCATGAAGATCCTCGACACAGGTGTGAGCTACGCGGCGGCCGCCTACGACGCGAGCGCGAAGCGCCTGGTGATCGTGGCGGCCAACACCTCGTCCTCCGCACAGACGTTCACCTTCAGTCTCGCCAGCTTCACCACGGTGAGCGGCGGTTCGGGCGGGCTCGTGCCTCGCTGGAACACGGTGACGACGGGCGGGGACCTGTACAAGGCGTACTCCGACACGCACTTGAGCGGGAAGACGGTGGCGGTGCCGTTCGCGGCGAAGTCCGTGCAGACGCTGCAGATAGACGGGGTCGTGATCTGACATCGGCACCGAAGCGGAGGTGGTGCGCGTCACCGGTGCACCCGGTCCCGCACGGATGCCCGCCGGGCTGGCCGCGCTCGCCCTCGGCGGCTTCGGGATCGGCCTGACCGAGTTCGTGATCGCCGGGCTGCTCCCGCAGGTGGGCCGCAGCCTCTCCGTGTCCGAGGCCGCGGCGGGATGGCTGATCTCCGGCTACGCCCTGACCGTCGCGGTCGGCGCGATCGCGGTGACCGCCGCGACGGCCGGGCTGCCCCGCAAACCGGTCCTCGCCGGACTCGTCGTGCTCTTCGTCCTCGGCAACCTGCTCTCCGCGCTCGCCCCGAACTACCAGGTCATGCTCGCCGGCCGGATCGTCGCCGCTCTCTGCCACGGCTCCTTCTTCGGCATCGGCTCGCTCGTCGCCCGCCGTCTGGTCGCCCCGGAACGGGCGTCGAGAGCGGTGGCCGTGATGTTCGCCGGCCTCACCGTCGCGAACGTGCTGGGCGTCCCCTTCGGCGCCCTCGTCGGCGACAAGTGGGGCTGGCGCGCCACGTTCTGGGCGATCACCGGGATCGGCGTGATGGCCGTGGCGGCGATCGCCGTACTGGTCCCGGCCTGGGCGGGAACGCATCCGGCGGCCCCCGGGACCGGCTCACGAGGCACCGGCTCACGGGGCAGCGGCTCACGAAGCAGTGGCTCACCACGGACCGGCTCACGAGGCGCACTCCGCACCCAATGGCGCGCCATGCGTCCCCGCCAGGTCTGGCTGACCCTCGCCGCGACGGCGCTCAGCTACGGCGGCATGTTCGGCGCGTTCAGCTACCTCGCGTACACCTTCACCGAGGTCACCGGCTTCTCGGAAACGGACGTGGCCTGGCTGCTGGTCGTCTACGGCAGCGGTCTCGTACTCGGCAATCTGCTCGGCGGCCGGGGCGCGGACCGCAACCGCGACGCCACCCTGCTGGTGTCCCTGGCCGCCCTGACCGCCACCCTCGCGGCATTCGGCCTGCTGGCGACCAGCCCGACGGCCTCCGTGATCCTGGTCTTCCTCACCGGCGTCTTCGGCTTCGCGCCCGTCCCCGGCATGATCACCCGGGTCACCGACCACGCCCGGGGAGTGCCGCTGGCCGCGAGCGCCAACGTGGCCGCCTCGAACGTGGGCAACGCCCTCGGCGCCTGGCTGGGCGGCCTGGCCATCAGCGCGGGCCTCGGCTACACGGCCCCGCTCTACGTGGGAGCGGCCGTCGTCCTGTCGGGCCTGGTGACGATGGCCTTCACGGCGAGGGACGCGGCACGAACCGGAGATCATGGGGGCTGAGTGGCGAACGGACTGCTGACCAGCACGTGCCTCTTCTTTGTCACTGATCGGCAGTACGGTTTCCCTCATGCGCCCCGACACGCCAGCCGAGAACGCTGACCACACCGCCGAAGCGGCCCGCCTGGAGCGGACCGCGGGCCTGTACCCCGAGGACGCCGAGGCCCTGCTGCTCCAGGCCGCGGCCCACCTGGAGCTGGCCGGCGACCGCCCCGCCGCGACCACGCTCTACGACCGCCTGCTGTCCTCCGCGGACGGCCTGGAGAAGCCCTATCTGGTACGGGCCCTGAAGGCCTCGAACCTGTGGGAGTACGGCCACGAGGCCGAGGCCCGCGCCATCATCGACGGCGTCCGCGCGGCGGCCCCGCGCGACCCCGCGCCCTGGGTGATCGTGGCGGAGGCGCTGGAGGCGCACGACGAGCTGGAGACGGCGCAGGAGACGTTCACGGAGGGCGCGACGCTCCTCCTCTCGGACGTGCCCGAGCCCCCGTACGCGACCCACCCGCTCCTCTTCGGCCGCCATCGCGTACGGCGCATGCTGGGCGCGGAGCACGACGACTGGGACATCCTGGCCGACACCCTCCACTCCGCCCCGGTCCCGCTGGACGAGCTCCACGACCCCAAGCGCGTCTGGTCGCTGGGCTCCGACAACCCCCAGGAACTGGCCGCGGAGATCTCCCGCCTGCAGGCCGAACTGGGCGCCTACCGCGAGGCGTTGTCCCGCCCGTTCCCGGTGGCGGTCCTCCACTGGCCGGCACCGGAACTGGCCGAGCTGCTGGAGGCGTACCCGACCCTCTCGGCCGAGTACCCCTCTCACGAGGAGCACCTCGCGACGATAGAGGCGTCCCTGCGCGAACTCTCCGCCTCCGGCACCCCCAACCTGGGCATCGTGACGGGCACGGTCCCGTCGTACGAGGCCTTCGCAGCCTCGGAGGCCTCGTCCCCGGCGGAGGTAGACCTCCTCCCGCAGTACGCCACGACCCTGGCGGCGCGGGGGCGGGCGGAGGAGTGGCCGCCGCAGCGGGGGGCGGTGTGCTGGTGCGGGTCGGGCCGGGCGTACGAGGCCTGCCACGGGGCGTAGCGCCACCGCCCAACCTGCCGCTGGCGTCCTCCAGACCGCCGCTTCCTACGGGCCGCCCGCCCGCTTCTCCCTCGTACCGAGAAGCGGGCGGGCAACGGCGGCCCTTTGAATTCCGGTACCCAGAACTGTTTGTCAGTGGCTCCTGTTAAAACAGATCCATATCGACGCGGAAGATCAAGCGCGAGGGATCGAAGGAGCGGTCGTGGCGGAATCGGGGGACCCGACGCAGCCGAAGGCGGGCGTCTACGAGAAGCTCGTCACACGTGATCTGCTCGACCAGATAGAGGGACTGGAAGCAGCGGGCTGGAAAGCCGTCGACGCGGAGGTCAGTGCGGAGTCGGCCCCGCATGTGCTGGCCCGGCACATCGGTGAGGCCGTGGGACGCCGCCTGGCTCGGCTACCGCCCACGAAGCAGGTGACCGTCGCCAACCAGATCATGCAGTCCCTGGCCGCCAGTGCGCCCGACCCGGACGAGGACGAGACCGGCCACGTCATCGCCGACGGACCGCGCCAGCTCCTGTCCCTCGCCGAACGGGAGGCGCCCGGCGTCTACGCGATCCGCCCCCTCACCCCGCTCTCCGAAACCGCGTTGATCACCAACGCCCCGGACGACCCGAACCTGGGTGCCGAGCTGCGCGCGGAGCTGGCCACGGCCGACCGCATCGATCTGCTGTGCGCGTTCGTCAAGTGGCATGGCATACGGGTGCTGGAGGATGCACTCCGTGCGGCCAGGGAGCGGGGCGTTCGCATCCGGGTCATCACGACGACCTACATCGGAGCCACCGACCGGTACGCGCTGGATCGTCTCGTCCGGGAGTTCGGCGCGGACGTCAGGATCAACTACGAGATCCGGTCGACGCGGCTGCACGCGAAAGCTTGGCTGTTCCGCCGCGAGACCGGCTTCAACACGGCCTACGTGGGCAGCTCCAACCTGTCCAAGGCCGCGCTGCTCGACGGCCTGGAGTGGAACGTACGCCTGTCATCCGTCGCCACACCGCGCGTGCTGGACAAGTTCGAGGCCACCTTCGACGCGTACTGGGATGACCCCGCCTTCGAGACGTACGACCCTGATGAGGACGGAGACCGACTCTCCGAGGCCCTCAGGCGTGCGGGAGGCAGCGGAACCGGCGACGAACTCAAGATCAACCTCTCCGGTCTCGAGGTCCAGCCCTTCCCGCACCAAAGGGACATGCTGGAGCGCCTCCGCGTCGAGCGCGAGATCCGCGATCACCACGAGAACCTCCTGGTTGCCGCGACCGGTACCGGCAAGACGGTCATGGCGGCCCTGGACTACCGCGCCATGCGTGACCGGCAAGGCGGAAAGCTGCCTCGGCTGCTCTTCGTCGCCCATCGCAAGGAGATCCTGAAACAGTCGCTGCGCACCTACCAAGAGGTACTCGCGGACGCCTCTTTCGGTGAGCTGCTCTACAACGGCCAGGAACCCCGCGAGTGGACCCACGTGTTCGCGAGCGTTCAGTCCCTCAACCTCCGGCGGCTGGAACAACTCGATCCCGGTCACTTCGACGTCATCGTCATCGACGAGTTCCACCACGCCACCGCGAACACCTACCGCCGTGTCCTCCAGCACCTCCAGCCGGCCGAACTGCTGGGCCTCACCGCGACACCCGAGCGGATGGACGGCCTCAATGTGCAGGACGAGTTCTTCGACGGCCGGATCGCTGCCGAGATGCGGCTCTGGGAGGCTCTCGAAGCCGACCTCCTGTGCCCCTTCCACTACTTCGGCATCCCCGACGGCACGGATCTGACCCAGCTCAGCTGGCGGGCCGGCTCCTACGACCGGGATGAACTCGACAACGTCTACACCGCGAGCGACGCCCGGGCCCACATCGTCATCAAGCAGGTCGGGGACAAGATCTCCCATCCCGCCGCCATGCGGGCCCTGGGGTTCTGCGTGACCAAGAAACACGCGCACTTCATGGCCCGGCAGTTCAACAAGGCGGGGTTCCAGACCGCGGCCCTCGACGCCGATTCCTCACCGGCAGAGCGAGAGCTGAAGCTTCGCGAGCTCAGAGACGGAAAGATCCAAGTGATCTTCTCGGTCGACCTGTTCAACGAGGGCTTGGACATCCCCGACGTCGACACGCTGCTGCTCCTGCGGCCGACCAACAGCGCAACGGTCTTCCTTCAGCAGCTCGGGCGCGGCCTGCGCCGCACACCGAACAAACCCGTGCTGACGGTGCTGGACTTCATCGGACAGCACCGGGCGGAGTTCCGGTTCGAGGAGCAGTTCCGGGCGCTGACGAACCTGTCCAGGAACCGCCTGGTCGACAGCATCGAGCGGGACTTCCCCCATCTGCCCTCCGGCTGCCAGATCCTCCTGGAGGGAAAGTCCAAGGACCTTGTCCTGAACAACATCCGCACCCAGCTCAACGCCACCATCAACACGCTGGCGAAAGAGGTCCGGGACTACAGCACGCCCAAGCTCGGCGCCTACCTCCGCGAGAGCCGGCGAGACATCAAGGAGCTCTACAAGAGCGACAACTCCTGGACCAAGGTCCTGCGCAGAGCGGGAGTCATCAAGGCGGCCCCGCAGCCTGGCGAGGAGGACCTCCTCAAGCGAGTGCACTCTTTCCTGCATGTAGACGATCCCGAGCGCGCCCGCACCTACCTGCAACTGCTCTCCGACGAAGCCCCCGACTACGACTCCCTCTCACCGGCCGACCAGGCCTACGCCCGCATGCTCTTCTTCAACCTGTGGGACAAGGCGGGCGGCTTCTCCAGTTACCGGGAGGGCCTGGAGTCGCTGCGTGCTCAGAGCCTGGTCCGCGACGAACTCCAGCAGGTTCTCTCGTACGTCCTCGATCGGACCGACCACTTCCCCATCCCGCTGGACGGGCCACTCGGCCATCTTCCGCTGAAGATCCACAGCGCCTACAACCGCTCTGAAGTCCTTTCCGCACTCGGTGTGGCGCGACTGGGCGGACAGATGCCCGGCGTCTTCAGCCAGGGCGTCACCTGGGTCGACGAGATCGAGACGGACGCCCTGCTGATCACGCTGGAGAAGAACGAACGCGACTTCTCCCCCACCGTCCGCTACAAGGACTACGCGATCAGCCCCACCCGCTTCCACTGGGAGTCGCAGAGCACCACACCCGCGACGTCTCCCACCGGCCTGCGCTACCAGCACCACGCCCGACGAGGCAGCCACGTCCTGCTGTTCCTGCGCCGCTACAAGTCCAACGCCATCGGCAAGTCCGAGCCCTGGATGTTCCTGGGCCCGGCCACATACGTAAAGCACACGGGAAGCAAGCCGATGGCGATCACATGGGATCTCAAGCACGAACTCCCGGCCGACGTGTGGACGTACTCGGCCATTGCGACCGGGTAGCGGCATCCTTGACCTGCCCTTCGAAGCGCGTCTGAGCTCGGTCCAAGGCTTCCTCGGCATCACAGCCATGGGCTCTCAGCCAGTGGCCGAACCAGCTTGATCAGCTGCTCGCGCTATCGGAGCGCCCCCACATCACCGTGCAGATGCTGCCCTTCTCATCAGGCGCGCATGCCGCAACGGTGGGCAAATTCGCTGTTCTTCGCGGCCCCGTGCCCGAACTCAACCTCGTCTACGTGGACTTGCTCGGTGGTGGCCTGTTTATGGAGAAGCGGCAAGAACTGGAGCGTTATGGGTTGGCGCTCGAGTACCTCAGCGCACAGGCACTCGATCTTGAGTCTTCCTACAGCGGTGGGAGCGGGACCGAGTGTCTAGAGTGCGCGAGTAGCGAGGACGACGTCCTCGTACGGGACTCGAAGGGGCGGAGCGGGCCCATACTGACCATCAGCCGGGAGGCTTGGCAGACCCTTATCGAGACCGTGAACATGCCGAGAGTGCGGTCGATTCGCGTCCACGGCTGCTGGCGGGTGCGCCTCTCAGTTTGAGGGCCTGTCGCTCCGCCGCTCCTTCGCCCTGCCCCTGCCCAGTCGCTCGGCGATCGGGTCCACGGCCAGGCCGACCGTGGCCACCGCCACCGCCGGGAGCACCGAGTGAGCGTGCACGCCCGGCGTCCACTCGAGCAGCATCACGCCTACGAGAAAGGCCGACAGCCAGGCGAAGGCCGCGTCCGAGAGGTGAGCCACCATGGGGGACGTTGCCAGCCAGGTGCGCACCAGGCGTCGCCCCGGCACCGTGACGGCCGTGGCGATCACGGAGCAGGGGGCCAGCAGGAGCAGGGCCCACAGCAGCGAGGACAGGCCGTCGAGTTCGACCGCCTCCGGGAACACCGCCACCGTGACGAGCAGCACCAGGAGGAACAGCAGCCCCACCAGCGCGGTCACCAGCAGGACCAGTCCGCCTACGACGGCTCCCGCGAGGCGCTTCTCGCCCGCGGTCGACGGTTCGTCGTCCGCGTCGTACGCCATGTTCATCACCTCCGTCGGGCCCCTGCCAGGGGATCTAGGCCGCAACGAGAATGATCGCCTTGGCCAGGTCGCCGGCCACGTCCGACGGCAGCCCGGCCCTCATCAGGGCCAGTGTCAGCGCGTGCTCGCCCCAGTTCTCGACCGCGTCGATGGCGTCGGCGATCTTGTTGCCGTACCTGGAGGCGTAACGGCCCGCCTTCGGCGAGACGTGCTTGAGTACCTTGCCCATCCACACGCCGCCGTGCCGGAAGCCGGCCACCACCAGCTTGCGGACGATGGTGCTCCAGCCGAAGCGCTGCATCGGCCTGCTCGGCGGCTTGCCTTCCAGGGAGTTGGCGTAGGCCTCGAACTGCGCGAGTTGAGCGGTGTCCGCGCCCCCGTCCGCCCTGATGCGCTGGATCAGGTCGCGCACGTCGGCCGCGGTGAACGTCAAGTCCGAGGCTTCTGCCGCTTCGGCCCTCTGCACGGACACGGTCACGGGCGACACTGAGTTGTGCGCCTCCGTCGCCTCTGCCAGAGGCGCTGTCACCCCTAGAGCAACTGCTGTGGTGGCCACCACGGCGGCGGCCCGCAGCCCCACTCCCCCTCGTAGAGCCCCCGTTGCCCCACGACGTATGGCTGTCGACGATCTCACGTCGGTGTTCCCCTTTGATGTTGTGCATTTACTCGTTTGCGCTGTTGGTCAGACAGACGCGATCCACCACGGCAGGCCGTGGCAAAGCGATCTTGCAGACCTGCACGTGGGGATCACAACGAAGTTGAGGAAGAACTGAGGGAAAAGGTCATACTCCGGACTCTTCCGGTCAGCGTCTGGCTAGCCTGGGCCCATGCCCAGGCCCGAACCCGACCATCAGCCGATCACCCTTCGGCCCGCGGAGCCCGGCGACGCCGTGGCCGTCGCGGAGATCTGGCGTGACGGATGGCGTGACGGCCATCTCGGGCATGTGCCGGATGTGCTGGTCGCTGTGCGAACGCCTGAGTCGTTCGCGGTCCGGGCGGCCCAGCGGGTCTCGGATACGACGATCGCAGTTGTCGAGGGGGGCGTCGCGGGGTTCGTCATGGTGGTCGAGGACGAGGTGGAGCAGCTGTACGTGGCGGCCGCCCATCGCGGCTCGGGTGTCGCGGGTGCGCTGCTGGCGTGCGCCGAGCGGCTCGGGTGGGAGCAGGGGCACGAGCGGGTGTGGCTGGCCGTGGCCACCGGTAATGCTCGGGCGCGGCGGTTCTACGAGCGGCAAGGCTGGGTCGACGAGGGGGCATTCGGCTATCCGGCGGAAGGGCCCGACGGGCCGATTCCCGTTCCGTGCCATCGGTATGTTAAGCCCCTCGCCGGGGCGTAGCGCTAAGCCCGGTCCCGTCGAATCAGCGCATCGTAGGCACCGAAATTCGGAACGGACTCCCAGTTGGATGAGACGTCGACACCCTGGCGACTCTCGCTGGATTCGTTTCCGCCGGATTCCACCGTTTTCTCCATGACGCCGTCAGGAGTGAAATCGTACGACTCCATGTACTCGGCATCGGCGTATCCGCCCCGCTCTTGCGAGTTTCCGTAGGAGTAATATGTTGCGGTTTCGAGGAAGAGTGATTCATTGATGAGCGAGAACGTGTATTCCAAGGAATCGCGACCATGGCCGTCCATAAAGATCACCGCGGCATATCCGGTCTCCAGACGAATGTGCACGCGCAGTTCAGGAGATGAGTGCTCCGCCGGGGATGCCACGGCGGTGTACAGTTCGCCGGAGATGTGGCGAGCCTGGGCGTCCTGAGGGGTCAACGGGCTCATGGGCGTCTCAGTGAGGCGGTTCCACCGCTCGCAGTAGGTCCAGATCATGACGGCTTCAGCCCGCACCCGGCACAGGCTCCGACTGCACCGGGACTTCCAGATGGTAGCGACCCCTCAGGGGCTTACCGATGAGCTTCGGGTACTCTCTGCGCGCCTTGGGAGTGTCGGGCACCTTCGTACCCTCTTTATATTTCTGGGTGAACTCACGCAAGTAGCCGGTAAAGGTATCCTTGGAGATCTTTGATATCTGGGTCTGCTTACGCGACACGATCTCCTTTCCGGGACGGTACGAGTCCAGCACCTTACCGTTCTCCAGATAGACCTCGTTGGCCGGGTAGCGATGCCAATTCTCCTTGTTGAACCCACGCCCTTCATTCCACTTGTCGCGCAACCACTGCGGAAGTCCCTCACGCCCACCGCTCGGGCCACCCGCAGCCGTTCCCCTCGCGCCAACCGCCATCAGCACCAGACCGACCGTGCCCAGGATGCCGGCATTGAGGGCGGCCTCGGCTGTCAGCGTGCCGAGCGCTCCGCCGCCCGCCAGGGCCAGGCCTCCCGGGGGGAACAAGGCCAGGAGGGAGAGGAGGAGGAGGGCGAAGCCGAGGTAGGTGAGGAAGTTGTTCAGGGCGTCCAGGAGGTGGTACGTGCGGATCGTGGGGGCGGCAGGGCCCGCGGTGCCCAGGCTGTGCAAGAGGAGGAAGGTGCCCGTGGTGGCGGAGCCCAGGGCAGTGGCCAGGCGGAAGCGGTGCGCTGCCACCATCTCGGCCAGGGGGTGGGCCGTGGTCGATCGCCAGGTGCGGAGCAACGTCGTGAGCGGGTAGGCGATCCAGGCCAGCGCCGCAATGCCGAGGCCCAGCAGGATGTTCGGGCCCGCGCCGGTGCTGAAGAACTTCTGGAGGCCGGCCGTGGACTTGAAAGAGCCGACGACCAGGAAGAGTAAGAAGGGGAGGACGAGCACGCAGGGGATCAGGTAGAGCCATCGGTGCCGGGTGGTGTGTGCGGCCCGCGCCTGCTTCAGCAGGGTACGTAAATCGACCGTCTGCCAGGCCTGTTGGTTGTCCGACTCGTTCATCCGGGACGTGAGCCGGCGATCGCGCCGCGCAGTTGAGCGGTGTCCGCCGGTTCCGTCGAGCCTGCCGTGGCGTAGAGCACAGCCCGTCGTACGGCGACGTAGCGGAGGGCTATTCGTAGGCTCCATGGCAGGCGCCATGTCGCGTAGCGGAGGAGGGCGGCCAGGCCGTCGCCGTCCGTGCGTTCGGTGGTGAGCAGGATGCCGGGCACCGTGCGCTTGCCGCGGTGGAGTTGGCGGACGTCGACCAGCATCGCGAGGGCAAGGCAGACGAGCGGGGCCGCCCACGCTTTGCCGTCCAGGGTTTCAACCCAGTCTGTGGCGCGGCTCGTTGGGTGCTGGACGGCGTAGTTGTTCACCGTGTGGTACGCCATCGCCGCCGCGATCGGGCCTGCGGCGAGCAGGCGCAGGTTGCCGCGTGCGCGCCAGAGCAGGCCCGCGCCGAAGCCTGTCATCGCGGTGAAGACCAGATGGGAGAAGGTGTCCGTGGCCGGTGCGCCGCCCACGTCCAGTTGGCTGAACGGCGCCGGGAGCCACGACGTCAACCCCTGGCCCAGGGACGGTACATACGGCGGGGACAGGCTGTCGGGGATCACCCAGCCGCCCCCTCGGGGGATGGCGCGGTGCGCGTCGAGGCCGTAGCGGAGTACGGCTTCGAGGAGGCCGAGGCCGGCACCCAGGGCCGCGCCCAGCAGCACGAAGTCGGTCAGGCCCCACTGGCGACGGATCTTCAGGCTCAGTCCGGCCAGGAGCAGCGGGGCGAGCTTGATCAGTTCTTCGACCCAGGGCGCCACCGTGTAGCTGGTGGTGTTCACCACGGGGATGAGGGGGTGGCCCGAGTGGTGGGCGTGGAGGACCCGGTGGGGCTGTCGTGGAGTGGGTGCAAAGGGCGAAAGCCTTCTTCGCCGGCTACGGCGTCTCGTTCAGGCGTCGCAGGAGGTCCAGCAGGGTTGCGCGGTCCTGTTCGGGGAGAGGGGCGAAGTGTTCTGCAAGGACCTCGTCCGCCACCTTGTGGCCGGCCTTCAGGGTGCGTTCGCCCGACGGGGTCAGGTGGTGCTCGATGCGGCGGCCGTGGCCGGGGCGGCGTTCGATCAGGCCTTGGGCGGTGAGGCGGCCGGCCAGGGTGCCGAAGGCCTGTTCCGTCTGGAAGGTGGCTGCGGCCAGGTCGCGCGCCGACGCCCCCGGGGTGCGGCTGATCGCGCGCAGGGCGTCCCACTGGGCGAGGGTCGTGCCGATGGCCGTCAACGCGCTGTCCAGGGCGCGGTGTTGGCGGTACTGGGTCTGCTTGACCGCGCGGCCGAGGAGTTGCAGGTCAGCGGTGGCGTCAGGGTGCATGGGGCTAGCTTATCCCGAAACTAAGCTAGCTTATATAAGCATATTTAGTTAGAGTGGTCGGCATGCCTACAGATCACATCTCGCAGGTGTACGCCGACCTGCCCCTCACCCTGTCCGAGGCCGGTTCCGGGACCGGCCGCCGTCCTGTACTCGTGCTGCACGGTGGTGGCGGGCCCGCCACCGTTGCGGGCATCGCCCAGCATCTGGCCCCTACCGCCCATACGTTGGTGCCGGTCCATCCCGGTTGGGACGGCACGCCGCGGCCCGAGTGGCTCACCGGTGTCGACGATCTCGCCCTCGCGTATCTGCATCTGCTTCAGGACCGGGGGCTGGAGGACGTCCTCGTCGTCGGGTCCTCGCTCGGGGGGTGGATCGCCGCCGAGATGGCCGTACGGGACGGTGGGCGGCGGATCAGCGGGCTGGTGCTCGTCGACGCCGTCGGTGTGCGGGTGGAGGGCGAGCCGATCGCGGACTACTTCGCGCTCGAGCCCCGTGCGGCGTTCGAGTTGTCGTGGCACGAGCCGGATCGGTACTACGTCGATCCCGCCTCGTTGCCCGCCGATCAACTCGCCGTGCGGCAGGGCAACATGGCGACCATGCGGGTCCTTGCCGGGGAGCCGTACATGCACGATCCGAAGTTGCTGCGGAGGCTGGGGCGGGTGCGGGTGCCCGCGCTGTTGATCTGGGGGGAGAGCGATCGGATCGTGACGCCCGGGTACGGGGCCGGCTACGCCGGGGCGTTCGCGGACGGGCGGCTGGAGGTGGTGCCCAAGGCCGGGCATCTTCCGCAGATCGAGCAGCCGGAGGTGACGTTCGGGCTCATTGACGAGCATCTGCGGTGGACCGGTGGGGGCGGCGGTGTCGGTTGACAGCCGTGGCAGCGGTGGGGGCGGGCCGGCGTGATGGCCACCCCTGCCTGCGGGGCCGGGCGAGGGGGGATTAGCCTCGGGGCGGATCCGTCAGAACGGCAGGAGGCAGGCATGGCCAGGATTCCCAGTGCGGCGGTGGCCGCGGGTGGGCTTGTCGGTGGGTACGGCGTCGCCCGCTGGACCAGGAAGCGGGAGCTGGGTGGGTTCGTGCTGGCCGTGGCCGGGGCGACGGCGGCTTCGCAGTGGCGGGAGCGGGCCGGTGGGGTGGCTGCGGGGGCGTTGAGCGCGGGGTATGTGGCCGCCTTCGGGGCGTCGCATCCTCTGGCCAAGAAGGTGGGGGCGTGGCCTGCGGTGTTCGGGGTCGCCGGGGCGATGGCGCTGGCCGCTTGGGTTGTGGCTGATCGGCACGCGTGAGCTTTTCGGCGGCGCGCCGCGTGGGTGATGTCTGCTGCACTGGGCGGGACGGGTGCCCGGCCCGGCACCGAGTCCGTGCCGCCCGCGGCAGTGCACCGGCAAGGTGCCCGACCCGGCGCTTGCGGGGTGCCGCCTGCGCCCACCCGTGCCGCCGTGGGCGGCACGAATGCCCGCAGGCTGTGCGGGGAGCGGGAAGCCGCCCCCGGCACCCCCCGAACCCGCACCCGCACCCGGCAGGCAAGACACCTCGCAGGCTGCGCACTCTCCGCCTCTACGCCGTAGCCGGCTTGGACCCCGGTTCCCTTTGGCCCTTCCCCCGGAGGGAACTCGCCGCGGCTGTCAGTGGTTTCGCGATGTCCTCCAGCGAGCGGCGCTCCGCGTTCACGGCGAGGAACGCCGCCACCAGGCCCGCCGCGCACATCAGGGACGCGCCGATCTCGAAGGCCAGGACCGTGTCGGCCACCTTGCCCGTGCTGGTGAGGTCCGCGAAGAGCAGGGGGCCGCTGATGCCGCCGGCCGCCGTGCCGAGGGCGTAGAAGAAGGCGATGGACATCGCCCGGGTCTCCATCGGGAAGATCTCGGAGACCGTCAGGTAGGCGCTGGACGCGCCGGCCGAGGCGAAGAACAGGACCGCGCACCAGCAGGCGGTCATCGTCGTGGCGTTCAGCGAACCCCGGTCGAACAGCCAGGCCGTGCCGAACAGCAGCAGGCCCGAGAGCAGGTACGTGCCGGAGATCATCACCCGGCGCCCGACCGTGTCGAACAACTTGCCCAGCAGCAGCGGGCCGCAGAAGTTGCCGACCGCGATGACGGCGAAGTAGTAACCGGTGTTGCCGGACGGGACCTTGAAGAACGTGGTCAGGATCGCGCCGAAGCCGAAGGTGATCGCGTTGTAGAGGAACGCCTGGCCGATGAAGAGCGAGAAGCCGAGGACCGAGCGCTTGCGGTAGTCGGCGAACAGCGTGCGGGCGATCTCCACGAAGCTGACGCCGCGCCGCTGGTGGATGGTGATCTCGCCCTCGGGCCGCGCCAGCCGCTCGCCCCTGTCCGCCTCCACCCGTTCCTCGATCGAGGTGACGATCTCCTCGGCCTCCCGGTCCCTGCCGTGGATCAGCAGCCACCGGGGGCTCTCCGGGACGTGCCGCCGCACCAGGAGGATGACCGCCGCGAGCACGGCGCCCAGGGCGAACGTCAGCCGCCAGCCCACGTCCTTGGGGAAGATGCCGGTGTTCAGCGCCACGATCGACAGCAGCGAGCCGCCGACCGCGCCCAGCCAGAAGCTGCCGTTGATGATCAGGTCGACGCGGCCGCGGTACTTGGCGGGGATCAGCTCGTCGATCGCCGAGTTGATCGCCGCGTACTCACCGCCGATGCCGAAGCCGGTCAGGAAGCGGAAGGTGAAGAACCACCAGGGGGAGAAGGAGAGCGCGGTGAGCGCGGTGGCGGCCAGATAGACCGCCAGCGTGATCATGAACAGCCTTTTACGGCCCCACTTGTCGGTCAGCCGGCCCCAGAACAGGGCGCCCACACAGGCGCCGGCCACGTACAGCGCGGCCGCGATACCGGTGATCTGGCCCGAGCTGATCGGCAGACCGCTGCCGGGCTCCGACAGGCGGCTGGCGATGTTGCCGACGACCGTGACCTCCAGGCCGTCGAGGATCCAGACGGTGCCGAGCCCGATGACGATCGTCCAGTGCCAGTGCGACCACGGCAGACGGTCCAGGCGGGCGGGAATGTTCGTGGTGATGGTGCGGCCGCTCGCGGCCTCGGCTGTCGTCATGGGCTCCCTCCTCGGCGAGTGGAACCCCGATCGGGTGCCCGCGGCGGGCCGGATTACGCCCCACCCGGCCCCCGCTACGCTCCCAGCGCCTGCGACACCGTGTAGATGAGCAGGCCGGCCAGCGAACCGACCACCGTGCCGTTGATCCGGATGAACTGCAGGTCGCGGCCGATGTGCGCCTCGATCTTCTTCGTCGTGTGGTCGGCGTCCCAGCCCGCCACGGTGTCCGTGATGAGGGAGGTGATCTCCTTGCGGTAGGTGGTGACGACGTACACCGCGGCACCCTCCACCCAGTGGTCCACCTTGTCCTGGAGCTTGGGGTCGACGGCCATCCGCGCCCCCAGCGACAGCAGCGAGGCCCGCACGCGCAGCCGCAGCTCGCTGCGCTCGTCCTCGGCCGCCGAGACGATCATCGAGCGTACGGCGGTCCAGGCGGAGGCGATCAGGTCCTGCACCTCGCCCCGGCCCAGCACCTCGCCCTTCAGCCTCTCCACCCGCGTCCGCGTGTCCGTGTCGGACTGGAGGTCGGAGGCGAAGTCGCCGAGGAAGCGGTCCAGGGCACCTCGGGCCGGGTGGGAGGGCATGTCGCGCATCTCGGTGACGAAGCGCAGCAGCTCCCGGTAGACCCGCTCGCCGACCTTCTTGTCGACGAAACGGGGGGTCCAGCCGGGGGCGCCGCCCTGTACGGCGTTCATGATCTCGGTGTCGTGCCAGACCAGCCAGTCGTGCGCCCGCGTGACGACCAGGTCGACGACCCGGCGGTGACCGCCGTCGGCGACGATCTTCTCCAGCATCTTCCCGATGCCGGGCGCGATCTCCTGGGCGTCCGCGCGCCGGGTGATCGCCTCGCCGACCACCGCCTGCACGTCCGAGTCGCGCAGCACGGTCAGCGCGCCCCGCAGGGCGGCCGACAACTCGGCCGTGACCCGGTCCGCGTGCTCGGGTTCGGCGAGCCAGGCGCCGAGCCGGCTGCCGATGCCGACGGCGCGCAGCCGCTGCCGTACGACGTCCTCGGAGAGGAAGTTCTCGCCGACGAACTCGCCCAGGGAGACGCCCAGCTGATCCTTCTTCGTCGGGATGATCGCCGTGTGCGGGATGGGCAGGCCGAGGGGGTGGCGGAATAGCGCGGTGACCGCGAACCAGTCGGCGAGCGCGCCGACCATGCCGGCCTCGGCGGCAGCGGCGACATAGCCCGCCCAGGCGCCGGCGCCGGAGTTCTCCGCCCACTTGGCGAGGACGTACACCACCGCCACGAAGAGCAGCAGCCCGGTCGCGGTGAGCTTCATGCGCCGCACCCCGCGCTGCTTCTCCTGGTCGGCGGCGCTGAAGGTGGTCATCGCGCGTGCGGCCGCGGCGGGGGCCTTCTGGTGGCCCGCCGCGGCCGGGCGGGCACCCTCCTGCACGGCACGCTCACCCGTTTCTTCACGATTCGTACGTTCCATCCACTCCACCCGTTCGTGATCCCCTGCACACATTGTCCCTTCCTGACCGACTCCTGGAACGGAACGAGAGTTCCCGGCGTCTGTCTGGACGGGGAAGTTCGTCATGAACTCCGGTGGCCCGTAGGGGGGTCCGGTTCAACTACCCCTCATCCCATGACGCATCATGGGGTGATCACATCGGAGCCTCGGGCTCCCACTCGCCCGAGGAGACCCGCACCGCATGACCAGGCGTCACGGTTATGCCCTGCTTTCCGCGATCATCGCCGTGATCGTGGGCCTTTCGGCTGCCATATACCTCGGTGTAGCGGCTGACGACGGAAGCAACAGCAGCAGCACCTTCGCCGGAGGCCGCGCCCCGCACAACTCCGCCGCCCCCGCCTCCACCGGCATCTGGGTCGGCTCCTGGTCGGCGTCCCCGGCGGGCGCCGAGCCCGGCACCGAGACGACCGGCATGGCGGGACGCTCGGTGCGCAACGTCGTGCACGCGAGCGTGGGAGGTACGAGTGCCCGTATCACGCTGTCCAATCTCTACGGCCAGTCGCCGCTGACCGTCACGCACGCCTCGATCGCGGTGGCCGTCACCTCCGGCACCGCGGCGGCGAACGCCGACACCATGCGGCGGCTGACCTTCGGCGGCAGCACCGCGGTCGTCATCCCGGCCGGCCGGCAGGTGCTGAGCGACGCGGTCCGCATCGCGATCCCGCAGGGCAGCGACGTGCTGGTCACCACCTACTCCCCCAGCTCCTCGGGCCCGGTCACCTACCACCCGCACGCCCGCCAGATGTCCTACGTCGCCACCGGCGACCTGACGGAGGACGTGACCGGCAGCCGGTACACCGAGCAGACGCCGTTCTGGCGCTACCTCACCGCGCTGGACGTGCTGAGCAACGAGTCGGACGGCACCGTGGTCGCCTTCGGCGACTCCCTCACCGACGGCATAACGTCCAGCCTCGGCGCCAACCACCGCTGGACGGACGTCCTTTCGCAGCGGCTGCGCTCGGCGATCGGGTCCGGCCAGGACCTGCCGCGCTACAGCGTCGTCAACCAGGGCATCAGCGGCAACCAGGTCCTCGCCGACGGTCTCGGCCGCCCCGCCGACAACCCCAGCGGCCTGCTGCGCTTCTCCCGCGACGCGCTCTCCCGGACGAACGTCAAGGTCGTCGTCGTAGACCTCGGCGTCAACGACATCCTGCGCAACCCGCAGCTCGCCGACCCGGACAAGATCCTCGCCGGACTGCGCACCCTGGTCCGCGAGGCCCACGCCCGCGGCATCAAGGTCGTCGGCGCGACCCTGATGCCCTTCGAGGGCCACCGCGGCTACACCCCGGCCCGTGAGGCGGTACGCCAGCGGGTCAACGCGGAGATCCGCTCCGGCCGGGTCTACGACGCCGTGGTCGACTTCGACAGGGCGCTGCGCGACCCGTACGACCCGCGCAGGCTCCGCTCCGACTACGACTCGGGCGACCATCTCCACCCGAGCGACAAGGGGTACGCGAAGATGGCCGACGTCTTCGACCTGGACGATCTGAAGGGCGCGGCGCCGGCCGAACTCTGAGGCGGGCGGCGGCGGTTCAGTAGTCGCCGTAGTGGCGGCGGTGCCGCTCCTCGCGGCGTTCCCGGTGCCGCTCGCGCCGCTCCTCGTACCGCTCCCGGCGCTCCTCGTGCCGGTCCCGCAGCGGATCGCGGTGGCCCCCCAGCATCCCGCGGTGCGCGTCGTGGTCGTCGTGGTGGTCGTCGCGGTAGTCCGCCTGGAGCTCCCGCATCGAGGTCTTGCGGTCCAGCTTCCCTTGGCGGCGCTCCTCCTTCAGGCGGCGCCGCTCCTCCCTGGTCAGCTTGCGCTCGATGCCGACGCCGCCCCAGAAGGCGAAGCCGTTCACGATCACGCGGGGCGCCCCGGGCTCGCCGGGCACGCCCGACTCCCGGTGGTCGAAGCCGCCCATGATCCCGATGCCGCGGACGACGACCTCGACGCCGGGCGGCACGATGATGTTGACCCCGCCCATGATCGCGACGCAGTTGATCTCGACCTCGCGGTCGGCGAAGTTCGCCTCGCGCAGGTCGAGCTCGCCGCCGCCCATGAAGGTGACGCAGGTGAACTGCTTGGGCACGGTCCAGCGGCCCTTGCGCTCGAACCCGGACATCACCGCGACCGCCCATGTCGAGGAGCCCTCGCCGCCGACGATCCGTCCGGCCCAACTGCCGCTCGCCACCGGCTCCTTGGTGAGCGAGACGGCGGGCGGCGGCGCGACCTGGCCGACGGGCAGATCGCGGGTGATCGGCGTCAGCTCGCCGTACGTCCGGGCCTTGTAGGTGGCCTCCAGCCGCTCCTCGAACTCCTCCATGTCGAGACGGCCCTCCGCGAGGGCGTCCCGCAGGACCTCGGCGACTCGCTCACGGTCGGCGTCGGATGCCCGGAGTTCGGGGACTGCGGCGTCATCGGTCATGGAAAGCAGCCTACGAGTTCCCCCGGCCGGAGGCTACGAGACCGCATCGCCACCCACCCCACATCCAACTTCCCCCCCGGCCCCGGTTCCTTACTTCTCCGCCGGCCCCGGTTCCGTCATTCCCGCTCGCCCCGAATCCGCCTGCTCCGCCGGCCCCGGTTCCGTCCTCTCTGCCGGGCCTCGGATCCGTCTTCTCCGGCCGCCTCGGCTCCGCCTGCTCCGCCGGCGCCGGTTCCGTCCTCTCCGCCGGCCTCGGATCCGCCCTCTCCGTCGGCCTCAGATCCGCCTGCTCCAGCCGCCCCGGCTCCGCCGCCCCCGCCGGCCTCGGATCCATCTTCCCCGTCGGCCTCGGATCCGCCTTCCCGGCGGCGGTTCCGTCCTCTCGGCCGGCCTCGGCTCCGCCATCCCCGTCCGCCCCGGCTCCGCCGCCCCCGCCCGCCCCGAATCCGCCGCCTACGTCCGCCCCGGCTCCGCCGCCTCCGCCCGATCCCCTTCACCCATCCCCCTCCGCCCCGGCTCCGCCGTCCCGGCCCGCCTCGGCTCCGCCGCCTCGCCCCGCCCCGGGTCCGCGCCCGCGTACATCCTGGCGATCACGTCCTCGATGTCCGGCTCCCGTACCGAGAGGTCCGCCAGTGGGTACTCCGCCGCGATCCGGGCGACCAGTGCGGCCGCCGACTCGCCGGACGGGAACGCCAGCCACTGCCGCGGCCCCTCCACCTTCACCACCCGCGCGGGCGCCGCCTCGATCGGCGCCGCCTCCCGCTCCAGGTCCACCACCAGGATCCGCTCGCTCTCCCCCACCTCGTGCAGCCCGGCGAGCGGACCGTCGTACATCAAGCGCCCGTGGTCGATGACCATCACGCGCGAGCACAGTTGCTCGATGTCCTGCAGATCGTGGGTGGTGAGCAGGACGGTCGTGCCCTGCTCGGCGTTCAACTCCCGCAGAAAACCCCGCACCTTGGCCTTCGAGATCACGTCCAGACCGATCGTCGGCTCGTCGAGGTAGAGCACCTCCGGGTCGTGCAGCAGCGCCGCCGCGATGTCCCCGCGCATCCGCTGGCCGAGCGAGAGCTGCCGGACGGGGACGTCCAGCAGGTCGGCCAGTTCCAGGAGTTCGACGCAGCGGTCGAGGTTCTCGCGGTAACGGGCGTCCGGGATCCGGTACATGCGGTGCATCAGCTTGTACGAGTCGATCAGCGGCAGGTCCCACCACAGCGTCGTACGCTGCCCGAACACCACCCCGATGCGGTGCGCGAGCCGCATCCGCTCACGCGAGGGATCGATGCCCGCGACCCGCAGCCGGCCGCCGCTCGGCGTGAGGATGCCGGTGAGCATCTTGATCGTCGTCGACTTGCCGGCGCCGTTCGGCCCGATGTAGCCGACCATCTCGCCGCGCGCGACGGTGAAGGAGAGGGAGTCGACGGCCCGCACCTCGCGCCGCTCCCGTTTCATGAACCCCGTCCTGCGGCGCACGTCGAAGACCTTCTCGACGCCGTCGAGTTCGATCAGCGCCCGCTCTGTCACGCTCAACTCCCCGTACTCCGATACGACCCCAGGCCCGCCCGCCACGCCAGGCCGGCCAGCGCACAGCACAACAGCGCCACCAGGGGCGGCGCGAAGGCCGCCCAGGAGGGCAGCTCCAGCGGGTACGGCCGCCCCAGCACGAAGCAGGCCGGCACCCAGTTCACGAAGGCGAGGGGCAGCAGATACGTCACCCCGCGCACGAAGTCCTTGCCGAACACCGTCGGCGGGTACTGCAGCAGCGTGGTGCCGCCGTAGGTGAAGGCGTTCTGCACCTCGGCCGCGTCCTGCGCGAGGATCTGGAAGGACGCACCCGCCACGAACACCGCGCAGAAGATCAGCGCACCACTGGCCAGCATCACCGGCACCAGCAGCACCTTCGCCGCGCTCCAGCCGACGTCGACCGAGACCAGCGCCCAGCCCAGCACCAGCGTGCCCTGGACGATCCGGCCCAGGCGGCGCAGCGCGAAGCGGTCCGCGCCGATCTGCGCGAGGACCGGCGCGGGCCGCACCAGCAGGCTGTCGAAGGAGCCGTCGCGGATGCGGGCGCCCAGCACGTCCATCGAGCCGAGCACCAGGTCCGCGATGCCGAACGACGTCACCGAGAGGCCGTAGAGGAAGGCGATCTCGGGCAGCGTCCAGCCGCCGAGCCGGTCCACCTGCGAGAACATCAGCAGGATGCCGACGAAGTCCAGACCGGTCACCAACAGGTTGCCGCACACCGTGACCAGGAAGGACGTGCGGTACGTCATGGAGGAGCGCACCCACATCCCAGCGATCAGCCGGTAGGCCCGCAGCCCCTCGCGCAGGCGGTTCGTCTCAGCCACCCTGCACCACCACCCGCCGCGTCGCCGCCGACTGCAGCAGCCGGCCCGCGGCCAGCAGCACCACCGCCCACACCGCCTGGAAGGCGTACGCCCGCAGCGGATCGGTCTCGCCCATCAGCACGTCGGCCGGCATCTGCAGCTGCGCCGCCCACGGCAGCGCGCGGACGATCTCGCCGAGCGCTCCGGGGAAGGCGTTCAGCGGGAGCACCATGCCCGAGAAGAAGATGCCGGTGATCATCAGGACCTGGCTGACGCCCATGCCGTCCAGCAGCCAGAAGACGCTCAGAGCGGCCAGATAGCGGATGCCGAAGCTGACGACCATCGCCAGGACGAGGGTCACCGCGAACGCCGCCCAGGTGGTGACGCCGGCCGGCAGCGCCATCGGAAAGAACAGCGCGCCGAACGTGAACGGAATCACACCGCGCCCCAGCATCTGGAACACCGAGCGCCCCAAGTCGCCCGCCAGCCACCACAGTTGAAGGTCGGCCGGCCGGTACAGGTCGACCGCGATCTCCCCGGTGCGGATGCGGTCCATCAGGTCCTTCTCGAACCCGCCGCCCTGGATGGCGAGCGTCGCGTACAGGCACTGGCCGAGCCACACGTAGGTGACCGCCTGCGCCTGGTCGTACCCTCCGAGGTGCGGCTTCTCGTCCCACAGCGCCAGATACGTGTAGACGAGGATGAGTCCGAAGACGGTGTTGGTGAACACCCCTGCGGCCGTGGCCGCCCGATACGTCGCGTACCGTCTGAAACCGCCCGCCGCGACGGCCACGTACAACCGTCCCGAGCCCACGTCAGTCAACCTCCCGGACCTCTCGACACCGAAGCGCAGGAGCCTAGTCCGCTGGTAGTGACGCACGCCACGCATTTTCGGGGCCGGACGCGTGCCGCGATCCGGGAACGGAACGCATGGTGCGAGAGTCTTCAAGAGGGGGCGCAGAAGGCGTACGAGGGCGTACAGGAACGTACGACGCGAAACAGGAGTCCGGTACACGACATGAGCGACGAGCCGCAGCCGCAGCAGCCTGCCCAGGGCTGGGCACCGAGAGAGCCGCAGGCGGCCGAGGCCCAGGCCCCGGGGGCGGGAGCGGGGGACGGCAGCCCGAAGCGCCCGAGGAGGACGGGCTGGCGGCGGCTGATCCCGACCTGGCGCATGGTGCTGGGCACCTTCGTCATCGGCGTCCTGTTGCTGATCGGCCTGTTCTACCTCGGCTACTCCCTGGTCAAGATCCCGCCGGCCAACGCCCTCGCCATGAAGCAGGCCAACGTCTACCTGTACGCGGACGGTTCGCAGATCGCCCGCGACGGCGACGTCAACCGCGAGAACGTCTCGCTCGCGCAGGTCTCCAAGTCCGCCCAGCACGCCGTGCTGGCCGCCGAGGACCGCGACTTCTACATCGAGTCCGCGATCGACCCCAAGGCGATGGTGCGCGCCGCCTGGAACACCGCCACCGGCAAGGGCAAGCAGTCCGGCTCCACGATCACCCAGCAGTACGTCAAGAACTACTACCTGGGCCAGGAGCAGACCGTCACCCGCAAGGTGAAGGAGTTCTTCATCTCGATCAAGCTGGACCGGGAGAAGTCCAAGGACGAGATCCTCCAGGGCTACCTCAACACCAGCTACTTCGGCCGCAACGCGTACGGCATCCAGGCCGCCGCCCAGGCCTACTACGGCCAGGACGCCACCGATCTCGACGCGGCCCACGCCGCCTACCTCGCCGCGCTGGTCAACGCGCCCAGCGAGTACGACGTCGTCGCGCACCCCGAGAACAAGGTCTCGGCGGTGGCCCGCTGGAACTACGTCCTGGACGGCATGGTCAAGAAGGGCTGGCTGACCGAGACGAAGCGGGCCGGCCTCAAGTTCCCGATGCCGAAGCAGCAGACGGCCTCCACCGGCATGTCCGGGCAGCGCGGCTACATCGTCAACGCCGTCAAGGACTACCTCACCAAGAACAAGATCGTCACCGCCGACGAGCTCGACCGGGGCGGCTACCGCATCACCACCACCCTGCAGAAGAGCAAGCAGGACGCCTTCGTGAAGGCGGTGAACGACAAGGTGATGTCGAAGCTCGACAAGAAGAACAACAAGGTCGACACCTACGTCCGCGCGGGCGGCGCCTCCGTCGACCCGAAGACCGGCAAGCTCGTCGCGATGTACGGCGGCATCGACTACGTCAAGCAGTACACCAACGGCGCGACCCGCGAGGACTTCCAAGTGGGCTCCACCTTCAAGCCGTTCGTGTTCACCTCGGCCGTACAGAACCACTCCGAGACCCAGGACGGCGAGACCATCACGCCGAACACCTACTACGACGGCACCAACAGGCGCCCCGTCGAGGGCTGGAGCGGCAGCTACGCGCCCGCCAACGAGGACGACCGCTCCTACGGCGACATCACCGTGCGCACCGCCACCGACAAGTCCGTCAACGCGGTGTACGCGCAGATGGCCGTGGACGTCGGCTCCGCGAAGGTGAGGCAGACGTCGATCGGCCTGGGCATCCCCTCCGACACCCCGGAGCTGACCCCCACCCCGTCGATCGCGCTCGGCGTCGCCCGGGCCAGCGTGCTGGACATGGCCGAGGCGTACGCGACCCTCGCCAACCACGGTGAGCGCGCCACGTACACGATGATCGACTCGATCACCAAGGACGGCAAGGACGTCGTCGACCTGCCCAAGGCGCAGACCAGCCAGGCCGTCAGCCGCGAGGCCGCCGACACCACCACCTCGATCCTGCAGAGCGTCGTCGACAACGGCACCGCGACCGCCGCGCAGGCCGCCGACCGCCCCGCCGCCGGCAAGACCGGCACCGCGGAGGAGGACACGGCCGCCCTGTTCGCCGGCTACACGCCCGACCTCGCCACCGTCGTCTCGGTGATGGGCCAGGACCCGGTGACCGCCGCCCACAAGTCGCTCTACGGCGCGATGGGCCTGGACCGCGTCAACGGCGGCGGCCCGCCCGCCGAAATCTGGGCGCAGTACACCCGCGACGCCCTGAAGGGGAAGCCGGCGACGGACTTCGACCTCCAGCTCCAGGCCGGCGCCGAGGAGACCGCGCCGCCCGCCACCACCGAGCCGCCGCAGCAGCCGGGCACCGGCGGCCAGGACAACGGCGGCACGACCGGCAGCCCGACGCCCACCACGGGCGGCACCACCGACGGCACCACGACCGGGGGCCAGTCGCCCAGCACCGGCGGCACCACCGACGGCACCACCACCGGCGGCACGGCGAACGGCGGGACCACCGGCGACGGCGGGACGACCGACACGGGCGGCACCACCGACGGGGGCACCACGGACGGCGGGACGACGGGCACCACCGGGAACACGACGGACGGCGGCACCACGACCGGCACCGACACCGGCGGGACGACGGTGGGTCCGGGCGGCCCGCAGACGACCCGCCGACGCTGACGCGTCGGTGACACGTCAGTGACCGGAGGTCGCCTTCAGCCCCACGACGGCGACCAGCAGCAGGCAGACGAAGAAGACACGGGCGGCGGTGACCGGCTCACCCAGCACCACCATGCCGAGCACCGCCGCACCGGCCGCCCCGATCCCGACCCAGACGCCGTAGGCGGTGCCGATGGGGAGGGACCTGGCGGCGTACGACAGCAGCAGCATGCTGGTGACGATCCCGGCGCCGGTGAGAAGGCTGGGGACGAGACGGGTGAACCCGTCGGTGTACTTCATCCCGATCGACCAGCCGACCTCGAGCAGACCGGCGACGACAAGCAGAACCCAGGCCATGACGGCACCTCCGAAACGCGTGACTGACTCGCGGGGTGCGTCGTCTTTGCCTGCGAATCCCGGTACGGCGCGTCTCGTCGGGCTCCCTCCAAGCTAGCAAAGGAATGACAAAAAGGGCTGGTGACGATGGTCACCAGCCCTTCTGCCACTGCGTTCGGCCGCGCTATAGGTACAGGCCCGTCGTGTCCTCGGAGCCCTCGAAGCGGTCGGCGGCCACGGCGTGCAGATCGCGCTCGCGCATGAGCACGTACGCCACGCCCCTGACCTCCACCTCGGCCCGGTCCTCCGGGTCGAACAGGACCCGGTCGCCGGGCTCCACCGTCCGTACGTTCTGCCCGACGGCGACGACCTCGGCCCAGGCCAGACGCCGCCCGACCGCGGCGGTGGCGGGGATCAGGATGCCCCCGCCGGACCGGCGCTCCCCCTCACCCGTCTCCTGCCGCACGAGAACCCGGTCGTGCAGCATCCGGATGGGCAGCTTGTCGTGCTGCGGGGTGCTGTGCTCGTTTCTGTTGGCGCTCACGCCATGAACCTACCTGTCTCCGCTCACTTCCGGCGCCGCCGGGTGCCGAGAGCCAGCAGACCGACGAGTCCGACGGCGACGGCCGCGACCGGCACGATCCGCTCCAGCCGGGGCGCGCCCTCCTCGTCGACGAACTGGGCCCTGACGTCGCTCACGACCTTGTTGACCCCGACGTAGGCGCGACCCAGCGTGTGATCGATGTTGGAGACGACCTTGGCCTTGGCGTCCCCGACGATCGTCTTCGGGTGCACCCGCACCCCGATCTCGTCGAGGGTCTCGGCCAGCACTGCGCGGCGGCTCTTGATGTCCGCCTCGATCTGCGCCGGGGTTCTGGTGTCCGACGTGTCCGCCACCGTAGGGCCTCCGAGTCAGCTGGTACGTGGTGCCGCTTGTTCTGGACAGTCTGTCAGTTCCGCCCGCGCCTGCACTGTCAGGACCCCCGGTTACGCTAGCCCGATGAGCGAGCGACTCCAGCCCGGGGACGTGGCCCCCGACTTCACCCTCCCCGACGCCGACGGCACCGAGGTGTCCCTGTCGGCCCACAAGGGCCGCAAGGTCATCGTCTACTTCTACCCCGCGGCCCTGACGCCCGGCTGCACCAAGCAGGCCTGCGACTTCACGGACAACCTGGAACTGCTGGCGGGCGCCGGCTACGACGTCATCGGCATCTCGCCCGACAAGCCGGAGAAGCTGGCCACGTTCCGCGAGAAGGAGTCCCTGAAGGTCACGCTCCTGGCCGACCCGGAGAAGACCGTCACCGAGGCGTACGGCGCCTACGGCGAGAAGAAGAACTACGGCAAGACGTACATGGGCGTCATCCGCTCCACGGTGATCGTGGACGAGGAGGGCAAGGTCGAACGCGCCCTCTACAACGTCCGCGCGACCGGCCACGTGGCGAAGATCATCAAGGATCTGGGGATCTGAGGTCCCGTTTCCCCCTGTGAGCGGCCCGTACCGGCTTACCCGGTGCGGGCCGCTTCACATTCCCGGCGTGACTGTCCGATCAGCCCATCGTTGCTCCGTACGAGCTGCGAACGTGCGGCCGGGACGGAGGAACTCGTGGGGGTCGGCGCGTACACCAAGGAGCGGCTGGAGGAGGCGGCTCGGGGGGCTCGGACGTTGGCGGAGGCGTTGGAACGCTTGGGGGTGGACCCGCGGAGCTCCACGCGGCGATACGTGTGGGAGCGGATGAGGAAGCTCGGGGTGGATGTCGCGCACTTCGAGCGAGCGGGGGTCACGTGGACGAGGGAGATCCTGCAGGCGGCGGTCTCGGCGTCGACGAACATGTGCGAGGTGCTGCGCCATCTCGGGCTCGAGGTGGTCGGCGGGCATCACACGCACATCAGCCGCCGCATCAAGGCGTACGGGATCGACACCTCCCACTTCCAGGTGCCGGCCCGGCCAGGGAAGGCATGGCGCCCCCGAACGTCCGAGGACTTGCTCGTCGAGCAGCGAGCCGACCGGGCTCGACGTATCCCCGGCGATCGGCTCAAGCGGGCCATGGTGTCGACCGGCGTGCCCGAGCGGTGCGCATTGTGCGGCGTGGAACCGGTATGGCGGGGGCGGCCGCTCCCGCTGGAGGTCGACCACATCGACGGCAACTGGCGCGGCAACAGAATCGGCAACCTGCGGCTCCTGTGCCCCAACTGCCATTCGACGACCGACAGTTACCGAGGACGCGGAAAGAGGACCGCTCGAGGCGGTGCTTCATGAGCAGCCGCGACATGCCTCGTGGCAGAAAGCCGGGGGCGACACCTGGCAGACCGACCGCCGAGGTGCTGCGCGGCGCGGTCGAGGGGGCATCCTCTCTCGCAGAGACACTGCGCGCCCTGGGAATGGAGCCGTACAACAGCAGACTGCGCACTCAGCTTCGCCGTTGGATCGCCGAGGACGGGCTCGACATCTCCCATTTCCTGGGGCGGGCGCACCGACGAGGGAAGCCTGGCACCGTTCCGCTCAGGCGCGCGGCGGACATCCTCGTCCGGCACGACGGCACCCGTCGGACGCGAACTCACCTGCTGCGCAGGGCGCTCCTGGAGGTGGGCCAAGCGGAGGAGTGCGCGGAATGCGGGACCGGCCCCGAATGGCTCGGCAGGCCCACGACGCTGGAGATCGATCACATCAACGGGGACTGGAGCGACGACTGGCGGGAGAATCTGCGCTTGCTGTGTCCCAACTGCCACGCGATCACCAGCACCTGGTGCAGGGGAGGCTACCAGCGACGACCGCTCGCCGCGTGCCAGTAAGCTGTACGCGGGGCCGTAGCCCAACTGGCAGGAGGCACCACTTTTAGGTAGTGGACAGTGCGAGTTCGAGTCTCGTCGGCCCCACCTTCAGGGCGCGGCTCCCCGTCGGGCGCCGCGCCCCTTGGTGTGCCTCAGCCCAGCAGCTCCCGCACCACCGGTACCAGAGCGCGGAACGCCTTGCCGCGGTGGCTGATCGCGTTCTTCTCCTGGGGGGTCAGCTGGGCGCAGGTGCGGGTGTCGCCGTCCGGCTGGAGGATCGGGTCGTAGCCGAAGCCGCCGGTGCCCTCGGGGGTGTGGCGCAGCACGCCGCGCAGTTGGCCCTCGACCACCCGCTCCGTGCCGTCCGGGAGGGCGAGTGCGGCCGCGCACGCGAAGTGCGCAGCGCGGTGCTCCTCGGCGATGTCCGACAGCTGGGCCAGCAGCAGGTCGAGGTTGGCCTTGTCGTCGCCGTGCCGGCCGGCCCAGCGGGCGGAGAAGATGCCGGGCGCGCCGTTCAGGACGTCGACGCACAGGCCGGAGTCGTCGGAGACGGCGGGCAGGCCGGTCGCCTGGGCCAGGGCGTGCGCCTTCAGCAGCGCGTTCTCCGCGAAGGTGACGCCGGTTTCCTTGACGTCGGGGATGTCGGGGTAGGCGTCCGCCCCCACCAGCTCGTGGTTCAGGCCTGCGTCGGCGAGGATCGCCCTGAGTTCGGTGATTTTTCCGGCGTTGCGGGTGGCGAGGATCAAGCGCGTCATGGGGGCCAGTATTCCGCCTCGCCCGGTCCGGCTCCCCCGGCCCCTCTCCCCCGCCCGTCTCCCCGCGCTCGCCTCCCCGTGCCGGTCTCCTACGAGGTGCACACCTTCGTCAGCTCGCCGGCCGCGTCCGTGACCGGGCTGATGTCCGGTGTGTTGTCGCCGTTCCTGACCGCCTTGCGGACGTTGGCGACGGCCCGGTCCAGGTCGTCGACGGCCTTGTTGACGTCGGCGTTGTCGGTCTTGTCGCCGATCTTGCCGAGGTTCTTGTCGATGGAGGCGAGGGACTCGTCGAGTCGGCTCGGGTCGTTGGAGGCGTTCTCCACGGCCTGCTGGAGGTCGGTGACGCTGTCGGCGATGGTGTCGGCGGTCTGGACGCAGTCCAGCGCCTTGTCCACGGCGTCGCACCCGGTGGTGAGTCCGGCGGTCAGCCCGACGGCGGCCAGTGCTGCGACGGCGATGGTGATACGGCGGCCTCGGCTCACGGCCATGACTGCGGTCCCTCCTGTCTCCAGGCCCCGGTGAGGCCCCCCGTACTGGTCGGGCGCACGGTGGTGTGCCGTGCGCCCGCACTCGTAGGGACGCGAGGGCGGGCGGCGGGGTTGCCCCGGGCCGCCGCTCTGCTTGGTGCGCCCTTTACCTTTCGAGGACGGTACCAAGTGCCTTCTGCTGAAGGACAGCGAGTTCCGTGCAGCCGGAAACGGCAAGGTCCAGCAGGGAGTTGAGCTCGTCGCGGGCGAACGGCTCGGCCTCCGCGGTGCCCTGCACCTCGACGAAGCGGCCGTCGCCGGTGCAGACGACGTTCATGTCGGTCTCGGCGCGGACGTCCTCCTCGTAGCAGAGGTCGAGCAGCGGCACCTTGCCGACGATGCCGACGGAGACCGCCGAGACGGTGCCGGTGAGCGGCTGGCGGCCGGCCTTGATCAGCTTCTTGCCCTGGGCCCAGGCGACGGCGTCGGCGAGGGCCACGTAGGCGCCGGTGATCGCGGCCGTGCGGGTGCCGCCGTCCGCCTGGAGCACGTCGCAGTCGAGGACGATCGTGTTCTCGCCGAGCGCCTTGTAGTCGACGACGGCGCGCAGGGAGCGGCCGATGAGGCGGCTGATCTCGTGGGTGCGGCCGCCGATCCTGCCCTTGACGGACTCGCGGTCGCCGCGGGTGTTGGTGGCGCGGGGCAGCATGGCGTACTCGGCGGTGACCCAGCCTTCGCCGCTGCCCTTACGCCAGCGGGGGACGCCCTCCGTGACGGAGGCCGTGCACAGGACCTTGGTGTCGCCGAAGGAGACGAGGACCGAGCCCTCGGCGTGCTTGCTCCAGCCGCGCTCGATGCTGACCGGGCGGAGTTGTTCGGGGGTGCGACCGTCGATTCGAGACATGGCGACGAGCCTAGTCGCAGAACGGACGAGGGCCCCTCCCGCCGGGAGGGGCCCTCGTCCGTGCGCCGGTCCGGGCGGACCGGAGGCTCACATCATGTCTTCGATCTCCGCGGCGATGGGGTCGGCGTCGGTGCCGATGACGACCTGGATCGCGGTGCCCATCTTGACGACACCGTGCGCGCCCGCGGCCTTCAGAGCGGCCTCGTCCACCTTGGAGGCGTCCAGGACCTCGGTCCGCAGCCGCGTGATGCAGCCCTCCACCTCTTCGATGTTCTCGATGCCGCCGAGTCCGGCAACGATCTTCTCAGCCTTGCTGGCCATGACGTCTCCTCACGCACAGTTGGCCCAACTTCACGAGCGACGGCGCCGTGCGTACCCAAAGATGGCGTCACAGCATCCCCATCGTCCGTAACTGGTCTACACCACCTCGCAGGCGGTCGCCAACTCATGAGTGCCGAGACCGAGATCTCCCCCGCCCGTCGCCGGTGGCAGTCGGCGTTCCAGGGCCTGCAGAAGATGGGCCGCAGCCTCCAGCTCCCGATCGCGGTGCTGCCGGCGGCGGGCATCCTCAACCGGCTCGGCCAGCCCGACGTGTTCGGCGACGAGGGCCTGGGCTGGACCAATGTCTCCAAGGTGATGGCGGGGGCGGGCGGCGCGCTGCTCGACGGCCAGCTCGGGCTGCCGCTGCTGTTCTGCGTGGGCGTGGCCATCGGCATGGCGAAGAAGGCGGACGGCTCGACCGCGCTGGCGGCGGTCGCGGGCTTCCTCGTCTACTACAACGTGCTGCGCCAGTTCCCGAAGGACTGCCCGGGCGGGGGCAAGACGCTGGCCGGGGTGGGCTGCCAGGGCCCCGACGGGACGTTCAGCACCTTCACGTACCAGAACCCGGGCGTCTTCGGCGGCATCGTCATCGGCCTGCTGTCCGCGTACTTCTGGGCCCGTTATCACCGTACGAAGCTGGTGGACTGGCTCGGCTTCTTCAACGGGCGGCGGCTGGTGCCGATCATCATGTCGTTCGTGGCGATCGGCGTCGCGGCGCTGAGCCTGTGGGTCTGGCCGCCGATCGGTGACGCGCTGGAGAGCTTCAGCGACTGGATGCACGACCTGGGCGCGTGGGGCGCGGGCGTGTTCGGGGTCGCCAACCGGGCGCTGCTGGTCGTGGGGCTGCACCAGTTCCTGAACGTGCCCATCTGGTTCCAGTTCGGCAGCTACACCAAGCCGGACGGCACGGTGGTGCACGGCGACATCAACATGTTCCTGGCCGGCGATCCGAACGCCGGCCTGTTCACCTCGGGCTTCTTCCCGATCATGATGTTCGCGCTGCCGGCGGCGGCGCTCGCCATGACGCACTGCGCCAAGCCGCACCGCCGCAAGGAGATCGGCGGCCTGATGCTGTCGGTGGCCCTGACCTCCTTCGTCACCGGCATCACGGAACCGATCGAGTACTCGTTCCTGTTCATCGCCCCGCTGCTGTACGCGATCCACGCGGTGCTCACGGGCGTGTCGATGGCGGTGACCTGGGGCCTCGGCGTCCACGACGGCTTCAGCTTCTCGGCGGGCCTGATCGACTACATCATCAACTGGAACCTGGCGACGAAACCGTGGGCGATCATTCCGATCGGATTGTGTTTCGCGGCCGTCTACTACGTGATCTTCCGCTTCGCGATCACGAGGTTCGACCTGAAGACGCCGGGGCGGGAGCCGGACGAGCTGGCGGAGGAGATGGAGCGCGACAACGTCAAGTGAGTCCGGCGCCGGACACGTCCGCCAGGACGCCGCGCAGGTCGGCGAGGGCCTGACGCACCTCGCCGCCCGCACCGCAGCGCACGGCGTGGCGGTAGGCCTCGGGCACCTCGTCGTAACGTCCGCAGGCGAGCGCGATCAAGGCGCGCAGCTCGGCGTGACGGCCCGCAAGGCGTGTACGTACCGGCCCCGCCGCCTCCGCCGCCTGGTCCAGTCCGTCGATCAGTGCGGACAGCCGGGCCAGCAGCACGCCGCTGTCGACGAGCGCTCCGTAGTAGGCGGCCTCGCCGGTCCGGCCCGACCGGCGGAGCAGTGCCAGGCATGCGTCGATCCGTGAGCGCGCGCCGCTGCGCAGGGCAAGTTCGGCGAGCAGCGCGTAGGCCTCGTCCTCGCGCTGACGCTCGTAGTCCGTCAGCGAGGCTTCGGTGTACCGGTCCAGCGCCTCGCGGAGGTCTTCGTAGGCCCGGGCGATCGCCTCGGGGTCGGTGACCTGTCCGGCGAGGATCTCGCGGCCGGCGTAGAAGGCCCAGACCGGGTTGGCCGGTTCTTCGCGGCGGCAGCGGGCGATGAGCGCTCCGTCCCTGGTGCGCTTGGACCGGGCGGCGATGACATCGGGCAGGTAGCCGTGGTGGATCAGCTCCACGTCCAGTTCCGTCGCCGTGGGGGCGCTGCCGTCGGGGTGGAAGGGCTGCTCGTGGATCCGGCCGCGGAAGCGGAGACGGGTGTCGGCGCGCAGCACTCTTCTGGTGCGGTCGTAGACACCGCCGCCCGCCACGTCGACGACGCGGGGCGACAGCACCTTGTCACGGTGGGCCGGGTCGTCATGCGCTCCGCGCACCGCCTGGCGGAGCAGCGCGGCATGACCCTCGCGGAGGCGTTCGTCGGCGTCGACGAAGAGCAGCCAGCCGTCCGTCACCTCCGAGAAGGCCTGATTGCGCTGGGCCGAGAAGTCGTCGGTCCACGGCCTGCGTACGGTCCGCAGGGGCAGGGCGACGGATTCGGCGGCCGCGGCGGCCACGTGCACGGTGGCGTCGGTGGAGCAGGCGTCGATCAGCAGGATCCGGTCCACGGCACCGGCCAGGGACGTGACGGCGGCGGCGATGTTCTCCGCCTCGTTCCAGGTGAGGACGACCGCGGTGATGACCGGGTGGTCGGCGGTGGGCATGGTTCTCCTGTCTCAGGACCCGATGGTGAGGGTGGTGTCGAAGTCGGCCTCCGGTACCTCGCGGTGGGAGACGAGCACCTTCGCGCCGGGCGTCTCGCGCAGGTTCTTCCAGACGCGGCGGAAGGTGTCCTCGTCGATTCCGCTGAAGGTCTCGTCGAAGAGCAGGACGGCGGGGGCGAGCAGTACGGCCCGGGCCACCGCGAGCCGCTGCACCTGGCCCCGCGAGAGCCGTCCGCCGTCCTCCTTGAGGTAGGTGTCGTAACCGCGGGAGAGGCCGTTCACGACCTCGTCGAAGCACGCGATCCGGCAGGCGTGGTCGATGTCGGCCTGGGCGCGCGGCACACCGAGCGTGAGATTCTCGCGGACGCTGGCGGCCACGAGGAGGGGCTCCTCGGGCACGTACACGACGTGCCGCGCGCGCTCGGCCTCCGCCATCTCCCGGATCTCGCGTTCGCCGACGGCGACACTGCCCTCGTGTTCGGGGTACAGGCCCGCCAGCACCTTCAGCAGCGTGCTCTTGCCGGCTCCGTTGGCTCCACGCACCAGGGCGCGGCCCCGTTCCGGCAGGGTGAAGGTGAGGTTCTGGAAGACGTGGTGCGAGGCGCCGGGGTGCCGGAAGCCGAGCGAGAAGACGCGCAACGCACCGCTGGCGAGGCCTGATTCGGGGCCGCCGGCGACCTCACTTCTGTTTGCCGCGTCGGCCCGTGGATCCTCGCGCTGCGACATGACGTCGCGGTAGCGGCCGAGCGCGGCGGCGGCGCGCTGGACCCTGACCTGGAGCACGGCGAGGTTCTCGGCGGAGGTGAGGAAGTAGCCGGAGAGCGTGAGGAAGGCCATGAGCTGCCCCAAGGCCAGGGACCCGGCGTTCACCTGGAGCGTGCCGAGCCAGGCGGCGACGATGACGAAAGCGCCCTGGTTCGCGGCCTTGGCGGCACCGCTGATGTTGTCGAGCCGGCCCAGCCTGGTCTCGGCGTCGACCAGTCGTTCCACGGCCCGGTCCAGCCGTTCGACTGCGTACGCCCGCCGGCCGTGCGCGGCGAGGTCGAGATGGCCGCGCAGCAGGTTGTACGCCTCGGCCCTGAGGGAGGAGTCGCGCTGCAGCGCCTCCTCGGCCTGCTCGCGCACCGCGGGATACACCGCATACGAGATGGACGCGTCGATGGCGGCCGACAGCAGCAGCGCCAGGAAGAGCGCGGGCGCCACCCAGCCGAGGTAGACGCCGGAGAGCAGCACCGTGCTCAGGTCGATGGCCGCTCCGACCGTCAGCGTGGCGAGCAGAGCCTGGATCGCCTGGACGTCCCCGAACCGGCTGACCAGGTCTCCGGTGCGCCGGGTGGCGTAGAAGGACAGCGGCAGGCGCATGAGCTTACGCGTGTACGCACGGGTCAGCCGGCGCTGCAGCCGTCGCCCGAGGGTGACGACGACGCGGCCCCGTACGTACTGCAGGAGGGCACCGCACACGACGACCAGGACGGCACCGAGGGCGGCCAGGGTGAGGCCGTGGACGTCCGAGCGGGGCAGGTAGGTGTCGACCGCCAGCTGGAGGAAGAAGGTCGAGGCGGCGACGAGGAGTGCCGCGGTCGCGGCCGTCAGCAGGCCTGTGGCCAGCAGCCGCCGGCGGTGTTCCACCGCGAGACGCCACACCACGCTCCGGGAGCGCAGGTCTCCGAGCAGCGGCCGCAGCCCGATGCCGCGGCCCGTCGGAACCTCCGTCACCAGCAGCTGTCCGCCGAAGGAAGCCAGGAAGTCCTCCATGGAGCGGACTTCGGGCCGGTAGCGGGCGGGGTCACTGATGACCAGGGTGCCGTCGGCGCGTATCTCATGGACGACGACGAAGTGGGTCAGCCCTTCCTCGTCCAGGACGGCGACAGACGGTCCGGCGGCGCCGAGCACGGCGCCCAGTTCCTCCGGGTCGGCACTCACCAGCAGGGATTCGACGCCGTACCCGGCGAGGACGTCCCTCAGCCGCAGCAGTGAGGCGCCGTCCTCGCCGAGCCCGACCGACTCGCGCAGCACGGCGGTGTCGACCAGTACTCCGTGTCGCTTGAGGAGGATGCGGACACTCGCCGGGCCGCAGTCCGTCTCCCCCTCCTGGTGCACATGGTGGCGCTGCCACTTCATGGCTTGGGTTCCCTCCCCCGAGGCCCGCACGGGCCGGGCCCCGCTCCTGGGGAACGGGGCCCGGTGACCGGTCCGTCAGTGATCAGAGCTTGGGACCTTTGCCCTTGCACATGCTGCGGTAGAGGGCGATGTACTGCGAGGTGTCCGCACTGCCGTACATGTCGAACGCACCCGCGGTGATCTCGTTGTAGAGCACCTTGCACTGGGTCTTCGACATCGCGCCGCCGACGACCTGCGCCGCCTCCTCGTCCTCCAGGAGGGAAACGCCCATTTCGCTAAGGTTCGCGAGACTCATAACTCAGCTCCCGTTCTGGTCGGTTGACGCCGTTCCACCCGGCGACAGGTCTAGACAACCATCGGGCATGATCGCTTTCAAGGTGCGACCGCGGGACGGACCGGAGGATAAGATCACATTGCTTTCGCACAATGATCTGGAACCCGAGAGACACCGAACCCGTCCGCGTGGACGCGCGCACTTTCCTCCTCCGGACGAGCACGAGGCGTAGCGCCGCGGTTGCGGATTCGGAGGTTCCTTACACCGCCTTCATCGTGCTACAACAGGTCTACACCACTGAGTGGTGTAGACCAGAGACGCTGCCGTCCCCCTTCCCATGGATCCCTGGGCGGCGCCTTGCATGCCCCCTGGAGGAAGTTGTGACCACGGCGAGCGCCGCACCTGCGGCCGAGAAGAAGAAGGGCGCCGGTGCGATGGCTGTGTTGCAGCGCATCGGCCGCAGTCTGATGCTGCCGGTGGCCGTGCTGCCCGCCGCGGCTCTCCTGGTGCGCCTCGGCAACACCGACATGCTGGGCCGTCCCTCCTTCCCGACGTTCCTGACGAAGATCGCGTCCTTCATGGCGGCCGGTGGCAACGCGATCCTCGACAACATGGCGCTGCTGTTCGCCGTGGGTATCGCGATCGGCTTCGCGAAGAAGTCGGACGGCTCCACGGCCCTCGCGGCGGTCGTCGGCTATCTGGTCTTCAAGAACGTCCTCGCCACGTTCACGGACAAGAACCTGCCCAAGGTGGCGACCGCCGTCGACGGCAAGGTCGTCATGGTGAACGCACCCGTGGACGCCAAGGTCCTCGGCGGTGTGGTGATGGGCATAGTCGTGGCCCTGCTGTACCAGCGCTTCTACCGCACCAAACTGCCCGACTGGGCGGGTTTCTTCGGCGGCCGCCGTCTCGTCCCGATCCTGTCGGCGTTCGCGGGTCTCGTGCTCGGCATCGTCTTCGGCTACATCTGGCCGGTCCTCGGCACGGGTCTGCACAACTTCGGTGAGTGGCTGGTCGGATCGGGCGCCGTCGGCGCGGGCATCTTCGGTGTCGCCAACCGTGCGCTGATCCCGATCGGCATGCACCACCTGCTCAACTCCTTCCCGTGGTTCCAGGCGGGCGACTACCACGGCAAGAGCGGCGACATCGCGCGCTTCCTGGCCGGCGACCCGCACGCGGGTCAGTTCATGACCGGGTTCTTCCCGATCATGATGTTCGCCCTGCCGGCCGCGTGCCTGGCCATCACCCACTGCGCCCGCCCGGAGCGCCGCAAGGTGATCGGCGGCATGATGTTCTCGCTGGCCCTGACGTCCTTCGTCACCGGCGTCACCGAGCCCATCGAGTTCACCTTCATGTTCATCGCGCCGGTCCTCTACGCGATCCACGCGGTCCTCACCGGAGTCTCGATGGCGCTGACCTGGTCGCTGGGCATGCGGGACGGCTTCGGCTTCTCCGCGGGTGCCGTCGACTTCGGGCTGAACCTCGGCATCGCCAGCAACCCGTGGGGCCTGGTCCTGGTCGGCCTGTGCTTCGCGGCCGTCTACTACGTGGTCTTCCGCTTCGCCATCATCAAGTTCAACCTGCCCACTCCGGGCCGTGAGTCCGACGAGGAACTCGCCGAACTGCAGAAGGCGGAGGCCAAGTAGCCCCGACCTGCACCCGTGCGAAGGCCCCGGCACCCGAAAGGTGCCGGGGCCTTCGTCATGCCCGGTGTCAGATCTCGTACGTGCGCCTCGGTGCCGCCAGCTCCACCGGCCCGGTGAAGACCTCGCGGGCGTCGCGGAGGTTGGCCTGGGGGTCCGTCCACGGCGGGATGTGGGTGAGGACCAGACGGCGCGCGCCGGCGCGGGCCGCCGTCTCACCCGCCTCGCGGCCGTTGAGGTGCAGGTCCGGGATGTTCTCCTTGCCGTGCGTGAAGGCCGCCTCGCACAGGAACAGGTCGCTGTCGCGGGCGAGTTCGTCCAGCGCGGGGCTGATCCCCGTGTCGCCGGAGTACGTCAGCACCGACCCGCCGTGTTCGACCCGGATGCCGTACGCCTCCACCGGATGGGCCACGCGCTCCGTGTGCACCGTGAACGGGCCGATCTCGAAGGTGGACGGCTTGACCGTGTGGAAGTCGAAGACCTCGCTCATGGAGGAGGCGGTGGGGGTGTCGGCGTACGCCGTGGTCAGGCGGTGCTCGGTGCCTTCGGGGCCGTAGACGGGGATCGGGTCGCAGCGGCCGCCGTCGTGGCGGTAGTAGCGCGCCACGAAGTAGGCGCACATGTCGATGCAGTGGTCGGCGTGCAGATGGCTGAGGAAGATCGCGTCGAGGTCGTAAAGACCGCAGTGGCGCTGCAGCTCGCCAAGGGCACCGTTGCCCATGTCGAGGAGCAGCCGGAAGCCGTCGGCCTCTACGAGGTAGCTCGAGCAGGCCGATTCCGCGGACGGGAACGACCCCGAGCAACCGACGACGGTGAGCTTCATGGAGCAGAAACCTCCGCGGGCGGGAACTTTTCTGGCGGGAGACGGGGGTCGTGCGGTTCGTCGAGCGTAAGGCGCAAAACGCCCGGTCGCTCCTCCGGCAAGGGCTGTTGTGGGCGAACTCACCTGTGGTGTCACCGGTTCGGCTGGAACAGGGGCCGGTGGGACGCCGGGGAGCGAGCACGGGTTCGACAGAGGGCGCGCGTCGCCCATCGCGCGCCGGTACCGTCGTCCGTATGGACACGTCATGGTGGCTCGCGCTCGCGGCCGTGGTGCTGCTCGCGCTGGTCGCCACGCTCGTCGACGGCTGGGGGCGGGGGCGGCGGCCCGCGGGACGCCGGACGCGGCCGCCGGGCCGGCCGGGCGGCCGGCCGCGGTCACGGCCGCGGCCCGCGGAGATCTGGTGGGCGAACGTGCCCTACGAGGACGGGCCGGGCGCCAAGGACCGGCCCTGTCTGGTGCTGGTGGTGCACGGGGAGCGGGCGACCGTCGCGAAGATCACCAGCAGATACCACGACGAACGGGCCGGGGTGATCCCGCTGCCCCCGGGTGCGGTGGGCGACGCGCAGGGGCGCGCCAGCTTCCTGGAGACCGACGAGCTCCGCGAGGTGGCGGTGTGGGAGTTCCGCCGGCGGGTGGGTGTGGTGGACCCGGTCCTGTGGGACCAGGTCCGTCACCTGGCTACCTAGGAAGCCCGGCGAAGCCTTACGCCCAGAGCTGGCCGTGCAGCGTCTCGATCGCTTCCTCCGTGGTCGCCGCCGTGTAGACGCCGGTCGACAGGTACTTCCAGCCGCCGTCGGCCACGACGAACACGATGTCCGCGCTCTCGCCCGCCTTCAGCGCCTTGTTGCCGACGCCGATCGCCGCGTGCAGGGCCGCGCCGGTGGAGACGCCCGCGAAGATGCCCTCCTGCTGGAGCAGTTCACGGGTGCGGGTGACCGCGTCCGCGGAGCCGACCGAGAAGCGAGTGGTGAGGACGGAGGCGTCGTAGAGCTCGGGGACGAAGCCCTCGTCGAGGTTGCGCAGGCCGTAGACCAGGTCGTCGTAGCGCGGTTCGGCGGCGACGATCCTGACGTCCGGCTTGTGCTCGCGCAGGTAGCGGCCGACGCCCATGAGAGTGCCGGTGGTGCCGAGGCCCGCGACGAAGTGGGTGACGGAGGGGAGGTCGGAAAGGATCTCCGGGCCGGTGCTCGCGTAGTGCGCGCCGGCGTTGTCGAGGTTGCCGTACTGGTAGAGCATCACCCAGTCCGGGTGCTCGGCGGAGAGCTCCTTGGCGACCCGTACGGCGGTGTTGGAGCCGCCCGCGGCCGGGCTGGAGATGATCTCCGCGCCCCACATGGCGAGCAGGTCGCGGCGCTCCTGCGAGGTGTTCTCGGGCATCACGCACACCATGCGGTAGCCCTTGAGCTTCGCGGCCATGGCGAGCGAGATGCCGGTGTTGCCGGAGGTCGGCTCCAGGATCGTGCAGCCGGGGGTGAGCCGGCCGTCCTTCTCCGCCTGCTCGATCATGTGCAGCGCGGGGCGGTCCTTGACCGAGCCGGTGGGGTTGCGGTCCTCGAGCTTGGCCCAGATCCGCACGTCGGCGGACGGCGACAGCCGCGGCAGGCGCACCAGAGGGGTGTTGCCCACCGCGGCCAGCGGGGAGTCGTAACGCATCCGGATCAGGCCATGCCGCCGGCCACGGCCGGCAGGATCGTGACGTTGTCGCCGTCGGCGACCTTGGTGTTGATGCCGTCGAGGAAGCGGACGTCCTCGTCGTTCAGGTAGACGTTGACGAAGCGGCGCAGCTCGCCGTTGTCCACGATGCGGGCCTGGATGCCCGCGTGCCGGGACTCGAGGTCGGTGAAGAGCGCGGCGAGGGTGTCCCCGTTGCCCTCCACGGCCTTCTGCCCGTCGGTGTACGTGCGGAGGATGGTCGGGATGCGGACCTCGATGGCCATGGCTGAGGGCTCCTGTCGATGATTACGTCGGGTCTGTGGGCGCGCGGCGGCGCGGCGTTCGGGGTGGTACGTCGGTGCCGCGGCTCACGGCCGTACGGCGGCAGGGGCAGCGTCAACAGATGGCGCTGGCGAGCCTGCACAGGTCGACGTGCAGCCGCGCCACGAGCAGCATGCCCGGCGTCTTCTCGCTCACGTCGTTCAGAACCATGGGGTCATCGTATCGATTCCCGGTCGGCCGCCCGGAGTGTGATCTCACATGGCGGACGGTTTTCATCCAGTGTTCGAGATCAGTACGCCTCGACCACCGTGACCTCCTCCTCCGTGACCTCGCCCTCCACGATCCGGAACGAGCGGAACTGGAAGTCGCCGAGGCCGTCGGTGTCGGCGGTGGAGACCAGCACGTAGTGGGCGCCCGGCTCGTTGGCGTAGGAGATGTCCGTGCGGGAGGGGTAGGCCTCGGTCGCGGTGTGCGAGTGGTAGACGATCACCGGCTCCTCGTCGCGGTCGTCCATCTCGCGGTAGAGCTTGAGCAGGTCGCCGGAGTCGAACTCGTAGAACGTGGGCGACATGGCCGCGTTCAGCATCGGGATGAAGCGCTCGGGGCGGTCGGAGCCCGCCGGGCCCGCGACGACGCCGCACGCCTCGTCGGGGTGGTCCTTGCGCGCGTGCGCGACGATCTGGTCCACGAGGGCCTGGGTGATGGTCAGCATGTTCGCCAGGATATGCAGAAGGGCCGTCCCGTACCGAGGCGTGGTACGGGACGGCCCGAATGCCGGACGCCGTGAGCGGTGCCGCGGCGGAGGCCACGAGTGTCCGCCGCGGCCGGCGTCCCGCGGTGAGGACGCGGGGCGGGCGTCAGCCCACCTTCTCCAGCGTCGGCTCGCGCCGTTCCGTCACTTCGGGGCTGCGGGCCTTGAGGACCGCCCAGCCGATGCCGAGGGCGACCGCCCAGCCTGCCATCACGTAGAGGCAGATCCGGGAGTCGGCGTCGTAGGCGATCAGGCCGGTGACGAAGAGCAGGAACGCGATGGCGATGTACGAGCACACCGCGCCGCCCGGGGCCGGGAAGGACGAGGCGGGCAGCCGGCCCGCGTCGACCGCGCGGCGGTAGAGGACATGGCTGACCAGGATCATCAGCCAGGTCCAGATGCCGGCCGCGGTGGCCACCGAGGTGACGTAGCCGAAGGCCTTCTCCGGGACCACGTAGTTCAGGACCACGCCGATGCCCATGAAGAGCACCGAGACGGTGATGCCGAGCGCCGGGGTCTTGGAGGCGGACAGCCTGCTGAAGACCTTCGGAGCCTCGCCGTTGTCGGCCAGGTTCCGCAGCATGCGGCCCGTGGAGTACATGCCGGAGTTGCAGGAGGACAGGGCCGCGGTCAGCACGACGAAGTTGACGATGCCCGCGCCGGCCGGGATGCCGATCACCGCGAACGCCTTCACGAAGGGGCTGACGCCCTCCGCGAACTCGGTCCACTTCACGACGCACAGGATGACGGTGAGGGCGCCCACGTAGAACAGCGCGATGCGCCAGGGCAGGGTGTTGATCGCCTTGGGGAGGGTCTTCTCCGGGTTCTCGGACTCGCCGGCCGTGACGCCGACCAGCTCGACGGCGAGGTAGGCGAACATGACGCCCTGGAGCGTCATCAGGGACGAGCCGATGCCCTTGGGGAAGAAGCCGTCGAACTGCCAGAGGTTGGCCACGGAGGCGGTGTCGCCGGCGGCGCTGAAGCCGAAGGTGAGCACGCCGAGACCGATGACGATCATGCCGATCAGCGCGGTGACCTTGACCATCGAGAACCAGAACTCCAGCTCGCCGAAGAGCTTCACGGAGATCAGGTTGACCCCGAACAGCACCACCAGGAAGACCAGGGCGGTGGTCCACTGGGGGACGGACGGGAACCAGTAGTTGACGTAGATCGCGGCGGCCGTCAGCTCGGCCATGCCGGTCACCACCCACATCAGCCAGTACGTCCAGGCGGTGAAGTAGCCGAAGAACGGGCCGAGGAACTCGCGGGAGTACTCCGCGAAGGAGCCCGAGACCGGGCGGTACAGGAGCAGCTCGCCGAGTGCCCGCATGATGAAGAAGATGATCACGCCCGCGAGGGCGTACATGAAGATGAGGCTGGGACCGGCCTTGGCGATGTTCGCCCCGGCTCCCAGGAAGAGGCCGACGCCGACGGCGCCGCCGATGGCGATCATCTGGACCTGGCGGCTGCCGAGTCCACGCTCGTACCCCTCTTCGGCCCGCTGCGGGGCCTCCTCGTGCTCGACCTGAGCGGAGGTCATGTGTGGTGCGCCTTTCTCCATGCCGACCCGGGCCTCTCGTCGGCCTCGGATCGGGTCTCGATCCCCCCGGATTGATGGAGCTGGGCGGGTTTCGCGGACCCGTCCGTGCCTGGCCGGCGATCCGCCGGCTCGGTGGCGCACCCGGCTGAACATGGGTGGTGTTCGCCGGGCGGTCGTGAAGATTTATCACGGCCGCAACAGTGATCATCGCTGTGACATGTGGCGCAGCACACAGGAAGAAGCGGACAAAGGTCGCCTGGCGGAGCATAGGAGGCCGCCGCGGTGACGTGATCGTTATCCGGATTTGAGCGTCCTCTGAGCGAACGCCGGATCGCCGCGAATCAGGACATCAGCGTCGAGACGAGCGTCTCCTGGAGGCCGCCGAGCCACAGGTACGCCATCACCATCGGCTTGCGCGGGTCCTCGTCGGGGAGCCGGTAGAGGAGGTCGGTGTCGTCCTCGTCGGTGATCTCCAGCCGGGAGCCGATCGCCAGGCGCAGGTCGTTGAGGGAGCTCAGCCACTGCCGGGACTCCTCGCCCGACAGCGTGAGGACCGCCCCGCCGTCGGCCGCCGGTGTCAGCGCGTCCAGGGAGCGGACGACCGCGAGCGCGTTCTCGCGCTTGCCGGCACGCAGGTCGTTCTCGGTGTAGCGGCGGAACTCGGCGGAGTACGCCCGCTGCTCCTCCGCGTCCTGCGGCCGGGCGGGCGGGCCGTCCGGATCGGTGTAGGCGTCCGGGAAGAGGCGCCGCAGCACCGGGTCCGCGGGGGGCTCGCTGGGGCCCTCGGCGAAGAGCTCGGCCAGCGGGTCGTCGGGCGCGTCCTCACCGGGGCCGGGTCCGACCAGCTCCAGGAGCTGCACGGCCAGCGACCGGATGATGGAGATCTCGACGTCGTCGAGGGCGACGGCCGCGCCGCCGCCGGGGAGCGGTTCGAAGTGTCCTGGCATGAAGTCGGTTCGCTACTTCCGGTCCTGCTGGAGGGTGGCCCACAGACCGTAGCCGTGCATGGCCTGCACGTCGCGTTCCATCTCCTCGCGAGAGCCGCTGGAGACGACCGCCCGGCCCTTGTGGTGGACGTCGAGCATGAGCTTGGTGGCCTTGTCCTTCGAGTAGCCGAAGTACGTCTGGAAGACGTACGTCACGTAGCTCATGAGGTTGACCGGGTCGTTGTGGACGATCGTGACCCAGGGGACGTCCGGCTCGGGTACGGCGGAGACCTCCTCCGCCGATTCGGTCCGTTCGATCTCAAGGGGAGCGGGTGACGTCACAGTGCCCATGCTGCCATGGCCCCCACAAATCGTCACACTGACGCGAAGTGGGGTAGCATCTGTTGCCATGAACACAGCGGACCTTGGGCTGCCGGTGGACGTTCCCTCGACGGCGCTCTTCACGGACCAGTACGAGCTCACGATGCTGCAGGCCGCCCTCAAGGCCGGCACCGCCGAGCGGCGCAGCGTCTTCGAGGTCTTCACCCGGCGGCTGCCCGACGGACGGCGCTACGGCGTCGTCGCGGGCACCGGACGCGTCCTGGACGCCGTCGAGAACTTCCGCTTCGACGCGGGCGTCCTCGGCTTCCTCGAGGAGCGGAACATCGTCGACGAGGCGACGCTCGAGTGGCTGGCCGGCTACCGGTTCGGCGGCGACGTGTGGGGCTATCCCGAGGGCGAGGTCTACTTCCCGGGGTCGCCGATCATGCGCGTCGAGGGCTCGTTCGCCGAGTGCGTGCTGCTGGAGACCGTGATCCTGTCGATCCTCAACCACGACTCCGCGATCGCCGCGGCCGCCTCCCGGATGTCCTCGGCCGCGGGCACCCGCCCGCTGATCGAGATGGGCGCCCGCCGCACCCACGAGCTGGCCGCCGTGGCCGCCTCGCGCGCCGCGTACGTCGGCGGGTTCGCCTCCACCTCCGACCTGGCGGCCGGCTTCCGCTACAACATCCCGACCGTGGGCACCTCCGCGCACGCCTTCACCCTGCTCCACGACCACGAGCGGGACGCCTTCCGGGCCCAGGTCGACTCGCTCGGGCGGGGCACCACCCTGCTCGTGGACACCTACGACGTCGCCGAGGCCGTCCGCCTGGCCGTCGAGATCGCCGGGCCCGAGCTGGGCGCCGTACGCATCGACTCCGGCGACCTGCTGCTGGTCGCGCACCGGGTGCGCCAGCAGCTGGACGAGCTGGGCGCCCGCGACACGAAGATCATCGTGACCTCGGACCTGGACGAGTACGCCATCGCCTCGCTGGCGGCGGCGCCGGTGGACGCGTACGGCGTCGGCACCCAGCTGGTGACCGGGTCCGGGCACCCGACGGCCTCGATGGTCTACAAGCTGGTCGCCCGCGCCGAGTCCGACGACCCGAAGGCGCCGCTGGTGCCGGTGGCCAAGAAGTCCAGCGGCGGCAAGACCTCCGTCGGCGGCCGCAAGTGGGCGGCGCGGCGGCTGGACGCGGACGGGGTCGCGGAGGCCGAGGTCGTGGGCACGGGGAGCGTGCCGGCCGAGCTCGCCGACCGGCAGCTGCTGGTCGAGCTGATCAAGGGCGGTGACGTGGTCTTCCGCGAGCCGCTGGACGTCGTACGCGACCGGCACGTGACCGCGCTGGCCGGTCTGCCGCTCTCCGCCACCCAGCTCTCGCGCGGGGACGCGGTGATTCCGACGGAGTACGTGACCCGCGGCTCGGGTAGCTGACAGCCAGTGACCGAAGGGGGGTGGCCGGGCGTGCACCCCCCGCGCCCTCTCCCGCACCGCCCGTGAAGTCTCTAGGCTCGAACCTCACACACAGTCGAAGGACACCCGCATGCGCCGCGCCTTGATCGTCGTCGACGTACAGAACGACTTCTGCGAGGGGGGCAGCCTCGCCGTGGCCGGGGGTGCCGACGTGGCCGCCGCCGTGACCGAGCTGATCGGGCAGGCGGCCGGCTCCGGCTACCAGCACGTGGTGGCCACCCGCGACCACCACATCGCCCCCGGCGGCCATTTCGCCGACAACCCCGACTTCGTCCACTCCTGGCCCGCGCACTGCGTCGCGGGCACCGAGGGGGTCGGCTTCCACCCGAACTTCGCGCCCGCCGTCGTCTCCGGCGCCATCGACGCCGTCTTCGACAAGGGGGCGTACGCGGCGGCCTACAGCGGCTTCGAGGGGGCCGACGAGAACGGCGTCAAGCTCGCCGACTGGCTGCGCGCCCGCGACGTCACCGAGGTGGACGTCGTCGGGATCGCCACCGACCACTGCGTGCGCGCCACCGCGCTGGACGGGGTGCGGGAGGGCTTCCGTACGCAGGTCCTGCTCGAGCTGACCGCCGGGGTGGCCGCGGAGACCACCGAGCGGGCGCTCGAGGAGATGCGCGAGGCGGGCGTGGAGCTCTCCGGGAAGCCCGTCGTCGCCTAGGGCCGGGCCGGGGCCCCGTAGGGGCCGGCCGACGGGGCGGGGGCCGTGGGGCGCCGCAGGAGGGCCCTGATGGGGTGCCACAGCTCCTGGGGCAGCTCGGGTCCGGGCACGACACCGTTGTCAGGGGCGGTTCGCCATATCAGGCCGTCGGGATGGTGCAGGACCGCGGTGATCTCGTCCGGGGTGGGCGGGGCGGCGTTGCCGCGCAGATAGACCGCCCGCATGCCGAGGTTGCGCAGCCTGGTCAGGGCGCGCGCCCGGTTGCGGGCGTGGACGAGGACACGGACGCAGTCCGTGCCGTCGGTGGCGGGTCTGGGCAGGTTCAGAGCCACCACCACGCTGCCGGTCGGCAGCTTGCAGAAACCTCCTGCGGCCATGCAGGTCACACCCCCGTGCGAGTCGGTGTCAATAAGCGAAGCACAGGACGCACCTAAACACGATCGGCGGCAACCCGCCAGGGGGTTGCCGCCGATACGCTTCTGACCTGCGGTAATACCGACTACTTCGCCGCGGGGCCGACCTCGACCTTGATCGTCGAGCCGTCCTTGGCCTCGCGGACGATCTTGATCTTGGTGTTGGTGTCAGTGATCTTGACGCCACCCGTCGGGTTCGACGCGTCGTAGTAGGTGCTGGCGTGGTCGTCGAAGACCGGCACGCCGGCCGAGCCCTTGATCTTGGTCGCCACATCCGCGCTGTGCAGCGTGATGCCGTCGGTCGGGTACCGGCTGAACGGCGAGTCGTAGGCCTGGATGCGGTTGCGCATCACCGTGCCGTTGGACCACTTCAGCGGCTTCGCGTGCGAGTCGACCGGAAGGATCAGGCCGGTGCCCGGGTGCTGGGTGGTGTTGTTGTCCTGCTGGGAGGTGTCCCACTTCCAGATCAACAGGCCGTTCTGGTACGGGTAGTGCTCCACCCAGTCCGGACGGGTCGTCGAGAAGCCGAAGTTGTACGGGCCGGTCTTCAGCGTCTTGTCGTACGACACGTACTGGCGGTTCTCGGCGATGTAGTACTGCTTGTAGTCCTTGGTGAAGGACGCGCCGATGCGCGAGAAGCCGTTCGCGGTCCAACCCGCGTCCGCCGCCTCGGCGTTGTCGGAGAAGACCGCCGCGCCGTCCGCGGTCACCGTGATCTCGTCGGCCGCGAAGCCCTTCTGCGCCACACCGCCGTCGGTCTGGTAGCGGAAACGCAGCTGGACCTTCTGGCCCGCGTAGGCGTCGAGCGGGTACGAGAGCTTCTTGTACGCGTCGGTCGTGCCGGTGAGCGCGGGCTTGTCGCTGCCGTCGCGCGGGATGGCCTGGCCGTCCACCGTGCCGTCCAGGGCGGTCCAGTTGGCGCCGCCGTCCGTCGACACCTCGGCGTAGAGGTAGTCGTAGCCCGCCTCGATGTCGTACCAGCCGTCGAGCGAGAGGGTGGCCGACTTCTTGCCGGTCAGGTCGACCTCACGGGTCAGCGTGTTCTTCAGGTCGTTGCCGCTGCCGCTCCACCACTGGGTCGAGCCCTGCGCCGGCGCGACGACCTCGGTGGTGACCGCCTTGTCGGGCAGCGAGACCACCAGGGCCTGCTTGTTCTTGGTGTTGTACTCGGCGACGCCCAGCGTCTGCTTGGCCTTCTTGCCGGCCTTCGCCGTGCCGTAGTTGAGCCAGCCGAGCTGGAGCTTGTCCCAGGCGTTCATGTCGCCCGGCAGGTCGCCGATGGCCTGCTTGCCGGTGCCGAGCCAGGAGCCGGAGGACATCAGGGTCCAGAAACCGGTGGAGTTGTCCCCGCCGTTGGTGTCGTACTCGTCCGGCAGGCCGAGGTCGTGGCCGTACTCGTGGGCGTAGACGCCCAGTCCGCCGTTCTCCGGCTGCATCGTGTAGTCGCCGACCCAGATGCCGGTGTTACCGACCTGGGTGCCGCCGAGCTTGTTGCTGTCGGGACCGGTGGCGCCGGCGTCGGTGCCGAAGGCGTACCAGCGGTGCGCCCAGATCGCGTCGGTGCCCTGCGCGCCGCCGCCCGCGGACTCGTCCTCGCCGGCGTGCACGATCTGGAAGTGGTCGATGTAGCCGTCGGGCTCGTTGAAGTTGCCGTCGCCGTCGTAGTCGTAGCGGTCCCACTGGTCGTACTGGGCGAGGTCCGCCTTGATGGCGGCGTCCGACTTGCCGGCCGCCTTCTGGTCGGCGACCCAGGCGTCCAGGCCGTCGCGCACCAGGTTCCAGGCGGTGGAGCAGGTGGTGGAGCCGCAGGCGTTGTTGCCGTAACGGGCCTCGTTGTAGGGGACCTTGACCCAGTCGCTGACCTCGCCGTTGACCGAGTAGCGGCCGGAGGACTGCTTCTCGTAGTACTTCTTCAGCGACTCGGTCTTGTTGCCGGTGCCGAAGTAGAGGTCCTGGAAGTGCTTCTGGTTGTAGTCCGCCTGCCAGGCCGTGGAGTTGTCCTTGGCGCGGTCGGGCGCGGCTATCTGGTTGTGCAGGGGGCCGGCGGTGCCGCCGTACTTCGGGTCCGTCTTGTCGCCGAACTCCGCCAGGATGGTGAAGATCTTGTCGGTCTTCTCCCGGCCCAGCTCGACGTACTTGCTGTCGCCCTTGCGGCTCTTGAGCTGGACGACCTGCGAACCGTGGCGGTCCTTGACCTGGGTCCGGCCGGATATGACCTCGCTCAGCGCCTCCTGGCGCTGGGCCTCCTGGGTCTTGGAGAGCGGACCGTCGAGGTTGTGCTCCTGCAGGGCGGCGACCGCGGCCGGGTCGTGGCGGTCGACGGTGGCGGACTTGGCCGGTTCGGCCGCCTGCGCCATGGCGAACGTCGAGAAGGTGGCGGTGGCCGCCGCGAGCGCTACCCCTATTGCGGTCGCTCTGAACGTCCAAGGTCTATGGGTCACTTGAGTTCCTCTTGGTCAAGGTGGCCAGTCAAGTGACGCAATTTGACTAGAGGTCGGTAAGAAAAGACAGACCTTGACTTGAACAGGACAAGTGCACTATGCGGAAGGGGCGTCCGCTTTGCGAACGCCCCGACCGGCGCGTTCGCCCGTCCATGTGGTGGACGCCATGACTCCGTGCGCCCCCTGTGCACCGGCACTGTTGGTTAGGTCACGCTTACTGTTCGTTCCACTCGGGCACACACGCGATTAGAGTCGGTTGGCGGACAGCCTTGAAAACGGCGGAAAGCCAGGCCGACACCCCCGTGGACCCCCACTTCCGAGGACACGATTGCCATGCCTCGTCCGACGCCCGCCCAGCTCGTCTACGGTTCGTGCACCGTGATCTTCTCGACGCTCGCCATGCTGCTGCTGTCGCAGACGAGTTCGGGCGTGGGGATCGCCGTCATCGCCGTCGCCGCACTCGCCCTCGGCCTGCTGGTCGCCATGACGGTGCCACTGCCCAGGTCCAGGGTGGTCGCGGTGGAGCGGCCGGCCGAGCAGGAGACGCCCGTACCGGCCGCGGTCGGCACGGCGGCGTCCCGGCAGGTCCACGAACGCGCCGCCTCCTGACGCCGCCCCGGCCGGAGCCGCCGCGCGCCCGCGTCAACGGACGCTGACCACCACCGTCTTGGCGGCCTTGTCGTGCAGGCCCATCTTGTAGGGCCGGTCGAAGAAGCTCCAGCCGCCGCAGATCGCGGTCCAGATGCAGGCGCAGCAGAAGGCGAACGGGAGCCACAGCACGGCCGCGCGGGCCAGCGAGGTCTGCACGGACGGCGTGGAGCCGTCGTTGAGGTTGGCGACCCGCATGTTCAGCCACTTCTTGCCGAGCGTCTGTCCCGACTTGCTGATCAGATACGTGTCGTAGGCGATGTAGAGGACGGCCGCGACGACGGACTGCGCGAAGGACTTGCCGTACTCGATGTTGTTGCCGTTCACGCTGTACTCGTGCACGCCCATCGGCCAGGTCAGCAGCCACACGACGATGCCGACCAGGATCATGTCGACGATCCGGGCCAGCGTGCGCTTGCCGCTTTCGGCGAGCGGGGGCATGCCGGCGAGCGGGTCGTTGGGGTAGGCGCCACCGCCGTGGGGGTCACCGGCGGTGTACGGGCCGCCGCCGTAGGGCGGAGGCTGCTGGCCCGGCGGCGGCTGCTGATAGGGCGGCGGCTGCCCGCCCGGGGGAGGCTGCCCGCCCGGGGGAGGCTGCCCGCCCGGGGGAGGCTGTCCGCCGCCTCCCGGGGCGTCGTACGGTGAGCCCGACCCCTGGCCGGGCGGGGGCTGCTTCCTGAACGGATCGTCGTCCGGCGGCTGTCCGGAGCCCGGGGGCGGTTCGGTGCTCATGGCCCGAGTGGACCGCGAACGTCCGCCCCCCGCATCCGGCGAACGGCCGTCCGGAGTACCGAATCAGCTGACGCGTACGCCGTATGCCGTCATCCCGCGACGAACGTACCCGCCGCCTTGTCGTGCCAGCACTGGCGCCAGGGGCGGTCGAACAGGCACCAGGCCACGCCCACGACACCCACCACGAGCAGACCCGGCACGCTGTACACCAGCCAGCGGCGCAGCGCCGCGCCGAACGACGGGGGCTCGTGCCCCTCGATGTCGCGCACCTGGACCCCGAGCAGCTTCTTGCCCAGGGTGCGGCCCCATCTGGCGGTCGGCAGCGCCTCGTAGAGGACACCGAACAGGAGCAGTACGGCGAGCACGACGCCCAGGTACACCGAGGTCGTGCCGTCCAGCAGCCATACGGTCACGGCCTGGCCGGAGAGCTTGGCCGCGTCGATCTTCTCGTCGACGTGGTCGAGCGCCTTGGTGCCCAGCGGTACGGCGGCCACGGCCGTGACGCCGAGGAGGACGACGGTGTCCAGCAGCCGGGCGGCCAGCCGCCTGCCGAGGGAGGCGGGGCGGGCCGCGGACTGCCGGCGGGCGGCGGCCGTGAAGACGTCCTCAACCGGCGGCTTCCACGGGGCGACCGGCTGCTCCTCCTCGGCGCCGGCGAGCCGGTGCACCTGCTGCGCCCAGGAGGACTGGCCGCCGCCGGGGCCGCTGGTCATGGGAGCCGGCGCGGGCTGCCCCAAGGGCGCCTGCGCGGCGGGAGGTTGGGAGACCGCCGGCTGCCCGGTCGCGGCGGGCCGGGCGCCGCCGGACTGCGGCGGCACCGTCGGGGCGGCCTGCTGGGGGCCGGAGAACCCGGGCTGCGCGGGCGGTGCGGCGGAGGGCTGCGCCGTGGCGGCCCGCTCGGCCGCCGCCTTGCCCGCGCCGAAACCGGGCTTCTGCGCATCCGCGGCCTGCGCCCCGCCCTGCGCTCCCGTGCGCGGGGCCACCGCGCGGAAGGTCATGGTGCCCTCGTCGCCCACGGGGCCGCCGGGGCCGGGGATGCCGGGAGCGGCCGCGCCCTTGGCTCCCGCGGCGCCCGTCCCCGCGGCCGGCCCGGTCGGCCGGCGGAAGACGAACGTGCCGCCGGAGTCCACGTCGCCGCCGCCCTGGTCGGCCGGCGGGATGGTCGCCGTGCCGTCCGTGCGGGCGGCGTGGCCGTCCGGCTGGGACGGCGGGGACTGCTGGGACGGCGGAGTGGCGGGCACGCGCGGGTCGGCGGCCGGCGGGGAGCCCCACGACACCCGGCGGTCCTGGTCGCCGCCGAAGCCGGACTGGCGGGCGGCGTCGGCGCCCCAGGCGGAGGCCGGTTCGGGACGGGCGCCGTGCTGGGCCTCGGCCGGGGACGGGCCGGGCTCGGGGTCCTCGTCGAAGAAGTGCGGTCCCGTCTCCTCCACCGGAGCCGGGTGCGCACCGGGCGGCGGCGCGAGCGACTCGCCGTCCGCCGGCGCCGGACGGCTGGTGCCCGGAACCCAGGCCGCGCCGTTCCAGTACCGGACATATCCAGGAATGGACGGATCCGGGTAATACCCCTCGCGGGGCCTGTTGTCACCGGGGGCCGGGGTTGGGGCACTCATGTCCGTCGTCCCGTATCTGCTCGGGGGTGTGTATGGGGGGTCCACATCTATCAGACCCGCTGCTCCCCCACCGCCAGTCCCGCCGGACCCACCCCTTTCCGGGCAACCCCGTGCACGGCCTTCACAGACCCGGAAAAAAGTTCCGGCAACCCGCGTAATGATCCGGCGGCCGCCCCCTCTCTCCTCGTACGGGCCCACCGCGGGGCCCGTACACCTGCCCGAGAGAGGAACCGCACGCCATGCACTACACCGTGGTGGAACGCGAACTGGAGCTCAGACTGATCCTGTCCCCGGGGCGCAGCGTCCCGGTCCCGGCCCGGCTGAGCTACCGCACCGACGACCCGTACGCCGTCCACGTCACCTTCCACATCAACTCCGAGAGCCCCGTGTTCTGGACCTTCTCCCGCGACCTGCTGGTGGAGGGGGTGTTCCGGCCGTGCGGAACCGGGGACGTGCGGGTGTGGCCGGCCAAGTCGGACGGCCGCAGCGTCGTCCTGATGGCGCTGAGTTCACCCGACGGTGACGCCCTGCTGGAGGCACCGGCCGCCCAGGTCTCGGCCTGGCTGGAGCGGACGCTGCGGGTGGTGCCCCCGGGGACTGAGGGCGAGCAGCTGGGGATCGACGACGCGCTCGATCAGCTGCTCGCCCAGTGACGCCTGCGGGGCCGGATCAGAACAGCTTGCCCGGGTTCAGGATGTCCAGCGGATCGAAGACCCGCTTGATCTGCCGCTGCATCTCCACCCCCACCGGGCCGATCTCGCGCGCCAGCCACTCCTTCTTCAGAACGCCCACGCCGTGCTCCCCGGTGATCGTGCCGCCGAGCTCCAGACCGAGGGCCATGATCTCGTCGAAGGACTCGCGGGCGCGCCGGGACTCCTCGGGGTCGGCCGCGTCGAAGCAGACCGTCGGGTGCGTGTTGCCGTCGCCCGCGTGCGCGACGACCCCGATGGTCAGCTGGTACTTCTCGGCGATCCGCTCGGTGCCCTCGAGCATGTCGGCGAGCCGGGACCGGGGCACGCACACGTCGTCGATCATCGTGGTGCCGCTGACGGCCTCCAGCGCGGTGAGCGACAACCGCCGCGCCTGGAGCAGCAGTTCGGACTCGGCGAAGTCGTCGGCGGGGACGACCTGGGTGGCGCCCGCCGCCTCGCACAGCTCGCCGACGGCGGCCAGGTCGGCGGCCGGGTCGGGGGTGTCGAAGGCGGCGAGCAGCAGGGCCTCGGTGGTCTCCGGCAGGCCCATCTGCGCCATGTCGTTGACCGCCTTGACCGTCGTGCGGTCCATGAGCTCCAGCAGGGACGGCACATGGCCGCCCGCCATGATCCGGCACACCGCGTCGCAGGCGGCGGCCGCCGACGCGAACTCGGCCGCCAGCACCAGCTGCTGCGGCGGCTGCGGCCTGAGCGCCAGGATGGCCCGGACGACGATGCCCAGCGAGCCCTCGGAGCCGACGAAGAGACGGGTGAGGTCGTAGCCGGCGACGCCCTTGGCCGTACGGCGGCCGGTGGACATCAGCCGTCCGTCGGCCAGCACCACCTCCAGGCCGAGCACGTACTCGGCGGTGACCCCGTACTTCACGCAGCACAGGCCGCCCGAGGCCGTCCCGATGTTGCCGCCGATGGTGCACATCTCCCAGCTGGAGGGGTCCGGCGGGTAGTACAGGCCGTGCTCGCCGACCGCGCGGGACAGGACGGCGTTGATGACGCCCGGCTCCACCACGGCGATGCGGTCGACCGGGTTGATCTCGAGGATCCTGTCCATCTTCGTCAGCGACAGCACGATGCAGCCGTCGGAGGCGTTGGCGCCGCCCGACAGCCCGGTGCGGGCGCCCTGCGGAACGACCGGCACGCGCAGCTCGGTGGCGACGCGCATCACGTGCTGCACCTGCTCGACCGTGCGCGGCAGCACGACCACCGCCGGGGCGCCGGCCGGGCAGAAGCTGGCCATGTCGTTGGCGTAGGAGACCGTGATGTCCGGGTCGGTCAGGACGGCCTCGGCGGGCAGACCGGCCAGGAGCCGGTCGACGAGGTTTCCGTTCACAGCTGTGTCCTCATCGCGACGCGCTTCGATACGGCTCATGATCACAGGTTCGCACCCGGGGCCATCGGTGTGAACCCCGTCCACGGCACTGGACGTAAGCCGTGAGGTGTTCGTCGTACTGACGCACAGTGATCGCCATGGAGAAGCAAGCGGAGGCCGCCGGCCGGGCGCGGGGCGGAAGAGGCCGGCGGGTGCTGGTCGCCGCCGTCATGGGGTGCGCCGTGCTCGGCGGGACGCTGACCCTGTGGCCCTGGCAGCGGTCCGCCGAGCGCCCGCCGGCCGCGCCGGCGCCGGGCGCGCAGGCGCTGACGGCGGTCACCGCGGGCGTGCCGGCCGGGCTGCCCGAGCTGGCGACGCTGATCGGCGAGCGCGAGGCCCTGCTGCGCACGCATCCCCGGGACGCGCGGTCGTGGGCGGTGCTCGGCGCGGCCTACGTCGAGCAGGGGCGGCGCACGGCGGACGCCGGGAACTACCCGCGCGCCGAGAAGGCCCTGCGCACCTCGCTGGCCGTGCTGCCGCGGAACCCGGCCGCGCTGGACGGCCTGGCGGTCCTGGCGAACGCGCGCCGCGACTTCCGGTCGGCGCGGTCCTGGGGCGAGGCGGCGCTGAAGCTCGACGCGAAGCGCTGGACGGCGTATCCGCCGCTGATCGACGCCTACACCGGGCTCGGGGACTACAAGGCGGCCAAGCGGACGCTGGACCGGCTGCTGGACCTGCACACCGGGGCGGCGGTGCAGGGGGTCGCCGCGGCCGTCTACCGCGACCGGGGCTATCGCGAGGACGCGGCGGCCGCCCTCTCGGACGCGGCGGCGGCCGCGGCCCAGCCCGCCGAGCAGGCGGCGTATCTGGAGCGGGCCGGGCAGCTGGCCTGGGAGCGCGGGGATCTGGACGAGGCCCTGCGGCGCTTCCAGGCGGCGGTGCGCCTCGACCCGGACCAGCGGGCGGCGCAGGCCGGGCAGGGGCGGACGCTGGCCGCGCTGGGCCGCACGACGGAGGCGCTGAACGCCTACCGGGTGGCGCTCGACAAGCAGCCGTGTCCTCAGTACGCCCTGGAACTGGGCGAGTTGTACGAGTCGCTGGGGCTGGAGCAGGCGGCCCGGGTGGAGTACGACCTGCTGCGCACCCGGGCGGCGGACGACGCGGCGGGCGGGATGGACGACGAGCTGGTGCTCGGGATCTTCGAGGCCGACCACGGGGACGCGCAGGTGGCCGTGCGCCGGCTGCGCGCGGAGTGGCAGCGGCAGCCGGGGATCGACGTGGCCGACGCGCTGGGGTGGGCGCTGCACCGGGCCGGCGACGACAAGCAGGCGCTGAAGTTCGCCACGATCGCGACGGACCGGGCGCACGGGGGCGGCGTCCGCAGTGCGCCGTACTCCTACCACCGGGGCATGATCGAGCAGGCGCTGGACCTGTCCGCGCCCGCGCGGCGGCACCTTCAGGAGGCGCTGCGCATCAACCCGTACTTCTCGCCGCTCGCCGTGCCGCAGGCCCGGCAGGCGCTCGCCGTGCTCGGTGCGCCGCCCGACGAGCCGGTGCCCACGCGGACGCCGGGCAAGGACGACGAGGACGGCAAGGCGCCGCGGCGGACCCGTTGAGTCAGACCGCGGCGGTGCCGATCAGGGCGTTGCGGGTGACGAGCGCGGCCAGCTGCTCCTCCCCCAGGCCGTCCGTGCCCTCCGGGCGGCGCGGCAGGACCATGTAGCGGGTCTCGGCGCTGGAGTCCCACACCGTGATCTCCGTGTCCGCGGGCAGCTCGACGCCGAACTCGGCCAGCACGGCCCGGGGTTCGCGCACCACACGGGAGCGGTAGGCCTCGGACTTGTACCAGCTCGGGGACGGGCCGAGCAGTCGCAGCGGGTAGCAGGAGCAGAGGGTGCAGACGATGACGTTGTGCGTCGTCCGCGTGTTCTCGACGACCCGCAGGCGCTGGTACGAGCCCTCCATGAAGCCGAGTTCGCGCACGGCCGCGGTGCCGTCCGCGAGCAGACGCGCCCTGAACTCCGGGTCGGTCCAGGCCCGGGCGACGACCCGCGCACCGTTCGCGGGCGACGCCCCGGACAGCGAGGCGTCGATGACCTCGTCGAGCCGGGCGCCGGAGAGCACGCCCTTCTCCTCCAGCAGCGTCTCCAGCCGCCGCACCCGCCGCGCGATCGTCGCGTCCGCGTGGTCACCGCTCATCGGCCGCATCCTCTTCGTCGGCTTCCAGATAGCTTTCCCACAGATCCAGTACGACGTGGTGGTCGCCCTCGCCCCACAGGTCGCGGGCCGCGAACCGGACGGCGTAGATCTGCTCGACGGGCGCGTCCCCGCGGCCCTGCGCGCTGACGTCGGCGAGTTCGGCCGGGCCCTCCGGCTCGACGACGACGCCCCGCTTGCCGCGGGCGTAGCGCGGCAGGCGGGTGTGGTGCGGCGGGTCGTGGCGGTAGGTGCGAACGGCCGTGCCCGGCGGGAAGCGGTCAGTCATCGAGTTCACCCGGCCTGAGCACGCCCTTGCGCTCCAGCAGCGTGCGCACGGCGAGGAACCAGCGCTCGTAGTACGACGTCGAGAGGTACTCCGACGGCGGCATCGACTCGATCGCGTCCCGGAACTCGTTGGTGTTGAAGATCCCCTGGGCGCGCAGGGCGTTGACGAGCCCGACCACGCGCGCCTCCCAGTCCGCGTGGAAGGGTTCCGCGTCCTCGCTGATGTCGATCGCGCCGAAGCCCTGGAAGCCGCCCACGTCGTTGATCCTGGCCATGCGGCAAGCCTACGGCCGGGCCGCCGCGGCGTCGTCCTTGACGAGGATCGAGAAACGGCGCGAGCCCACCGCCCCCGACGCCAGGCCGAAGTAGACCTTCGGGTCGGCGCCGCCGCGCACGGCCACGCCCTCCGGCTCGCGGTGGCTGAGCTGGTACCCGGCGACGGTGCGCTCCTGCTGGAGGAGCTCGCCGCCGGACAGGGAGACGCTGGAGAGGTAGGCGTTGCCGCGCCCCGCCGCCGGGTTGGTCCGCGCGTCGTAGGCCGAGCCGGCGACCTGGTAGATGACGTCGCCGTGCAGGGCGTACCCCTGGAACGGGACGGCCGGGTCGGGGTGCGCGCCCACCTGGGCGATGTCGGTGACCGGGTCGGTGTAATGGCCGGCCACGAAGGCGTCGAGGGCCCAGACGCGGTAGCGCGGCCGGTTGGCCTTGTCGCGGTAGCGGACGGCGATGCGCCCGGACGTCATGCACACCGACGGCTGGTTGTTGATCGAGTCCGGCACCGGGTGGCGGACGGCGACCTGCGAACGGGTGCGCACGGCACCGTTCCTGAAGTGGAAGCGGGCGACGCCCTGGCCGAAGCCGTTCGCGGCGTCGGCCTCGGTCCAGATCCAGGTGCTGCCGTCCTTGGCGTCGCGCTGGACGCCGATGCTGACGCCGTGGCCGAACCGTCTGAGATACATGTGGCCGAGCAACCGGCCTGTGTAGTCGAGCTGGTTGAGGCACAGGTCGCCGGCGGCGTGACCGGTGGCGGTGACCTGGAGGACGTAGAGGCGCTCGGCCGGCTCGTCGAAGGCGAACGACTGGAGCACCGTCGGCTCCTTGAGCGTGGCCTTCTGCCAGAGCCAGCGCCTGGACGGCACGGCGAGGTTGATCGCAGCGGACACCGGTCCCCCCACTGTCCTGTGGATGCCCGCGCGGCACCCACAGGACATGAGGTTGTCAAGGTCCGTTCAATGGTTGCAAGCTCTACGAGCTCACAGGTCCGCCGTCGGCCTCACAGGTTGCCGCGCTTCTCCTGCTCCCGCTCGATCGCCTCGAACAGGGCCTTGAAGTTGCCCTTGCCGAAGCCCATCGAGCCGTGCCGCTCGATGATCTCGAAGAAGACGGTCGGGCGGTCCTGGACCGGCTTGGTGAAGATCTGCAGCAGGTAGCCGTCCTCGTCACGGTCGGCCAGGATCTTCAGCTCGCGCAGCGTCTCGACGGGCACCCGGGTGTCGCCGACCCACTCGCCGAGGGTGTCGTAGTAGGAGTCCGGGGTGTTGAGGAACTCCACGCCGGCCGCGCGCATCGTGCGGACCGTCTGCACGATGTCGCCGGTGTTGAGCGCGATGTGCTGCACGCCCGCGCCGCCGTAGAACTCCAGGTACTCGTCGATCTGGGACTTCTTCTTGGCGACGGCGGGCTCGTTGATCGGGAACTTCACCTTGAGCGTGCCGTCGGCCACCACCTTCGACATCAGCGCGCTGTACTCGGTGGCGATGTCGTCGCCCACGAACTCCTTCATGTTCGTGAAGCCCATGACCTTGTTGTAGAAGCCGACCCACTCGTTCATCCTGCCGAGCTCGACGTTGCCGACGCAGTGGTCGACCGCCTGGAAGGTGCGGTGGGCGGGCGGCTCGACGATCGGCGCCGCGGCGACGAAGCCGGGCAGGTACGGGCCGTCGTAGCCGGAGCGCTCGACGAGGGTGTGGCGGGTCTCGCCGTAGGTGGCGATCGCGGCGAGCACGACCGTGCCGTGCTCGTCCTTCATCTCGTAGGGCTCGGCCACCGAGCGGGCACCGTGCTCGATTGCGTAGGTGTAGGCGGCGCGGGCGTCCGGGACCTCGATGGCGAGGTCGACGACGCCGTCGCCGTGCTCGGCCACGTGCTGCGCCAGGAAGTGGCCCCAGGTGGTGGCGGGCTTGATCACCGAGGTGAACACGAAGCGGGCGGAGCCGTTCTCCAGGACGTAGCTCGCGGTCTCGCGGCTGCCGTTCTCCGGTCCGGAGTAGGCGACCAGCTGCATGCCGAAGGCGCTGGAGTAGTAGTGCGCCGCCTGCTTGGCGTTGCCCACGGCGAAGACGACCGCGTCCATTCCCTTGACCGGGAAGGGGTCGGCCTGCCGGGCGGTGTCGGGAGTGTGGTGTGTGGTCTGCGTCATAGCGGCAGCCTGGCCTGCGTACGCAAGGTGCGCAATAGTTTGCGAAATTGCTGGGCAATCTGCTCGGCGAGGGACGCGTATCCGCGGTCTTTCTGTACAGGATGACCACTCGATCGGGAGGCTGATGTGGCGATCGACCAGCTGGACGGCCGGATCATCGTGCTGCTGGCACGGGAGCCGCGGATCGGGGTGCTGGAGATGTCCCGGCGACTCGGAGTGGCCCGCGGGACGGTGCAGGCCCGGCTGGACCGGCTTCAGTCGAATGGCGTCATCCGCGGCTTCGGCCCCCAGGTGGATCCGGCCGCGCTCGGATACCCGGTCACCGCCTTCGCCACCCTGCAGATCCGGCAGGGCCAAGGGCCGGACGTACGGGCCCACTTGGCGACCGTGCCCGAGGTGCTGGAACTGCACACCACCACCGGCAGCGGGGACATGCTCTGCCGCCTGGTGGCCCGCTCCAACGCCGATCTCCAGCGGGTCATCGACCGGGTTGTCGGGTTTGATGGCATTGTCCGGGCTGCCACCGCTATCGTCATGGAAAATCCCGTTCCGCTGCGGATCATCCCGTTGGTGGAGCAGGCGGCGGAGGAACCGGAGCGGACCTAGCCGATCCTGGGGTGAGCGCGCGTGAGCTTCTGGGAGTATCTGAGCAGTCGTCACCAGCAGCTGCTCACGGACGCCTACCAGCACGCCAGCGCCGTCTTCCAGTGCATGGTCGTGGCGACCGTCCTCGGCGTGCTGATCGGGGTCGTCACCTACCGCACCGAGTGGGCCGCGAGCCTTGCGACCGTGACCACCTCGACCCTCCTGACCATCCCGTCGCTCGCCATGATCGGCCTGCTCATCCCGCTCGTGGGCCTGGGCGTCGCGCCCACGGTCATCGCGCTGACCCTGTACGGGCTGCTGCCCATCGTGCGCAACGCGATCGTCGGACTGCGCGGCGTCGACGCCTCCCTGGTGGACGCGGCGCGGGGCATCGGGATGTCGCGGCCGGCGCGGCTGGTGCGCATCGAGCTGCCGCTCGCCTGGCCGCCGATCCTGACCGGCATCCGGATCGCCACACAGATGCTGATGGGCATCGCCGCGATCGCCGCCTACGCCTCCGGGCCCGGCCTCGGCAACGAGATCTTCCGCGGCATCGGCTCCCTGGGCAGCAAGAACGCCCTGAACCAGGTCCTCGCGGGCACGCTGGGGATCGTCATCCTTGCGCTGCTGTTCGACGCCGCGTACGTCCTGATCGGACGGCTGACCATCTCCAGGGGGATCCGTGCCTGACACCTCTGCCGGCCCGGCCGCCACCGGGGCGACCATCGAGCTCGACAACCTCTCCAAGCAGTACCCGGGCAGCCCCGCGCCCGCGGTCGACAACGTCTCCATGGAGATCAAGGCGGGCGAGATCGTCATCTTCGTCGGCCCGTCCGGCTGCGGGAAGTCCACGACCCTGAAGATGATCAACCGGCTGATCGAGCCGACCGGCGGCCGCATCCGCATCGGCGGCGAGGACGTCACCGACATGGACCCGGTGAAGCTGCGCCGCAAGATCGGCTACGCCATCCAGTCCGCCGGGCTCTTCCCGCACATGACGGTCGCCCAGAACATCGCCCTCGTACCGAAGATGGTCGGCTGGCCGAAGGCCCGCATCAGGACGCGGGTCGAGGAGCTGCTGGACCTCGTCGGCCTCGACCCGGGCGAGTTCCACGGGCGCTATCCGCGCCAGCTGTCGGGCGGCCAGCAGCAGCGCGTGGGCGTGGCGCGGGCGCTGTCCGCCGATCCGCCGGTGCTGCTGATGGACGAGCCGTTCGGCGCGGTCGACCCGATCACCCGCGACCACCTCCAGGACGAGCTGATCCGGCTGCAGCACGAGCTGCACAAGACGATCGTGTTCGTCACGCACGACTTCGACGAGGCGATCAAGCTCGGCGACCGCATCGCGGTCCTGCGCGAACGCTCGCACATCGCGCAGTTCGACACCCCGGAGGCGATCCTCACCAACCCGGCCGACGACTTCGTGTCCGGGTTCGTGGGCGCGGGGGCGGCCCTGAAGCGGCTGAACCTCACCCGCGTACGGGACGTCGAGATCACCGACTACCCGACCGTCACCCTCGACGACCCGCTCCAGGAGATCTTCAACCGGCTGCGCAGCAGCGGCACCAACGAGATCCTGCTCCTCGACAAGCGCCACCGCCCCTACAAGTGGCTCAGACGCGGCGACCTGATGCGCGCCCGCGGCTCGCTCGCCCGGGCGGGCACGCTGGTCAGCGACACGGTGACCCGGGACGCGACCCTGCGCGACGCGCTGGAGGCCGTGCTGACCGACAACGCCGGGCGCGTCGCGGTCACCGGACGGCGTGGCGCCTACGAGGGCGTCGTCGACATGGAGACCCTGATGAACTCCGTGCACGAGCTGCTGGAGGCCGACCGGCTCGAGGCGCTGGAGCACCAGCACGAGCTGGAGGAGACGCGCTCCGCCCAGACCCACGCCGAGCAGGAGGGACCCGGAGGGGTGGTGAAGGCGTGACCACCCCCGAGCTGGACGAGCCGGAGGTGCGGGAGGAGACCGGCACGCAGACGCCGCGTCCGCCGCAACGCCCGAAGGCGCGCATCACCTGGCGGAAGCTGACCTTCCTGCCCACGGTGATCGTCGCCGTCCTGCTCGCCACCTGGCTGTGGTTCCGGCAGGCCGACCTCGACCCGATCTCCGAGAACGCCCTCTCCAACGGCCAGGTCTCCAAGGCCCTGTGGCAGTCGATCAAGCTGACCGTGATCTCCACCTTCTTCGTGCTGATCATCGCGATCCCGCTGGGCATCCTGCTCACCCGCAAGGCCTTCCGGAAGGCGACCCCGGTGGCCATGACGATCGCCAACATGGGCCAGGCGACCCCGGCGCTCGGCCTGCTGGCTCTGCTGGTGATCTGGCTCGGCACCGGCACGAAGGCGGCCCTGATCGGCATCATCGTCTACGCGATCCTGCCCGTGCTGTCGAACACCATCACCGGCCTGAAGGCGAACGACCCGACGCTGCTGGAGGCCGCCCGCGGCATCGGCATGTCCGCGCTCGACGTGCTGCGCAGGGTCGAACTGCCGCTGGCCGTCCCGCTGATCCTCGCCGGTGTCCGCACCGCCCTGGTCCTGAACGTCGGCACCTCGACCCTGGCCACCTTCGGCGGGGGCGGCGGCCTCGGGGTGCTGATCACCACCGGCATCACCAACCAGCGCATGCCGGTGCTGATGCTGGGCTCCATCCTCACCGTCGTCCTGGCGCTCCTGGTGGACTGGCTCGCCTCGCTGGCCGAACTCCTGCTGCGGCCGCGCGGGTTGGAGGTGGAGGCATGAGACGGGCCACGGGCCTGCTGCTGGCCGGCGTGCTGGTAGCCGCGTCCGGCTGCGGCCTGCAGAGCGGCTCCCCCATGACCGACTCCGTACAGCCCGGCACGATCGGCGGGGGCGAGCCCCTCAAGGGCGCCCATCTGACCGTCACCTCCAAGGAGTTCACCGAGCAGCTGATCCTCGGCGCGATCATGGGCATCGCCTTCCAGGCGGCCGGCGCCGACGTCGTCGACCGCACCGGCATCCAGGGGTCCATCGGCTCCCGGGAGGCGGTCAAGTCCGGTGAGGCGGACGCCGGTTACGAGTACACGGGCACGGCCTGGATCACCTACCTCGGCAACAGCAAGCCGATCACCGACCCGCAGAAGCAGTGGGAGGCCGTGCGCGCCGCCGACCTGAAGAACGGCGTGACCTGGCTGCCGCCCTCCAAGCTCGACAACACCTACGCGCTGGCCATGAACCAGGCCAACTACAAGAAGTACGGCACCAGGACGCTGTCCGACGTGGCGGCGCTGGCCAAGAAGGACCCGGGCGCCGTGACCCTGTGCGTGGAGGGCGAGTTCGCCAACCGGGCGGACGGGCTGCCGGGAATGGAGAAGGCGTACGGGATGAGCGTCCCGGCGAAGAACATCACGCAGATGGACACCGGGATCATCTACACCCAGGTGGCGAAGGGGAAGTGCACCTACGGCGAAGTGTTCACCACCGACGGGCGCATCAAGTCGATGAACCTGGTGGTGATGGAGGACGACAAGAGCTTCTTCCCCAACTACAACGTCGCGCCGATGATCAACACGAAGGCGCTGAAGAAGTGGCCGGCGATCGCCCAGGTCCTCAACCCGGTCACGAAGAAGCTCAACAACGACGTCGCGCAGACGCTCAACGCGAAGGTCGACGTCGACGGGCAGGACCCGCACCAGGTGGCGCTGGACTGGATGAAGCAGGAGGGCCTGGTGAAGTCGGGCTGAGCAGGCCGTACGGGCTGCAGGGCTCCGTCAGCAGGAGGGAGCGGTTCAGCAGGAGGGGACGGAGCCCTTGCCGGTTTCCAGGGCGACCAGGGAGTCCACCGCGCCGTCCAGCGTCTTCACCGGGATCAGCCGCAGCCCCTTCGGCAACTCGGACTTGGCGTCGGAGCACTCGGCCTTCGGCACCAGGAACACGGTCGCCCCGTCCCGGTGCGCCGCCTGCGTCTTCAGCGCCACGCCGCCGACCGCGCCCACCGTCCCGTCGTCGCTGATGGTGCCCGTACCGGCGACGGTGCGGCCGCCCGTGAGGTCGCCGCCGCTGCCGTTGCCGTCCAGCTTGTCGATGATGCCGAGCGTGAACAGCAGCCCGGCGCTCGGACCGCCCACGTCCGCCAGCTTCAGCGTGACCTTGATCTTGTCGGAGCCGAGGTGCAGATAGTCCAGCGCGGCCTGCGTCGCCGCGTCCTGCGACTCCTTCATCTGCGCGCGGTTGTGCTCCTCGATCTGCTTGGTGGTGTCACCGCTCGGATAGACCGAGTCGCGCGGCAGGACCGCCCGGTCGGTGGCGAACCAGGCGCTGACCACGTCGCCCAGCGACACATGCGTGTCCGGGCTGGTCGCCTCGATCGTGGTCATCCGCAGCTGCCCGCTGGTCGCGCGGGTCTTCGCACCCGAGATCGTGATCACGGGGGTGCCCGCGTTCTCCCCGAGCACGTTCGCCGTCATACCGGGCTGCGCCAGCGAGAAGGGCAGCGGCGCGAACACCGTCGTGGCGATCAGGGCCACGACGGGCAGCGCGTATACGGCGAGGGCCTGGGGGCGTGTGAGGCGTGAGAGCACGGGATCAATCTAACGTGACGACGACATCCGGCCAGGTGCCGGTCCACTCACCTACAGTCTCCCCGCGAAAGACCGCTTCGGGGGAGCCCCCGCGGGACGGGCGCGCGGATGGCTCACGGCCGCCGAGCGGCGGTTCACCGGAGCCCCGGTTCTCCCCCGGTCGCCGAACGGCCGTTTGAGGGAGGTGCCCGAAACGGCCCGCGGACGGCACCTACGGCCGAAGCGTGACCGGACCGTGCCGTCCGCCAGACCGACAAAGTCCTAGCGCAGCGCTTCCGCGACCTCCTTCGCGGCGTCGACCACCCGGGGGCCCACCCGTTCCGGAACCGCGTCGGCGAGCATCACCACGCCGACGCTGCCCTCGACGCCCGTGACCCCCAGCAGCGGCGCGGCCGCCCCGCTGGCGCCCGCCTCCAGCTCCCCGTGCGTAAGGGTGTAGCCCGGCTCCTCCACCGGCCTGGCGCGCGCGGCGAGGATCGCCTTGCCCGCGGCGCCCCGGTCCAGGGGATGCCGGAACCCGGCCCGGTAGGCCACGTGGTAGTCGGTCCAGGTCGGCTCGACGACGGCCACGGCCAACGCGTCCGTCCCGTCGACGAGCGTGAGATGCGCGGTCGCCCCGATGTCCTCGGCCAGCGACCGGAGCGCCGGCAGCGCGGCCTCCCGCACCAGCGGATGCACCTGGCGGCCCAGTCGCAGCACGCCGAGTCCCACCCGGGCGCGGCCGCCCAAGTCCCGTCGTACCAGGGCATGTTGTTCGAGCGTGGCCAGCAACCGGTACACCACGGTCCGGTTCACGCCCAGTCGATGGGAAAGCTCGGTGACGGTCAGCCCGTGGTCGGTGTCGGCCAGCAGCTTGAGGACACGCAGTCCCCGGTCGAGCGTCTGAGAGGTCTCCGCGGTCACGACGCCCACTCCTCCAAGTGGTGAGGTCGGCGGACCTCCACGCGGCGGTGCGTCACCGAGTCCCGTCAGTGACGCGCACAGAGGCCGCCGATCGGCCGGCGGCCCGGCCTGTACCGAGCCGCGTCGCTTCACGGCTGCGCTCCGCGGCGGCTCTGCCACGGGGCGTTTGCGTAGCGGGACACTAGCGAAACGAGTTCGCTCAGCGGAAGGCTCCGTCCAGAATCCGGGCACCACCAGGGCCGGACTACGTCCGTATGTCGTGATTCGTACGGGGCGCAACAAGCGGCTGCACCAGGATGCTGCGCCCCCCTGACCAGGCGTGCGCCGGGTCAGCGCATCCGCGTCGCCCACTCCTGCACCTTGGCGATCCGCTGCTTCAGCTGCCCCGCCGTGGCCTCGGCGCTCGGCGGTCCGCCGCAGGTGCGCCGCAGCTCGGTGTGGATGACCCCGTGCGGCTTGCCGCTCTGATGGACGTAGGCGCTCACCATCGTGTTGAGCTGCTTGCGCAGCTCCATCATCTCCTTGTGCGAGACGACCGGCCGGCGCTCGGCGGGCAGTTCGAGCAGGTCGGCCTCGGTGTCCGGCTTCTTGCGGCTGTGCGCGATCTGCCGCGCCTGCCGCTTCTGCAGCAGCAGCTGCACCTGGTCGGGTTCGAGGAGGCCGGGGATGCCGAGGTAGTCCTGCTCCTCCTCGCTCCCCGGGTGGGCCTGCATGCCGAACTCGGCGCCGTCGTAGAGGACGCGGTCGAAGACCGCCTCGGACTCCAGCGCCTCGAAGGCGAACTGCTCCTGCTCGCCGGTGTCCTCGTCCTGCTCCTTGTTCGCCTCCTCCATCTCCTGCTCGGACTCGGCGTACGGGTCCTCCTCGCCCTCCTTCTTCGGCTTGTCGAGGGCGTGGTCGCGCTCGACCTCCATCTCGTTGGCGAACGTGAGGAGGTCGGGGACGGTGGGCAGGAAGACGGAGGCGGTCTCGCCGCGGCGCCTGGACCGTACGAAACGGCCGACGGCCTGGGCGAAGAACAGCGGCGTGGAGATGGTGGTGGCGTAGACCCCGACCGCGAGGCGGGGCACGTCGACGCCCTCGGACACCATCCGGACGGCGACCATCCACCGGTCGTTGCTGCCGCTGAAGTCGTCGATCCGCTTGGACGCGCCCGCGTCGTCGGACAGGACGAGCGTCGCCTTGCTGCCGGTGATCTCACGGATGAGCTTGGCGTAGGCGCGGGCGGAGTCCTGGTCGGAGGCGATGACGAGGGCGCCGGCGTCCGGGATGCCCTTGCGGACCTCGGTCAGCCGCTGGTCGGCGGCGCGCAGCACGCTCGGCATCCACTCGCCGCGCGGGTCGAGCGCGGTGCGCCAGGCCTGGCTGACGGCGTCCTTGGTCATCGGCTCGCCGAGCCGGGCGGCGATCTCGTCGCCGGCCTTGGTGCGCCAGCGCATGTTGCCGCTGTAGGAGAGGAAGATGACGGGGCGCACGACCCCGTCGGTCAGCGCGCTGCCGTAGCCGTACGTGTAGTCGGCGGCGGAGCGCCGGATCCCGTCGTTGCCCTCTTCGTACACGACGAAGGGGATCGGGTTGGTGTCGGAGCGGAACGGCGTACCGGTGAGCGCGAGCCGCCGGGTGGCGGGCTCGAAGGCCTCGAGGCAGGCCTCGCCCCAGGACTTGGAGTCACCGGCGTGGTGGATCTCGTCGAGGATGACGAGGGTCTTGCGCTGCTCCACGCGGTTGCGGTGCAGCATGGGCCGCACCCCGACGCCGGCGTACGTGACGGCCACGCCCTGGTAGTCCTTGCCGAGCGGTCCGGCGCTGTACTCGGGGTCGAGCTTGATCCCTATCCGCGCCGCCGCCTCCGCCCACTGCTTCTTCAGGTGCTCGGTCGGCGCGACCACGGTCACCTGCTGCACGACGTGGTGGTGCAGCAGCCAGGAGGCGAGGGTCAGCGCGAAGGTCGTCTTCCCGGCGCCCGGGGTCGCGACCGCGAGGAAGTCACGCGGCTGCTCCTGGATGTACTTCTCCATCGCCCCCTGCTGCCAGGCACGCAGCTTGCTGGCGGTGCCCCAGGGGGCGCGGCCGGGGAAGGCGGGAGAGAGGTGGTGGGAGTGCGAGGCAGAGCTGGCGGCGGTGGTAGTCACGGTCTCCGGGGATATGGGGTCGGGCGGCTCGTTACGACGAGAGGGCTCTCGGCTACGGGATCTCTCGCTTACGGGGTCTCTCGGCTACGTATGACAACCGGGCCACCCTACCGGCGGCCCCCCGTCACCCATGCCCGGACGGGGCCGGACCGGACAAGGGTGCGACTTACTTCACACCGCACCCCACCGCCCCGGCCGCCCTGTTCATGAACGGCGTATGGCAGTCCCGTTGCGGCCCCCGCGTTTCCCTTGAGCCCCCTTCCCGCCCCGCCGTACGGTCGATCCACCGAGCCCGGAGCGCACCACCCCGCTCCGGTTCCCCGGCCGTGTGCCCGAGTGGTTGAGGGACTCGCCTGCAAAGCGAGTTACGCGGGTTCGATTCCCGCCACGGCCTCCGCTGGTTCAACCTGGTCCGGGCGTCTTCGGGCTCAGCCCCAGATGTCGTAGTACTGGAACCCGTTGCCGACCGAGAGGCGGGCGGCGAAGACGGCCGTCGTTGCCTGGGCTGTGCCCTTGTAGAGGTAGAGCGTGCCGGACGGGGTGCGGGCCAGGTAGTCGGCGATGCCGTCGCCGGTGATGTCGCCGACCGCGTCGAAGGCGTTGTAGCCGGTCCAGGCGCTGCGGACCTTGATCCGGGACGAGAAGGCCTCGGAGCCGGTCTTGCCGGTGCCCTTGTAGAGGTACAGGTCGCCCGTGCCGGCCTGGCGGGCGATCAGGTCCGCCTTGCCGTCGCCGGTGAAGTCGCCGTGGCCGCGCACGGAGTTGTACTGGTTCCAGCCGGTGCGCACCGAGTAGCGGGTGGAGAAGGTGCCGTTGCCCTTGCCCGGGTAGACCCACATCGTGCCGGCGGAGTCCACCGACAGGAGGTCGGGCACGTAGTCGCCGTTGACGTCGCCCGGCGCGATGATCCGGGTGCGGGTCTTCCAGGCGGTGGCGATCTTCGTGTCGGTCCAGGACCCGCCCGTGCGGGCGCTGTTGAGGACGAAGTGCTCCCAGTACACGTCACCGGTGGAGCTCACCCGGTAGAGCAGGTCCTGGAAGCCGTCCCGGTTGAGGTCCGTCTGGACGACCGCGTTGACGGCGCCCCAGTTGCCCCACGAGGCGCGGGCGCCGAAGGCGGTGCCGCCGGAGTCCTTCTCGTAGCCGGTCTTCGTGGAGTGCTCCCGGACGAAGATGTCGGCCCTGCCGTCGTTCTTCTTGTTGAAGATGCTCAGGTTGGTGTCGTCGATCTGTGCGTAGGCGGAGCCGACGTAGGAGCTCACCCTGGTGAAGACGCTGTACTTGGCCTTCGCCGCGCAGTCGCCGTAGTAGCCCCAGGAGGCCACGCCGATGATCCTGCCGCCCACCACGAGCGGCCCGCCCCAGTCACCGTCGCACACCGCGCTGGTGCCGTCGTCGCTGCCGGTCTGGGTGCCCGCGCAGACCATCTCGCGCGCGACGAACCCCAGGTCGTAGGTGGCGGAGCAGGTGCTGTCGGACTGCAGGGTCAGCGAGGCCGTGCGCAGCGTCTGGGAGACGTCCTGGCCGGTGGAGCTGGTACGGCCCCAGCCGTAGACCTTGGCGCTGGTCCCGGCGGCGTACGAGGCGGTGTCGCCGGAGGTGACCATGCGGATCGGCGTGGCCTTCACCGGGACCGCCAGGGTCAGCATGCCGAGGTCGTCGCCGTTCCTGCCCGACTCCTTGTCCACCGGGTCGTACCCCGGCTGCCACCACTGGCGCAGCACGGCCGTGGCCTGACCGCCGTGCAGGTCCGTGGTGCCGGCGGCGTCGGTGGTGGGCAGCTGGTCGGTGCCGGTGACGACGGCGCCGTAGGCCTGCCAGTTGTAGCTCTTGTTCTCGTTCCTGACGCAGCGGGCGGCGGTGAGGATCTTCGTCGGCGCCACGACCGCGCCGCCGCAGAGGAAGCTCACGTCGTCGGCGGTGTCGGTGGTGCCCCTGTCGTCGTGGTACCAGAGCTGGGCCGCCCAGGGGGCCGAGGCGATGGTGGTCGTGGCCCCGCCGATGATCTTCGGGTCCACGCCCGACGTGGTCGTACCCGAGCTCAGCGCCGCCTTCCCGGTCGTCCCGTCCGCGGCGGCTCCGCCGTCCAGGGCGCCCGCCACGCGCTTCTCCAGGGTGGAGAGCGAGAGCGAGCTGATGACCGGCTTGGCCGCCGGCGCCGGCAGGGCCGTGGCCGCTCCGGCGGACGAGGTCATCACCGCGGCGGCGACGGCCGCGGCGACACCGGCGGCGGCGAGGGGCAGGGCGAGGCGTATCCGGCGTCTGTGACGGCCGCCGGACGGGGTCGTGGTCACGAAGGTCCCCCCTGAGGAACATGAGACGGAAGGGACACCAGGTGCGCCCCTTCCGTCTCAGCGCCGAAAGCCCGCTCTTCGTCACCGGCCGTTCACCGGGCCTTCCTGGAGTGGTCACACCGGAGCGGTCACACCGGAGCGTCCCACGGGAGACCTCAGTGATTCCGGTCTTGCGTGACCTATCGATATTCGATAGATTCCCATCGCAACTCGATGGGATGGTGGGTCATGGGAAAGCTGGCCGTGCGTGCGCTGCGCGCCGTGCTCGTGGTGGTGTTCGCCGGCACCGTGTTCGTGCAGGCGGGTCTGGTCTGGGTGCTGATCGGCGGGAAGGACCAGGAGGACGGGTCGCTGCCGCTGACCTCGCTGCGGGTGATCACGATCCTGGGCATGGTCTGCGTCCAGGTCGCACTGGTCTGCGTCTGGCGGCTGGTGGCGATGGTGCGGCGCGGAACCGTGTTCTCCGACGACGCCTTCCGCTACGTGAACGGGGTCATCGGCGCGATCGTCGGAGCCGCCTGCGTGTGGTTCGCGGTCACCGCCGTCAACGCGCCGGGCCAGCGGGACGATCCGGGTGTCACCGTCATCATGGCCGGGATCGGCGTGGCCATCCTGGGGGTCGCGCTCATCGTGCTCGTCCTGCGGATGCTGCTCGCCCAGGCCGTCGCCCGCGATGTCGAAGCGACGCAGATGCAGGCCGAGTTGGACGAGGTGATCTGATGCCGATCGCCGTCGACATCGACGTGATGCTGGCCAGGCGGAAGATGTCCGTGGGCGAGCTCGCGGACCGCGTGGGGATCACGCCGGCCAACCTGGCGGTCCTCAAGAACGGCCGCGCCAAGGCGGTGCGCTTCGCCACGCTCGCCGCCCTCTGCGAGGTGCTCGAGTGCCAGCCGGGCGACCTGCTGCGCTGGGAGGCCGAGAGCGCGCAACCGGATGACGTGCCGCGCGCCGCGACCGGATGAGGTGCCCCGCGCCGCAGCCGGATGACGTGCCCCGCGGCGCGGCCGGGTGCGGCGCCGCTCCCGTCACAGCACTCCGCACCCCTCCTCCAGGAACGCCCTCGTCCAGTAGTGATGGGCCGGGGGCGTCGTCATGGTGGCCGGGTCGATCGACGACAAGGTGTGGATCATCGCCAGGGCCAGCTGATCGTGGGCGTCGCTCATCGGCTCGCCCGGCAGGTTCGCGCCCATGGCTCTCTCGCGGTGCAGGAGCCAGAGGGTGAAGGCCAGCGTGGAGACGTCCGTGTTCAGCGGGAACAGGACGGCGTCCGGCTCGCTCCAGTTGAGGACCTCGCCCGTCTCGCCGTCCACGACCAGGCTGTTGCCCTCGACGAGGTGGCCGAGCCGGATCAGGTGCGAGGCCCTGTGCGGCAGCCGGGCGGGGTCGAAGCCGTAGGGGCCCTGGTACGCGTAGTGCTCGGCCAGGGTCGGCAGGGGTACGTCCGTGTCGAGGTGGAGCAGGGTGCCGCCCTCCGGCAGTCCCGTCTCGCGCAGGAAGCGGCGGGTCGGCTCGTGCGTGAGCGTCGAGGGGAAGTCGACGTCCTCGAAGCGCCACATCCTGCCGGGGCCGAACTCCCGGTCCAGCAGCCGGGCGGGAAGGTCCAGGGCGAGCCCGGAGGCGGCACCCGGGCCCGGCACCAGGGCGAGGGGGCGGATCAGCGCGGCCGCCTTCCAGAACGGCGGGATCTCGCCGTCCGTGCCCTCCTCGAACAGCGCCAGCAGATGACGGGTCGCCTCCGCCGCCGCCTTCGGGCCGTACCGGCCGGCGTAGGAGGCGAACTGGCCCCGCAGCCCGGCCAGTTCGTCCGCGGCCGTGGCGAAGCGCACCAGCGTCGTGAGGGACGGGGCGAGGGGCCGGCGGTCCATCAGGTCCGGGCGGTCGTGGAGGAAGGACGTCGTCGTCACCGCGCCCGTCGCGCCGTCCAGCAGCACCGACTCCCCCGCCGCGCCCCGCGGATCGAGCAGCGCGCCGATCACCAGCTGGTCCCGCAGCTCCGCCGTCAGGCGCCCGCCGGGGTCACCCGTGGAGTCCCCGACCGTGCGCAGGCCCTCCCGGCACAGCTCCTCGAAGGTGAACAGGTGGCAGTCGCCCGGCAGTCCGGGCCCCGTCAGCCGGCGGCGCGTCGGCGCGTGCGTGACGTACGGATCGAGCTGGTCCTCGCTCAGGGTGATCGCCGTCATGGCGGCACCGGTCGTGCTCATTGCGTCCCCCGCATGTGCTTGCCCACAGTCCCCGTGCAGGGCACGGCCGGGTGCGCGTCATGACGCCGTACGACCCGGGCAGCCGTCCCCACTGCCCAGAACACTACGCCTCGCCACTGACAACGCCCTCTGGATCACAGGACGCAGAGATCGCCTCGTCCGTTCCCGTGCGGCAAGGATCGAAGGATCACCCCAACCGGCAGCGGCAGCGGCAGCGGCAGCGGTAAAAGCACAGGCACCGGCGGACGGCCTAGGTGAAGTACACGCCGCCCAGCACGACAGCCAGCGCCGCCACCATGAACACCAGCAGCCAGACCAGCAACTTGCCGACGCTGGGCGGGGGTTCGTAGCGGGGTTCGTCGGAGCCGGGTTCGGGTTCCGGGTTGGTCATCGGTCCGTCACCACCGCTGCCTGGGGCCTTATCGGGAGTCGGTTCACCGGGCGTCCCGTGGCGGCGCGCACCGCGGAGGCGATCGCCGCCGGGGAGGTGACCACCGGGACCGCGCTGACCGCCTTCGCGCCGAAGGGGGCGACCACGTCGCGCTCCTCGACGAGCTTGACGATCCGGAGGTCCGGGGCGTCCAGGGCGGTCGGGAGCGCGTAGCCCGTGAGGTCCGGGTGGCGGATCAGCCCGCGCGCGGTGCGCAGGTTCTCCGTCAGCGCGATGCCCACGCCCTGGGTGACGCCGGCCTCGATCCGGGCGGCCAGCTGGGCGGGGTTGAGCACCCGGCCCACGTCCTGCGCGAGCGCCAGCTCCACGACCCGTACCGAACCGAGTTCGATGTCCACGTCCACCACCGCGCGGATCGCGCAGAAGGACATGCCCACGAACGCGTCGCCCTGACCGGCCTCGTTCAGCGGCTCGGTGGGGTGCGGACGGCACTGCGCGGTCGCCCACAGCTCCTTGCCGTCCATCGCCTCGGTGACGGTGGTCGACAGGACGCCGTCGTACGACGTGATCTTGCCGTCGGTGATCTGCAGCAGCTCCGTCGACATGCCGAACTTGTGGGCGAGGGGCTGCAGGAGCTGGGTGCGGACCATCTTCGCCGCGCGCTCCACCGCCCCGCCCGACACCCAGGTGTGACGGCCGCGGCAGCCCGCGCCGGCCGGAGGCTGGTCGGTGTCGACGGGCGCGACGTGCACCTCGTCGATGCCGAGGGTCTCCTGGACGATCTGGCGGGCCAGCGTGGTGAACCCCTGGCCGGTCTCGACGGCCGCGCAGAGCACGGTCGCCACACCGTCCTGGACCTTGACGGTGGCCGTGGAGACCTCGTCGGCGCCCTCGGTGCCGAGCATGTGCACCATGCCCAGGCCGTAGCCCACGCCCCGGCGCACCGCGCCCGGTTCGCCCGCGCCCTCGGGGCCGCCCGGCAGCAGCCACTCGTCCTCGGGGGTGTCCTTGGGCAGCGGCGGCAGGGGGAAGTCCCGTACCGCTTGCAGGAGTTCGGCGACCGGCGCCGGGCAGGTCACCGTCTGTCCCGTCGGCAGGACGTCCCCGGTGGCCATGGCGTTGCGCAGGCGCAGCTCCGCCGGGTCGATGCCCAGCTTCTTGGCGAGCTTGTCCATCTGCGCCTCGTAGGCGGCGCAGACCTGCATCGCGCCCTCGCCGCGCACATGGCCGGAGGGCGGGTTGTTGGTGCGTACGGCCCAGCCCTCGATGAAGGCGTTCGGGACGACGTAGGGGCCACAGGCGAAGGCCACGGCGGCGGCCAGTGCCTCGGCGGAGGTGTCGGCGTAGGCGCCCGCGTCGAGCAGGATCTGCGCCTCGACCTTCACCAGCCTGCCCTCGGCGTCGGCGTGGTGGCGGTAGCGCAGGAGCGTCGGGTGCCGGTGGGTGTGGCCGAGGAAGGACTCTTCGCGCGTCGCGGTGAGCTTCACCGGGCAGCCCGTTCTGAGCGCGAGCAGGCCGAGCGGCAGCTGGAAGCCCTGGTCCTCGCGGTCGGCGGTCGCGCCGGGCACACCGGTGACGACGATCTTGACGCGCTCGGGTTCGAGGCCGAAGCAGGCGGCGGCGGTGTCGCGGTCGGCGTGCGGGTCGGTGGAGGCCAGGTAGAGCTCGACGCCGCCGTCGGGGCGGGGCACGGCGAGGCCGGCCTCGGCGCCGATGGGGGCCGGGTCCTGCCGGCCGATGCGGTACTGGCCCTCGACGACGATGTCGCCGGCCGCCTCCGGGTCGCCGTGGCGCAGCGGGATGTGCCGGATCAGGTTGCCGTCGGGGTGCAGCGGCTCGGCCTCGAAGGCCAGCTCGGGGTCGATCACCGGGTCGAGCACCTCGTACTCGACGATGACGGCCGCGGCGGCCATCCGCGCGGTGTCGGGGTGGTCGGCGGCCACGGCGGCGATGGGCTCGCCGTGGTGGCGTACGACCTCGGAGGCGAACACCGGCCGGTCGGCGCTGCCGCGGCCGTAGCGCGCGTCGCCCGGCACGTCCTCGTGCGTGACGACGGCGCGTACGCCGGGCATCTCGCGCGCGTGGGTGGTGTCGATGGAGACGATGCGCGCGTGCGGGTGCGGGGAGCGCAGCACGGCGGCCCACAGCAGGCCCTCGGCCCACAGGTCGGCCGCGTACGGGAAGGTGCCCTCGGTCTTGGCGCGGGTGTCCGCGGCCGGCAGGGAGGCGCCGAGGCCGTGCGGCAGGGGCTCGGGGGCGGGTACCGGCTCCGTCGCGGCGGTCGCTGTCACGGTTTCGTTGCTCACGCCTGGCCTCCGTCCTGGCCGTACGGCTGGTCATGCGGTCCCGGCGCCGCCTGGGCACCGGGTGACTCGAACCCCGACGCGTTGACGCCGCCGGCTCCCGGGCCCGCCTGGTGAGGGATACGGGCCTCGTCGCCGTCCTGTTCGGAGGGGTCGCCCGCGGACAGCGCCTCGCGTTCGGCGACGACCTCCTGGACGGCCTCCACCACGCCGCGGTAGCCGGAGCAGCGGCACAGGTTGCCGCACAGCGCCTGGCGGGTCTCCAGGCGGGTGGGCGCCGGGTTGCCCTCCAGCAGGTCGTGCACGGTCATCGCCATGCCGGGCACGCAGAAGCCGCACTGCACGGCGCCGCACCGGGCGAGCGCGCGCTGCACGTCGGAGGGCTGGCCGTCGACGGCGAGCCCCTCGACCGTGCGGACCTCGCTGCCGGCGGCGGTCACGGCGGGTACCAGGCAGGAGGCCACGAGCCGCCCGTCGACCTGCACGTTGCACGCCCCGCACTCGCCCTGCGAGCAGCCGTCCTTGGCGCCCGCGAGCCCCAGGCGCTCGCGCAGCACGTACAGCAGCGACTCGCCGATCCAGGCGTCCGAGACGGGGCGCTCCACGCCGTTCACGCGCAGCACGTAGGAGGCGAGGGGGTGCTCCTCGCCGGGGAACGGCGGCGGCGCCTCGCCCTCGGCGTCCTGCTCGTCGGCGGACTGCGGTCCGGCCGAACTCCCGTCGGGCGCGGGCGCGTTGGGGGCGGCGGGTGCGGGGGCGGCGTCCGCCGCGGGCTCCGCACGCCGCTCCACGGCCTCCTCAGGCGCCTCTGCGGGCCCCTGGGAGGCCTCGTCCGCCCCAGGGACCTCACCGGGCCCGTGCGGGTCCTGTGCGGCGTCCACGGTGCCCTCGGCGGGCGTCTCGGCGTAGCGGCCGTCGGCGGGCGCCTCCGCGTACGGATCGCTGCTGTGCGGGCGGGCGTGGTCCTCGGCGGCCCGCGCCCGGGACCGGTCCGCGGTGTGCGCCCGCGCGCCGTCCGCCTCGTGCGCGGCCGGGTCCGGCTCCGCGGGCGGGCGGCCGCCGGGGTGCGCCGCGGGGCGCTCGTACGGGTGGCCGGGAGTCTCGGCGGGCGCGTGCCCCGGTCCGGACTCCTCGCCGTGCGGGGCCTGCTCCTCGGACTGCGGCGGGGCCCACTGCTGTCCCGCGCCGTCCGTCGCCCAGGGGGCCGCGGCGCCGCCGGGAAGCGTGGCGGGCGGGGTACCGCCCCACTGCTGCACCAGGGACGACGTGGTGAACTCGCCCGATTCGTCCGGAAGGTCGCCTCCGGCGACGGGGATCGACCACTGCCCGGTCACGTCGTGCCCGGGGGCGGACCCCGGCTCTGTGCCCGCGGGCTCCTCGAAGTTCCACTGCTGGGTGGCCGCCGGGTTGTACGAGAACCGGTCGTCCGCGCCCTCCTGCGGCACGGCGTTCGGGTCGGGCCACCGGCCACCGTCGGCGGGCGCCCCCCAGGCGCCGGCGTTCGGGTCGCCCCCCGCGGCCGACTCCGGGTCGGGCGTTATCGGCGGCGGCACGTACCCGTGGCCGGGCGCCGCGAGCGGGCTGCCCTCGCCGGCCAGCAGGGCTTCGATGCCGCCCTCCGGGAGTTTCACGAAGGCGGTGGCGCCGTCGTCGTAGTCGCCCTGGGGCAGCGGGTCCCAGCGGCCGCCGCTGCGGGGCGTGCCCTCTCCGTGCTGGTCGTCGCTCACGACAGCGCCCTCCCCAGTGCTCGTCGGGCCAGCGCGGCGACGGTGCGCCGCAGGTGCAGTACGGCGGGCGGGAGCGGCTGGACGCTGCCGTCCGCCTCGGGGACGGGGTCGGGGATGCAGGCCGCGGCGACGTACTCCCCGAAGGCGTTCAGCGCGTCCGGGACGATCGTGCGGCCGTTGTCCCAGTCGATGAGCCGGGCGACCCACTGCTCGGCGTCCAGGGGCCTGAGCGGCATCGGCGCTATGGCACCGACGGCGCACCGCACTCCGCGCCGGGCGGGGTCGAGGACGAGGGCGACGGAGGCGACCGCGCGCCCGGGGCCGGTGCGGCCGGTCGCCTTCAGGAAGACCTGCGGCGCGTGCAGCAGCGGCACGCGCACGTACCCGATGAGTTCGCCGCCGCGCAGCATGTCCACACCCGCCAGCAGGTGCGACACCGGCAGCTCGCGGCGGGCCCCGCCCGGGCCCGCGATGATCAGGGTCGCCTCCAGGGCGGCCAGCACCGGCAGCGCGTCCCCGGTGGGGGCGGCCGAGGCGATGTTGCCGCCCAGGGTGCCCGCATTGCGGATCTGCGGCGGGCCGGCCGCGCGCGCGGCGGCGGCGAGCGCCGGGATCAGCGCGGCGAAGTCGGGGCGGCCCATGCGCGCGTGCGTGAGCCCGGCGCCCAGCAGGGCGTGTCCGTCCTGGTACTGCCAGCCGCGGATCTCGCTGATCCTGCCGAGCCCGACCAGCGCGGACGGCCGGAGCTGCCCGGAGTTGACGGCGGCCATGAGATCGGTGCCGCCTGCCACCGGCACGGCGGTGGGCACGGCGGTGAGCGCCGCCACGGCCTCGTCGAGCGTCGTGGGCAGCGTGACGGCCTGCGCCGCCTGCGGTGCGTGCGTGGTCAAACCGGCTGCCCCTTCCCGCTGCCCCACCTGGTCCCACCTGTGTTGCCGTACGGTACGTGCTGACAGGGCGGACGTGGCAACTCTGGCACATCTTCGCAAGGGCCGAAGACAGGGGTCCACTAGGAGGCATTCGCCCACCTCACCAGCGAGATGGCCCGTTTTCGCACGGCATCACCGAAGCGCTCCGATTGGCACTCTTCGGTGATGCTTACGATGCTTTTGCCTCACCTGTTCGGGAGCTGGGCTACCTGTTCGGGGGCGCTCCCTCGATGGGCCGCCCGAGCACCCCGGGGCGCTGCTGCCAGGGCAGCGGGCCGGCCGGCGGCCGGTAGCCCACCCCCAGGGCGTCAAGTCGCCGGTAGTGCGCGGACATCCGCCGCTCGAAGCCGGCGAAGTCCCGCTCGGCCGGGGCGGGCAGGTCGCTCCAGGCCACCTCCGCGAAGGCCGAGAGCCTCGGGTACGTCTGGTAGTCCACGCGCCCCTGATCCTCCATCACCTCGGTCCACACGTTGGCCTGCGTGCCGAGCACATGACGGGCCTCGTCCCCGGTGAGCTGCGCGGGCACCGGCTCGAACCGGTAGACGTCCTCCAGGGTGCGGACGAAGCCGATCGGCACCGGCTCCTCCTCGCCCGCCGCCTGCCGGTGGTCCAGATACACGTACTGCTCGGGGCACATGACGACGTCGTGGCCCGCCCGCGCGGCGGCGACCCCGCCCGCGTAGCCGCGCCACGAGGACACCGCCGCGCCCTTGGCGAGACCGCCCTCGATGATTTCGTCCCAGCCGATGAGCCGGCGCCCGCGCGCGCTCAGCCAGCTGTCGAAGTGCCCGACGAACCAGGACTGCAACGCGTCCTCGTCCGCCAGCCCGAGTTCCGCGATACGGGCCTGCGCGGCCGGCGACTGCCGCCACTGGTCCTTGCGGCATTCGTCGCCGCCCACGTGGACGAACTCCGAGGGGAACAGCTCCAGCACTTCCTCGAACACCCCCTCGTAGAAGCGAAGGGTGTTGTCGGTGGGCGCGAGTACGTTGGGAGAGATTCCCCAGGAGTCCCAGACGGAGAGGGCGGTGGTGTCGATGACGTCGGTGTTGCCGAGTTCCGGGTACGCGGCGATGGCGGCCTGCGAGTGTCCCGGTACGTCGATTTCGGGGACGACGGTGATATGCCGCTCGGCGGCGTAGGCGACGATCTCGCGGATGTCGTCCTGGGTGTAGAAGCCGCCGTGCGGCTTGTCCTCCCACAGCGGTGAGGCGCGGTGGCCGAATTTGGTGCGCACCCGCCAGGAGCCGGTCTCCGTCAGCTTCGGGTACCGCCGGATCTCGATGCGCCAGCCCTGGTCGTCCGTCAAGTGGAAGTGGAGGACGTTGAGTTTGTGCGCGGCCATCAGGTCGAGCTGGCGCAGGACGCCGTCCTTGGGCATGAAGTGCCGGGCGACGTCGAGCATGAGGCCGCGCCAGCGGAAGCGGGGCGCGTCGCCGATGCTGACCGCGGGCACCTCCCACCGCCGCTTCGGGGTGACCGGCGCCCGTCGGAAGGCGTCGGGGCCGAGGAGCTGGCGGAAGGTCTGGGCGGCGTAGAACAGCCCGGCCTCGTCGGCCCCTCTGAGCTGGATCAGATACCCGTCGACGACCAGGCCGTAGGCCTCCGGGCCTTCGGCGTCCCGCGGGTCGATGCGCAGCATGATGCGGCTGCCGCTGTCGGTGTGGGGCCGCAGCGGAAGTCCGGTCGCCGCACCGACGGTGGCGCGCAGCCACTGCGCGACCCGCTCGGTGCCGGGACCCGCGTCGACCTCCGTCCCGGCGTCGAGGACGTAGCCCACGCCCCCGCCGGGCAGTGCCTGCGCGATGCTGTTCGGCGCGGGAATCAGTTCCGTCTCTGAAGTCACGTCAGTCCTTTACCGCTCCGCCCAGTCCGGAGACCAGCCGTCGCTGTACGAGTACGAAGAACACCAGCACCGGAACGGTCATCACCGTGGAGGCGGCCATGACGCCTCCCCAGTCCGGGTCGTCCGGCTTGTAGAACACCAGCAACGCCATCGGCAGGGTCGACTGCGAAGTGTCGCTGATGATGAAGGACTTGGCGTAGAGGAAGTCGTTCCAGGCGGAGATGAAGGAGAACACGCTCGTCGCCACGAGGCCCGGCAGGACGAGCGGGAAAAGGATCTGCCACAGAAATCGCGCACGGCTCGCGCCGTCGAGGTAGGCGGCCTCCTCCAGGGCTTCCGGAACCGCCTTCACAAACCCCCGCAGCATCCAGATCGCGAACGGCAGCGAGAAGGCGATGTGCGGCAGGATCAGCGAGCCGAGTGTGTTCAGCAGACCGAAGTCCCGCATCTGGAAGAACAAGGGGATGGTGAGCGCCTCCACCGGCACCATCTGCGCCACCAGAAACATGATCAGCAGGGTGGTCCGGAAGCGGAAGCGGAATCGGGTCACGGCGGTCGCGGCGAGAAAGGCGATGAACGCCGAGACGAGCACGACACTGCCCGCCACCACCAGGCTGTTGACGAAATACCGGCCGAAATCCTGCTGCCCGAACACCCGCCGGAAGGAATCCAGCGAAGGCGCCCTGGTCCACGGCCGCGGCTCGCTCGACTCGATCTCTCCGGCCGGCTTGAAGGCGCTCAGCACCATCCAGTACAGCGGGAAGGCCACGACGACGGCGATCAGCAGCGCCGAGGCCTCCGCCGCGAGCCGCCCCGGGCGCCGCACACGCGCGCGCAGAAGATTCACAGCTCCTCCCCCTGGCGGCGCAGCAGCCGCAGGTACACCAGCGTCACGGCGAGCAGGATCAGCAGCATCACCACGCCGATCGCCGAGCCCAGGCTGTACTGCGAGGACGCGAACGCCTGCTGGTAGGCGTAGACGTTCAGGACCAGGTTCTGGCCCGCGATGCCGCCGCCCCCCGTCATGACGTAGATCTGCGTGAAGACCTTGAAGTCCCAGATGACCGACTGGATGGTGACGACGGTCAGGATCGGGCGCAGCATCGGCGCGAGCACCGAGCGCCAGATGCGCCACTGCGAGGCGCCGTCGAGCGCGGCGGCCTCCAGCACCTCGGCCGGTACGGCGCGGATGCCGGCGTACACCGTGACCATGACGAACGGGAAGGAGCACCACACCACTTCGAGCAGGACGAGGAGGAAGGCGCTCAGCCGTCCGTACGTCCAGGAGTGGTCGCCGAGCCCGAGCACGCGGTCGACCGGCCCGAAGTCGGGGTCGAAGAGGAACAGCCAGACCGTCGACCCCGTGACGGCCGGGGTCGCCCACGCGCCCAGCGCGGCCAGCATCAGCGCCAGCCGCGGCAGCGCCCGCACCCGGGTGAGCAGCACCGCGAGCGCGCACCCGACGGCGAGCGTCGACACGACGCAAGCCGCCGCGAACAGCACGGTGGCCAGCAGCACGCGCCAGAACTCTCCGTCGGAGAACAGCCGGGAGTAGTTCCCGAACCCCTCGAAGGTGGTCGGCTCGCCCCCGCTGACCTGCGCCTGCGTGTAGTGGAAGAACGAGATCAGCCCGAGCTGGTAGATCGGATAGAGCAGCAGCCCGCCAAGAACGACGAGCGCCGGCGCCAGATAGAGCCAGGGGACGGCCCACCCCCTCAAGGGGCGCGGGGAACTGTGCGATCGGCCACCGACGACCCGCTCCCGCCGGCGCTCGGCGACCCCCGAGCCGGCAGGCGCCGTCATCCGACGGAGCCGAACGCGTCGTTCATCTTCTTCGCCGCCTCCTCAGCGGCGGCGCCCACGTCCTTCTTGCCGCTGATGACCTCCTGGAGCATCGTCGGCAGCACCAGCTGGGAGTCGATCTGGGACCAACCCGCCGAGGCCGGCACGAACTTGGTCCCGGCGGAGAGGGTCTGCGCGAACGGCTTCACGTACGGGTGCTCCGCGGCCACCTGCGCACGGACGTCCGCGAACGTCGGCAGGAAGCCCATCGCGCCGAACATGGCGGCCTGCGTCTTCTTCGAGGTGAGCTGTTCCATCAGGTCGACGGCGAGGGTGCGGTGCGAGGTGCTCCTGAGCACGCCGATGTTGTTGCCGCCCGCGAAGGCGGGTGCGATCGACCCGGACTTCACGCCAGGCAGCGGTACGACGGCGTACTTGCCCTTGACCTTGCCGGCCTCGACGGCGGTGTGGCTGAAGTCGCCGCCGATCGCCATGCCGGCCTTGCCGGCCGCGAACGCGGTGATCGTGTCGTTGCCGCCCATGCCCGCGCACTTGGCCGCGGGGCAGTTGGCGTCGCCGAAGAGCGAGGTGTACGCCTTGATGCCCTTCTGCGCGGCCGCGCTGTCGATGGCGGAGGCGTACGAACCGCCCTTGCCGGTGGCGAGTTCACCGCCGTTGGCCCAGACGAAGGGCATGGCGCCGTACGTGTAGGCGCCGCCGACGACGATGCCGTAGAGACCGGGCCTCGCGGCGTGGATCTTGCGGGCGGTGGACGCCAACTCGTCCATGGTCCTCGGCGGTTGCAGGCCCAGGTCCTTGAAGACGTCCGTGCGGTAGTACAGGGCGCGGACGCCGACGTAGTACGGGGAGCCGTAGAGCCGGCCGTCGACGGTGACGGACGTCTTCGCGGTGGGGTCGGTGTCCTTGGACTCCTTCCAGGCGCCGAACTCCTTGGTGACGTCGAGGAGTCCGCCGTCCTTCACGTAGCCGGCCGTGTCGGTGTTGCCGAACTCCATCACGTCGGGCGCGGACTTCGGGTCGTTGAAGGCGGCCTTGACGCGCTGGGCCCGGGTCTCGACCGGGATGTACTCGACGTGGACCCTGGTGCCCTTGTGGGCCTTCTCGAAGTCGGCCACCACGGCGTCGACGGCCTTCTCCTTCGGCTTGTTGCCGACCTCCTGGAAGAGCCAGACCCGCAGCGTGCCGGTCTTCTCGTCCTTGTCGGAGGAGGAGTTGGAGGACGTCTGGGGGGCGCAGGCGCTGACGGCCAGGGCCGCGAGCAGGACGGCGAGACGCGGGGACAGCTTCATGGAGTGACCCTCCGGGCAGGCGTTGCAACATATGCAATGACGGTTTCGCTCTGCACAACACCACGGAGGCTAGGGATCACATGAACATGACCACAAGAGGTCTCAACCACTTCGTGACCGGCCGACGCATCCCCTGCAACGGCGGGCAGCACAAAGGCCCCCGAAGCGCGTCAAAACGCGCCCCGGGGGCCTCGCGGCTCTCAGGCGGGAGCGAGCAGGGCTACTTGTCGCCGCCCTTGCCCTTGTCGTCGCCGCCGCCGGCGCCCATGGACTCGTAGATCTCCTTGCACATGGGACACACGGGGTACTTCTTCGGATCGCGGCCGGGCACCCACACCTTGCCGCACAGCGCCACGACGGGGGTCCCGTCGAGGGCACTCGCCATGATCTTGTCCTTCTGGACGTAGTGGGCGAAGCGCTCGTGGTCGCCGTCGCCGTGGGACACCTGTGGCGTCGGCTCAACGAGGGTCCCCGTACCAGTCCCGCGCTCGGGCTCAAGAGTGCTCATAAGTGCCAAGGGTACTGAAGGTCACCCGGATCAGTTGAGCGATGGGTCGTCCGGGTACGTGGCCACCATCGCGAGCTCGTTGCGCTGCCGGCGCAGGACCTCGCGCCAGAGTCTTTCCGGCGACGGGGACGAGACGTCACCGGGCTCCGACTCGACGACGTACCACGCACCCTCGACCAGCTCGTCCTCCAGCTGGCCGGGACCCCAGCCCGCGTATCCGGCGAAGATCCGCAGGGAACCGAGGGCCGAGGCGAGCAGCTCCGGCGGTGCCTCCAGGTCGACCAGCCCGATCGCGCCGTGCACTCTGCGCCAGCCCAGCGGCGCTCCGTCCGCGCTCGCTCCGCCGGGGATGACCGCCACCCCCAGCGCCGAGTCCAGGGACACCGGGCCGCCCTGGAAGACGACGCCCGGCTCACCGGCGAGGTCCGCCCAGCCCTCCAGGATGTCGCCGACGTCCACCGGGGTCGGGCGATTGAGGACGACACCGAGGGACCCCTCCTCGTCGTGGTCGAGAAGGAGCACCACCGCGCGGTCGAAGTTCGGGTCCGCCAGGGCGGGCGTTGCCACGAGCAACCGCCCTGTGAGCGAGGACACCTCGGTCATGGCAGACATGATCCCGCATCTTGCCTGGGCTGGGGGAGGCAATGCGGGTAAGAAGGGTGATTGCAGCTCAGGGCGGAATGAGGCATGCCCGGCGCACAATGGGCCTCGGTGACCCCATGTGCCCGGCCAGGAGCGGTTCGTGTTGTGACGAAGCTATGACGTACCTGGGTGGGCCTTGGGCTTACAGAAGGGGGGTAGGCGGCGATTACCCTTTCCCTTCCGGCCCCTGTCCCACTTATCGGAACGCGAGATACATGACCGTCAACGGCTCTGACGATGTCCTGCTTGTCCACGGCGGAACCCCGCTGGAGGGCGAGATCCGTGTCCGCGGTGCGAAGAACCTCGTACCGAAGGCCATGGTCGCCGCCCTGCTGGGCAGTGAACCGAGTCGGCTGCGCAACGTACCGGACATCCGTGACGTTCGTGTCGTACGCGGACTCCTGCAGCTGCACGGTGTGACGGTCCGTCCGGGTGAGGAGCCGGGCGAACTGGTCATGGACCCGACGCATGTCGAGAGCGCCAACGTGGCTGACATCGATGCCCACGCGGGCTCGAGCCGCATCCCGATCCTCTTCTGCGGGCCGCTGCTGCACCGCCTCGGGCACGCGTTCATCCCGGGTCTCGGCGGCTGCGACATCGGCGGCCGGCCCATCGACTTCCACTTCGACGTGCTGCGGCAGTTCGGCGCGCGGATCGAGAAGCGGGCGGACGGGCAGTACCTGGAGGCGCCGCAGCGGCTGCGCGGCACGAAGATCCGGCTGCCGTACCCGTCCGTCGGCGCGACCGAACAGGTACTGCTCACCGCGGTGCTGGCCGAAGGTGTCACGGAGCTCTCGAACGCGGCCGTGGAGCCGGAGATCGAGGACCTGATCTGCGTCCTGCAGAAGATGGGCGCCATCATCGCGATGGACACCGACCGCACCATCCGCATCACCGGCGTGGACAAACTGGGCGGTTACACCCACCGCGCCCTCTCCGACCGCCTGGAGGCCGCCTCGTGGGCGTCCGCCGCGCTCGCGACCGAGGGCAACATCTACGTCCGCGGCGCCCAGCAGCGCTCGATGATGACGTTCCTCAACACCTACCGGAAGGTGGGTGGCGCCTTCGAGATCGACGACCAGGGCATCCGGTTCTGGCACCCCGGCGGCCAGTTGAAGTCCATCGCGCTGGAGACGGACGTGCACCCGGGCTTCCAGACGGACTGGCAGCAGCCGCTGGTGGTCGCCCTGACCCAGGCCACCGGCCTCTCGATCATCCACGAGACGGTCTACGAGTCCCGGCTCGGCTTCACCTCCGCGCTCAACCAGATGGGTGCTCACATCCAGCTGTACCGCGAGTGCCTGGGCGGCTCGGACTGCCGCTTCGGCCAGCGCAACTTCCTGCACTCGGCCGTCGTCTCGGGCCCCACCAAGCTGCAGGGCGCCGACCTGGTCATTCCCGACCTGCGCGGCGGTTTCTCGTACCTCATCGCCGCCCTCGCGGCCCAGGGCACGTCCCGGGTCCACGGCATCGACCTCATCAACCGCGGCTACGAGAACTTCATGGAGAAGCTGGTCGAACTCGGCGCCAAGGTCGAACTCCCGGGCAAGGCCCTCGGCTGAGCCGGCCCCCGGGGAGCGCCCCGCGGCAGGACATGGCCCGACAGGCCGCGTCGCGCCGCGGCACGGGGTCGCGCCGTTTCCGGCCGGACGCCCGGGGGTCGTCCCCCGGGCAGACACAGCGCGGCTGACGCCCAGGGCCTGCCGGACGGCGATCCGCACGACGATGGGGCGGCACCCTGGTGGGTGCCGCCCCATTGGCGTTCTTGCGCCGTGCATCGTCCGGACGTGCTACGCGCCGTACATCGTCCCGTGATGCACAGACGGCGGGGTCACTTGCCCTTCGCGGCTTCCTTGAGCTTGCTGCCCGCGGAGACCTTCACGCTGTAGCCGGCCGGGATCTGGATCGGGTCGCCGGTCTGCGGGTTGCGCGCGGTGCGAGCGGCACGGTGGGTGCGCTCGAAGGTCAGGAAGCCAGGGATGGTGACCTTCTCGTCGCCCTTGGCGACGATCTCGCCGACGGTCTCGGCGAACGCGGCCAGCACGGCGTCGGCGTCCTTGCGGGTCACCTCGGCGCGGTCGGCCAGCGCGGCCACCAGCTCACTGCGGTTCATGTTGTTACTCCCGTGTTCTTCTTGCCGTTGAGGCGTGCCACGCGGCGGAGCCGCGAGTGGGCACGGTGAAGCCGATGCTGCCAGGGCCCTCGGTGAGGCCCCGGACCCGGGTCCGACGTCAGACCCTCGCGCCCAGAGACGCATCCTGCCCCCACCTGCGGCGCGAAAGCCAATCCGGCACCCGCAGGAGTCGTGAGAACACCCTTGGGAGTCACACGAAAAGAGGGCCTGAGCCTGGCCGACACGATAAACGGCGATCGGCAGGCCCTGGTTCCACGACGCGCCGGTGCAAGGCCTTGCCGTGGCGATACTCACAGCCTACGCACATCCGCGCCGCCCCGGCGATTACGCCCCCGTCGCGGCCTTCGCGGCATCCCGCACCGCACCCGCCACCGCGCCCGCGACCTTGTCGTTGAACACGCTCGGGATGATGTAGTTCGGGTTGAGCTCGTCCTCGGTGACCACGTCCGCGAGGGCCGTCGCGGCCGCAAGCATCATGTCCGTGTTGACGGTGCGGGACTGCGCGTCCAGCAGACCGCGGAAGACACCCGGGAAGACCAGCACGTTGTTGATCTGGTTCGGGAAGTCGGAGCGGCCGGTGGCCACAACCGCCGCCGTCTGACGGGCGATTGCCGGGTCCACCTCGGGGTCGGGGTTCGCGAGCGCGAACACGATGGCGCCGTCCGCCATGGCGGCCACGTCGTCGCCGTCCAGCACGTTCGGGGCCGAGACGCCGATGAACACGTCGGCGCCGCGCACGGCCTCCTTCAGCGTGCCGGTCAGGCCCTCGGGGTTGGTGTTGTCGGCGATCCAGCGCAGCGGCGAGTCCGCGGGCGCCTCGCGCAGGTCCTCGCGGCCCGCGTGCACGACGCCGTGGATGTCGGCCACGACGGCGTTCTTCACACCCGCGGCCAGCAGCAGCTTCAGGATGGCCGTACCGGCCGCGCCCGCACCGGACATGACGACCCGGATGTTCTCCATCGCCTTGTCCGTGACGCGCAGTGCGTTCGTCAGGGCGGCGAGGACGACGATCGCGGTGCCGTGCTGGTCGTCGTGGAAGACCGGGATGTCCAGGGCCTCACGCAGCCGCGCCTCGATCTCGAAGCAGCGCGGCGCGGAGATGTCCTCCAGGTTGATGCCGGCGAAGCCGGGGGCGATCGCCTTCACGATCTCGACGATCGCGTCGGAGTCCTGGGTGTCCAGGCAGATGGGCCAGGCGTCGATGCCGGCGAACCGCTTGAAGAGGGCCGCCTTGCCCTCCATGACCGGCAGCGCGGCCTTCGGGCCGATGTTGCCCAGGCCCAGCACCGCCGAGCCGTCCGTCACGACCGCAACGGAGTTGCGCTTGATGGTCAGCCGGCGGGCGTCCTCGGGGTTCTCCGCGATCGCCATGCACACGCGGGCCACACCGGGCGTGTAGACCATGGACAGGTCGTCACGGTTGCGGATGGGGTGCTTCGACGCCATCTCGATCTTGCCGCCGAGGTGCATCAGGAACGTACGGTCGGACACCTTGCCGAGGGTCACGCCCTCGATGCCGCGCAGCTGCTGGACGATCTCGTCGGCGTGGGCCGTGGAACTCGCCGCGATCGTGACGTCGATACGGAGCTTCTCGTGGCCGGAGGCGGTGACGTCGAGGCCGGTCACCGAGCCTCCGTGGGACTCCACGGCGGTGGTGATCTGGGAGACCGCGGTGCCGCTCGCGGGCACCTCCAACCGGACCGTAATCGAGTAGGAGACGCTGGGCGCCGTTGCCATGGCCGACTTCCTCTGCTTTCACCGTGACGCTGGATTTGCCGTCCGATCGTCGCACCTACTGTCGAGTAGGCGTTAGTCGCCCCGGATTGCGAACGTTTTGTTCACGACGAGAAGAGGCCCGCGTCACAGAGTGAGTGACGCGGGCCTCCCGCAGTTCAAGTGGCACCGACCCGCCATGCTCGCCTCGCGGCAAGTGGTCGCTCGTAGCGACGAAGGTTGGGCCCGGGGGCTTGGATCGAGCCGGTGCCACATCCAGGCTAACAAACAGATCCCGTAGGGCCATTCCCGTGCCGAGAGTTCATCCGGTTCTCATCAATCGCGCAGCAGGTCGGGCACGCCGTCCGCGTCCGGCTGGTCCCGGTCACCCGACACCACCGTCAGCTGCTGGGTCGCTCGGGTGAGCGCGACGTAGAGCACCCGCAGTCCGGCCGGGGACTCGTCGGCGATCTCGGCCGGGGAGACGACGACGGTCGCGTCGTACTCCAGGCCCTTCGCCTCCAGGCTGCCGAGGGCCACCACCCGGTCGTCGAGCCCGGTGAGCCAGCGCGCGGCCTCCTCCCGGCGCTGCATGGCGACGACGACGCCGACGGTGCCGTCGACGCGGTCGAGGAGCCGGGCGGCCTCCTGGCGGACGGTCTGTGCGAGAGACGTCTCCACGACCGTGAAGCGGGGGCGCACCCCCGTGGACCGCACGGCCGCCGGGGACTCGGTGCCGGGCATGGCGAGGGCGAGCACCTTGGCGGCCAGCTCGGCGATCTCGGCCGGGTTGCGGTAGTTCACGGTCAGCTGGAAGCGGCGGCGGGGGCGGGTGCCGAGGGCCTCGTCGCGGGCCTCGGCCGCCTCGTCCACGTCGGACCAGGAGGACTGGGCCGGGTCGCCGACGACCGTCCAGGTGGCGTGCCGGCCGCGGCGGCCGACCATGCGCCACTGCATCGGCGTGAGGTCCTGGGCCTCGTCGACGATGACGTGCGCGTACTCGGTGCGCTCCTGCGCCAGCCGCTCGGCGCGCTCGCGCTGCGACTCCTCGCGCACCGGCATCAGTTCCTCCAAGCCGGTCAGCTGGTCGAGCGGGTCCAGCTCGCGCCTCCGCTTCGGGCGGGCCGGGAGGCCGAGGATCGCCTGGAGCTCGTCGAGCATGGCGATGTCGTGCACCGAGAGGCCGTCGCGTCTGAGCGAGCGGGCGACACGGCGGACCTCGCCGGGGTTCAGGATGCGGCGGGCCCAGCGGCCCAGGCGCCGCTCGTCCGCCATCGCCTCCAGCACGGACCTGGGGGTCAGCTCCGGCCACCAGGCGTCGAGGAACTCGATGAAGGGGTCCTCGGAGGAGATGTCGTCGTCGAAGGAGGAGCGCAGTTCGGCGGCGAGTTCCGGGTCGGTGTGGCGGGCGGCGGAGCCCGACTGCTCCCACAGCGCGTCGAGCAGCAGCTTGCGGGCGCGCGGGCGCAGCAGGTTCACGGGCGCGGTGCCGCCGAGGGCGGCGCGGCGGATGCGTTCCAGCGCTTCCGCCTCCAGCTCCAGACGGCGCCCGAAGGCCACCACGCGCAGCCGCTGCGGCGCGCCGTCCCGCTCCAGCGCGCCCCGCGCCGCCTTCCGCAGCACCTTGAGCATGCGGTACGAGCCCTTGGCGCGGGCGGTGGACGGGGAGTCGTAGAGCGTGGCCTCGGCGCCGTCGACCAGCGAGCCGATCGCGCGGATGGCGACCTGGCCCTCCTCTCCGAGCGAGGGCAGGACGCCCTCGGTGTAGGCGACCAGCAGCGGGGTCGGGGAGACGATGAGGATGCCGCCCGAGTAACGGCGCCGGTCCTGGTAGAGGAGGTAGGCGGCGCGGTGCAGGGCGACGGCCGTCTTGCCGGTGCCGGGGCCGCCCTCCACGTAGGTCACGGAGGCGGCGGGGGCGCGGATGACCAGGTCCTGCTCGGCCTGGATGGAGGCGACGATGTCCCGCATGGTGTGGCTGCGGGCCTGGCCGAGCGCGGCCATCAGGGCGCCGTCGCCGACCACGGCCAGCTCGTCGCCGCCGAGGAAGGCCTTGAGCTCGGGGCGCATCAGGTCGTCCTCGACGCCGAGGACCTTGCGGCCCTTGGAGCGGATGACGCGGCGGCGCACGACCCGGCCGGGGTCGACGGGGGTGGAGCGGTAGAAGGGGGCGGCCGCGGGCGCCCGCCAGTCGATGACGAGCGGGGCGTACTCGGAGTCGAGGACGCCGATCCGGCCGATGTGCAGGGTCTCGGCGATGTCGGCCGTGCCGTCCTCGCGCACGGCTCCCTCGGCGGGTTCCACGGCGGTGTAGGCGCCGTCGGGCCCCTTCTTGCCGTCCTTGCCGAGCAGCAGGTCGATCCGGCCGAAGAGGAAGTCCTCGAACTCGTTGTTCAGGCGGTTGAGATGGATGCCGGCCCGGAAGACCTGGGCGTCCCGTTCGGCGAGGGCGCCGGGTGTGCCGACCTGGCCGCGCTGGGCCGCGTCGTTCATCAGGAACTCGGCCTCGTGGATCTTCTCCTCGAGGCGCCGGTACACCCGGTCGAGGTGTTCCTGTTCGACGCTGATCTCCCGGTCGCGACGTGAGTCGTGATCCGGGCCGACCGCGGTTTCCTGCTGAGCCTGTGCGGCCACCGGGCCCCCTTCTGACGTGCTGGGCAGCCGTCAACCGTACGCGAAGGGGACCCGGCAAAGCTACGTAGGCTACGCGTCGATCTGCACCAGCTTCTTGCCGTCGAAGGTCATGACCTCGAAGTGGTCGATCTGGTTGGGCTGGAAGGCGGCGCCGCCCTGCGCGTAGAGGGGCAGCTTGGCCTCGGGTGCCTTGGCGTTCGGGATGCCGTAGCCCCACTTGGGGACGGACCAGGACGACATCGTCTCGCGCTCGCCGTTCTTGCCGACGGCGATGAGCGAGCACTTCAGCGGGCCCTTGACGTTGCTGAGCTCGACGACGCCCCAGGTGCCCCAGTCCTTCTTCTCCATCGCCACGGTCGCCTTGACCTTGGTGGAGGCGTCGGTCGCCGTCACCTTGTCGGAGATGGTGCCGAAGGCCGCCTTGGCGCCCGCCGCCAGCGGGGTGGCCTGGGTGCCGGAGTCGTTGCCGCCACTGGCCGCCATGACCGTCAGCGGGCCGCCGATGATCAGCGCGGCCGCGGCCGCCACGAGGTAGAAGCCCTTGCGGCGCTTCTGCGCCCGGCGCTCGGAGACCTCGTCGACGAGCTTCTCCGCGAGCCGTGGGCTGGGCCGTGCGGAGAGGGACTCGCCGATCGCGGGCGATCCGGTGCCCGGCAGGTCCGCGAGGGCGGCCAGCATGGGCTCCATCCCGGCCAGCTCGTCGAGCTGCTGGGCGCACCATTCACAGGTGGCGAGGTGTGCCTCGAAGGCCGTGGCCTCGGCGTCGTCCAGGATGCCGAGGGCGTAGGCACCGACCGTCTCGTGCTCGCTCGGGCCCGGAGATCCCATCATGGAGCCAGACATACCCGAACCACCTGTGCCGAATCCCTGGTTACCCCCGTAAACACTCATCACGCCGTCACCCCCCGCTCCTCCAGTGCCAGCTTCATCGACCGCAGGGCGTAGAACACCCGAGACCGCACCGTGCCACTGGGGATGCCCAGCGTCTCAGCCGCCTCATTGACCGTACGCCCCTTGAAATACGTCTCGACGAGCACCTCCCGGTGGGCCGGGGTCAGGTCGTCCAGCGCGTCCGACAGCGTCATCAACCACAGCGCCTTGTCGATCTCGTCCTCCGCGGGGATGACCTCCAGCGGCGACGGATCGACCTCCTGCGGCCGGGCCTGCCGGCTGCGGTGGCCGTCGATGACGATGCGACGCGCGACCGTCACCAGCCAGGGGCGTACCGATCCGGTCGCTCGATTGAGCTGACCGGCGTTCTTCCAGGCACGGATTAGCGTCTCCTGAACCACGTCCTCGGCGCGTTGCCGGTCTCCGGCCACGAGCCGGAGGACGTACGCAAGGAGAGGTCCGGCGTGCTCTCGATACAGGGCACGCATCAGCTCCTCATCTGGTTCCGAGGGCTGGGACATGCGATGTCGGGCCCTCGATCCACGTTCATTGGCCACGACGGAATCCTTGCGCACGCCCACCTCCGATGTCCGGGGGTTCCCCCAGCCGGTCGCTCGCCCACACGTACGGATGTGGTGCGCGCCATGTTCAAAGTGGGGTGACAGTTTTCTGCGGCGTGACGTGACGAGGGGGGACATGCGGTCACATTCCCACCCGGCGATCTTTACATTTCCGCCACACTGGCAAGATCTGCGCTGGTGCCCGTGTCACGCCTGAGGCAAACGGTGTGTAATCGAAATCACTTCGACAGCAGTTTCACAGAAACAGCATAGAAGCGACATAAGGGATGTCAGGCGCGTGCCAGCGCGGCCCTCCGGCGGTGCCGGGCCACCCTCTCCCGGTTCCCACAGACCTCACTGGAGCACCATCGCCTCCTGCGTCCCCGGGACGAATCGACGTAGACGATCGGGCAGTTGTCGCCCTCGCACTGCCGCAGGCCGGCCCAGGCGACGGGGTCGGTGAGCAGCTCCACGGCGTCCCGGGCGATCGCTCCCAGCAGCTGCGCGCACTCGGGCGGCGCGTCCAGCTCGCGGACGAGGGAGCCGTCCGGGGTGCGTGCGGCCCGCGGGGCGGGCGGTGCGACGCGGGCGGCCTCGTTCACCCGGGCGAGCGCGATGTCGTACGAGGGGCGGGGCTCGACCGCGAACCGGCCGCGGATCAACTCGCCCACGTGTCCGCGCAGTTCGCGGAAGCCCATCAGCCAGGACGCGTCGGCGTGGGCGAGCGGGGTGCCGGGCGGGGCGAGGCCGGCCGCGGTGATCCAGGCGCGCAGCACGTCGAGGGAGTCGAACCGTTCCTCGGGATGGGTGGTCGCGAGGAGGTCCAGGCAGATCCGCCCGGCATCGAACCGCAACTCGTACGCGACCGTGGCCGTACCCAGTGCCATGTGCCTGTCACCGCCTGGCTAGGGGACCCGAGAGGGGGGAGAACCGATCCCTCTACAGTGCATGCCCGTTCGCGCGGCCGGAACCCCTCGGAACGGCGGCCGGTGGACGGCCGCTTATGCGGGTGCGCGTCTCGGCGATGTTCCGGGCCGGGCGCCGTCCGTTGACTGGGTTCCATGACAACCCACAGCAGGAGTACGGGACTCGTACTGGGCGCGGCCACGGTCGCCATGGGCCTGATCGCCGGGGTCTACTACATCTTCGCGTGCTGCGTGATGCCGGCGCTGGCCCGCAGCGACGACCGGGTCTACGTCGAGGTGATGCGCAACATCAACGACGTGATCCAGAACCCGGTCTTCTTCCTCAGCTTCCTGGGCGCGCTGCTGCTGACGGCGGTGTCGGCCTGGCAGCTGCGGGGCCTGCCCCACCGCTGGTGGGTGTGGGCGGGGCTCGCGGCCTACGCCCTCGGCTTCCTCACCACGATCGCCGTCAACATCCCCCTCAACGACGACCTGTCCCACATGACCGACCCGACGGCGGCCCGCGCGCACTTCGAGGACCCGTGGGTGGCATGGAACGTGGTGCGGGCGGTGCTCACGACGGTGGCGCTGGGCTGTCTGGCGCGGGCGCTGGTGCTCTACGGCCGCATGACTCGGGGGGCCTGTGAGCACCGGGCAGACACTCTCAGCCCGTCCGGTGCTTGAGGACGAGGCCGTTCAGGCCGAAGCGGGGGTCTGGGGGCCGCAAGCCCCCAGCGACGTCGCCACCGACGCCGGGTGCCTTCCTCACGCGTCCGCGTACTTCGCGTCGGCCGCCGGGTCCAGTGCCAGGCGGTAGCCGCGCTTCACCACCGTCTGGATCAGTTTCGGAGCACCGAGTGCCGTGCGCAGGCGGGCCATCGCGGTCTCCACCGCGTGCTCGTCGCGCCCGGCGCCGGGAAGCGCCCGCAGCAGCTCCGACCGCGCCACCACCCAGCCCGGCCGCCGCGACAGCGCCCGCAGCAGCGACATCCCGGCCGGCGGCACCGGCTTGAGCTCGCCGTCGACGAGGACCGCGTGGCCGCGGATCTCCATCCGGTGCCCGGCGACGGGCAGCGAGCGCGCCCGCCCCGGCAGCTCCTGGCAGAGCAGCTGCACAAGGGGCCCGAGCCGGAACCGCTCGGGCTGGACGGTGTCGATGCCGTGGGCCTGCAGCGGCAGCGCGGTCACCGGGCCCACGCAGGCCGGCAGCACGTCGTGGTGGAGCGCGGCGAGCAGCTCGGCCGTCAGCCCCCGCCGCTCGGCCCGGTCCAGCAGCGACACCGCGGCGGGCGCGCTGGTGAAGGTGATCGCGTCCAGGCCGCGCGAGACGGCGGCGTCCAGCAGCCGGTCCACCGGCCCGATGTCCTCCGGCGGCATCCACCGGTACACCGGCACCCCGACGACCTCCGCTCCCCCGGCCCGCAGCGACTCCACGAACCCGGGCAGCGGCTCGCCGTGCAGCTGTACGGCGACCCGGCGCCCGTCGACGCCCTCCTCCAGCAGCCGGTCCAGCACCTCGGCCATGGACTCGCTCGACGGCGACCAGTCCTCCGTCAGCCCGGCGGCCCGGATCGCGCCCTTGACCTTGGGCCCGCGCGCGAGCAGCTCGACCTCGCGCAGCCGTGCGAGCAGCGACTCGCCGAGCCCCCAGCCCTCGGCGGCCTCCACCCACCCCCGGAAGCCGATGGCGGTGGTGGCCACGACCACGTCCGGTGCCTGGTCGAGCAGATCCTTGGTCGCCGCGAGCAGTTCGCTGTCGTCGGCCAGCGGAACGATGCGCAGGGCGGGTGCGTGCAGGACGGCGGCTCCCCGTCGCTGCAGCAGCGCGCCCAGCTCGTCGGCGCGGCGCGCGGCCGTCACGCCGACCGTGAAGCCGGAGAGCGGCCCGTGCCGGCCGGTGTCGGGTTGCTGCTGTTCGTCGTACATGGCTCTCGTCCCGAAGAGTCGTCGTGCCTGCAGTACGGCGGTACTGCCTGCATGCCGATCGAGCCTGTCAACGGTCCGTGACAGGCTCGGTTCGGCTTGATGTCGCCGGTGTTACGTCACACCTCGGCATAGCTGAGCTGCGGCTTCGCCTCTGCGGCGGCTGTCGTCGTGGTGTTCGCCGCCGCCCTTCGAAGGTATACGGCCCAGGTGACCATGAAGCAGAGCGCGTAGTAGGCGAGGAAGGCGACGAAGGCGCCCGTGCCGGAGCCGTAGGAGAGGAAGGACTGGCGGAAGGCCAGGTTGATGCCGACACCGCCGAGCGCGCCGACCGCGCCGATCAGGCCCATGGAGGCGCCGGAGAGCCGGCGCCCGTACTTGGCGGCCTCCTCGCCCTCCAGCCCCTTGGCCAGGGCCTTGGCCTGGAAGATGCCCGGGATCATCTTGAACGTGGAGCCGTTCCCGATGCCGGTCAGCGAGAACAGGACCACGAAGGCGCTCACGAACAGCGGCAGCGACTTCTGCATGCCGGCGGCGACCAGGACCGCGGTGGCGGCGGCCATGGCCACGTAGTTGTAGAGGGTGATCTTCGCGCCGCCGTACTTGTCGGCGAGCCAGCCGCCCACCGGGCGGATCAGCGAGCCGAGCAGCGGGCCGACGAAGGTGAGGTACGTGGCCTGCAGCGGGGTGCGGCCGAACTGGTTCGTCAGCACCTGCCCGAAGGCGAAGCTGTAGCCGATGAAGGAACCGAACGTCCCGATGTAGAGGACGGACATGATCCAGGTGTGCGGGTCCCTGGCGGCGTCCTTGGCCGCGCCGGTGTCGTTCTTCACGTTCTCGATGTTGTCCATGAAGGACGCGGCGAGGACGGCCGCGACGACGATCAGCGGGATGTAGATCCCGAGCAGCACCCGCGGACCGCCGCCGGCACCGATGACCGCGAGGGCCACCAGCTGGATCGCGGCCACGCCGATGTTGCCGCCGCCGGCGTTGAGCCCGAGCGCCCACCCCTTCTTCCGCAGCGGGAAGAAGGCGTTGATGTTGGTCATGGAGGAGGCGAAGTTGCCGCCGCCGATGCCGGCCAGCAGGCCGACCAGCAGGAAGGTGGAGAAGGAGGTCCCGGGCTCCATGACCGCGAACGCGGCCACGCTCGGCACGAGCAGCAGGCCGGCCGAGATGACCGTCCAGTTCCGGCCGCCGAAGACCGCGACGGCGAAGGTGTAGGGCACCCGGACGACCGCGCCGACCAGGGTCACCATCGACGTCAGCAGGAACTTGTCGGCCGGGGTGAGCCCGTACTCCGGGCCCATGAAGAGCACCAGCACGGACCACAGGGTCCAGATCGAGAAGCCGATGTGCTCGGAGAGCACGGAGAAGAGGAGGTTGCGGCGTGCGACCTTCTCTCCGGTCTCGTTCCAGAAGGTCTCGTCCTCGGGATCCCACTGCTGGATCCAGCGGCCAGCGGCTTTCATGGCGCCTCCACGTGCTCCGGGGTGATGTCCCGAAGTTAGGGAGGCAGAGTTTCCGCGCTGTGGCACCGGGTGACCGGAAGGGAACGTTGCTCTCACCCCGCACGCCGGCGGGATGAGAGGTACCGCGCTCGTACGTTACGAACAGCTCTCAGCGCTGGGGCGACTGCCAGTTGGGGTTCTGCTGGGGGTAGGGCTGCTGCGGCGGGTACGGCTGCTGGGGGTAGGGCTGCTGCGGGTACGGCTGCTGCGGGGCGTAGGGGCCGGAGGCCTGCGCGGGCTGCCCGTAGGGCTGGGGCTGACCGTGACCCTGCGGCTGGCCGTAGGGCTGGGGCGGCTGCTGAGGGTATCCGTACGGTGGCTGCTGGGGCTGCGGCTGCGCGCCGTACGGGCCGTTCGCGAAGGGGTTGCCCTGGCCCGGCATCCCCGGCATCTGCGCACCCGGCGCCTGCATCCCCGGCGGCAGATACCGCTGCCGGCCGGTCTCGTCCGTGATCGGCATGAAGCCGGCCGCCTGGAGCCGCTGGGCGAACTTGGCGTTGCGCTTGCGGTTCACGAGCAGGCCGATGCCGAAGATCCCCATGAGCAGGACCCAGACGATGCCCGCCACCACGAAGTCGACGACCTCGCCGCCCGCCCGCACCCCGGCGATCGCGCAGGCGGCGGTGACCCCCAGTGCTCCGTACCCCATCCGCTTCTCGGCGTTCTTGCCGGTGAGGTCGAACTGGATGCGGGCCTTGAGGAGTTCGAGGGCGTCGGGGACGAGCGGCGGCAGGGACACCCCGTCCCCGGCGTTCGGGTACTGCGCCCAGTTCTGCGCCGCCCGGGCCCGCGCCTGCGGGCTCGGGTCGGGCACGATCAGCATCTTCAGCTGGTTGTTGCGGGAGCCGGTGTGCCGGGCGTCCATGTACTCGTAGCCGAACTGCTGGGCGACGAAGGCGAGCCGGGACAGCTTCTTCACGGACGCCATCGGACTGGTGAGTTCGACGGGCTCCCCGCCCGCCATCAACCGCAGCATCTTCTGGACCTGCCGCTTGCTCATCGCTCCTGCTCCCCCGTGGACACGCCGTTCACTTCAGCAACCGGGGCAGTCTGTCATGCACGCGAGGCGGCAGGGAATCGCGGCTGGGGCACTTGACGGGGGCTTGACCGTCGTACGCACAGGGGGCCGCGCCCCTGGCCCGGTTATTCTCTACCGGACCCCGCACAGGAATGGGAGAGTCCATGTCGGCCGAGTCGAGGCCCGAGCACTCGAAACACAGCGCTCCGCTGCCGGGAATGCCGTCTTCGCCCTGGGGTTGATCGTCGTTCTGGCGACCACGGTCCTCGGCGCCTTCGCGGCGGTTGCGCTTCTCCTCGACGCGGCCGACACAGGACCGCTGTCCTCGGCGATCCCCGACGACGGGCGCAACGCCCTGGTGATCGGGGGGATCGCACTCGGCGGGGCCACCGGACTGGTGCTGCCGGTGGTGTTGTTCGGCATGGTGAAGGGCAGCGAGGAGACACCCAGGGTCGGCGCCGGCGCGGCCGGGCGGAAGCTGTTCGCCCTGCTGGCCTTCGATGTCTACGTGCTGATCCTCGCGGTGGTCGTGGCCCAGCTCGGCTGGCTCCTCCCCTGGCCATGATCCCCCGGGAGAGGCTCGGGCTGCCTTCACGTCAGGCTGAGTGACTCCGCCAGCCCGTCCGCGACCTTCTCCAGTTCCTCGCCGAAGCCCAGCGTCGACCACAGCAGCCGGCATTCCAGCGCCGTGGAGTGGCGGCTCGCCAGGACGTAGTGGGCCATCCCTTCAAGGACACCGCCGCTGTCGGACTCGGGGGCCGTGGGTTCCAGGCGGTGGACGCGCAGTGCCGGTCCGAGGGGGAGGTCGACCACATCGAGGTCCTGCTCCCCGAAGAACGGCCCCTCCGCCCCCGCGACCTCGGCCCGGAACGCCGCCATGGTCAGGCACTCCGGCGGAACTCTGAGCTCCCGCACGGTGTAGCTCGCCATGACCGCGCCGTCGGCCGGTGCCAGCAGGGCCGCGCACAGGGCACCCTGCCGCCGTGCCCCGCCCCAGTACCAGAGCAGATCCGAGGTGAATGCCTCACGCCACTGAGGCCGCGCCCCGCTGTCGAGGTGCTCGTCGGCGAGGGCGCGGGCCCAGGCCTCGGGGACTGGACCGAATGCCGCGTGGCGCTGCCCGCCCTGCAGAACTGGCTGGTCCTGGACCTGGCGACGGAGCCCCCGTCATGCCTGGCGCATCTTAGCGATCGACAGCCGGGTGGCACGGAACCCACATCGACCCGTCACGCCCTCCGGCGTCCCCCGCGCTTCGCCCCGTTCGGCCACAGCCGGGGGCTCCGCTTCGCCGCGATGTCCTCGATCCAGCCGAAGGAGACGATCGCCAGGCCGATCAGCGGCCAGACGAGGACGAACATCCAGAGCATGTAGGTGGAGTCGAGGGTCGCGGAGGCCCGGTCGCTCTGCATGAAGGGGAGGTTGTAGGCCTGGTCGATGATCGGGACCGTGGCCATGATCAGCAGGTTGTGCCAGAGGTAGATGGTGACGGCCCGGTTGTTGGCCAGGGTCACCAGCTTGTCCCACCTGGCGAGGCGGCCCGGGAGCTGCTGCCAGGACGGCGAGTACTGGAGCAGGATCACGACGAAGCCGAAGGACCAGGTGGCCTGGGCCAGCGGGATGTCGTTGAGGTCCCAGCCGTCGGGGCCGAGATGGCCCGACGCCCACCACAGGCCGAAGGCCATCACCAGCGTCGCGCAGGAGACGGCGATGTAGCGCGGGACGCGCTGGAGCAGGCCCTCGTGGTGGGCGAAGCCCAGCACCCAGCAGCCGCCGTAGACGGTGAAGTCGGTGATGGCGTTGCCGGTCTCGCCGGGGATGGACACCAGGCCCGTGCCGACGACCGCCGTCAGGGCCAGCGGGGCGAGCAGCGTCGCCCACGGCACGCGGCGGAACGCCCACAGCAGCAGGGGCGAGGCGACCACGAACCACAGGTACGCCCGCAGGTACCACAGCGGGCCGCACGCCTGCACCGCCCAACTGTCCTCCAGCAGGCCCGACTTGGAGCCGATATGCCAGGGGTAGGGCGGAGCGCCGATCGGCACGAGGTAGTTGAACAGGTCGACGATGCCCCAGGTGCCGCCGGTGTCCGGGTCCTTCACCGGGTTGTAGCCGCCGGCGAACATCATCACCAGCACCACCGCGCTGAACGCCCACAGCGGCGGCAGCAGCCTGCGCAGCCTGCCCCGGATCACGCTCACCGCCGGACGGCTGAGCGAGCGCGCCATCAACGAGCCGGCGAGCGCGAACATCACACCCATGGAGGGGAACAGCACCGACAGCCAGGCCCAGCCGAACAGGTGGTAGACGACCACGCGGACCAGCGCGATCGAGCGCAGCAGGTCCAGGTAGCGGTCCCGGCCCGGCTTCTTGGGCGCGGGCCCGGTCCCGGGAGCCGGCGCGGCCTCGGGCGCCGGGGCCGCTTCGGGCGCCGGTGCCCCGGTCCGGGCCCGCTGCTGGGGCCAGGCCGGCGGCCGCTGCTGCTGGACGCCGTACGCCGGCGTCGACTCCGGGGTCCCGGTCCCGGTCGTGTATCCGTGGGTCATGCCACGGGCCTCCGATCACTGCTGCGCGTCCGCTGGGAGGGCACCGGGCCGCCGGGTGCCTCCACGACACCCGTGCGCCGCAGCTTCTGCCAGCGCAGGCGGCCGCCGGTGAGCGCCGTGATCCAGGACTGGAGCAGCACGACGTACATGAGTTGGCGGTAGAGGATCTGCTGCAGGGGCAGCGAGATGAGATGGGTCATGCGTTCGCGGTCGAGGCGGAAGGCGTACGCCGCGCAGACCAGCTGGACGGCGAGCACGCCGAGCCACGCCACGATCGTCTTCTGTGTGGGGCCGAACACGACGCCGTACAGCAGGAAGACGTCGATGAGGGGCGCGAGCAGCGGCGCGACGACCATGAACATCGCCACCAGGGGCAGTCCGACGCGGCCGAAGCGGCCCGAGGGGCCCTTCTCCACGATCGCCCGGCGGTGCTTCCAGATCGCCTGCATGGTGCCGTACGACCAGCGGTAGCGCTGCGACCACAGCTGCTGGACCGACTCCGGCGCCTCCGTCCAGGCCCGCGCGTTCTCGGCGTAGACGACGCGCCAGCCGTCGCGGTGCATGGCCATGGTGATGTCGGTGTCCTCGGCGAGCGTGTCGTCGCTCATGCCGCCGACCCGCTCCAGCGCCGAGCGCCGGAAGGCGCCGACCGCGCCGGGGATCGTCGGCATGCAGCGCAGGATGTCGTACATCCTGCGGTCGAGGTTGAAGCCCATCACGTACTCGATGTGCTGCCAGGCGCCGATCATCGAGTCCCGGTTGCCGACCTTGGCGTTGCCGGCCACCGCGCCGACCTTCGGGTCGCCGAAGGGCTGCACGAGCTCCCGTACGGTGGCCGGTTCGAAGACGGTGTCGCCGTCCATCATCACGATGATGTCGTGACTGGCGTTGGCCAGGCCGCGGTTGAGGGCGGCGGGCTTGCCCGCGTTCAGCTGGCGCACGACCCGCACGTTCGGCAGGCCCATCGCCTCCACGATGCGCGCCGTGCCGTCGCTGGAGCCGTCGTCGACGACGATCACCTCGACGGGGTGCTCGCTCGCCATCAGTGAACGCACCGTGTTCTCGATGCACTTGGCCTCGTTGTACGCCGGCACCAGCACCGTCACCGGTTCGGTGACCGGCGGTCCCCAGCGGAAGCCCTTGCGGCGCACCCGGCGCGCATGGGCCCCGGACAGCAGGAGCATCAGCACGAAGCGGCCGATGACCGTGGCGCCGACGACCGCGAGGGCGACGACCATCACGCCGGTGATGTCGTCCGAGGCGCCGACCAGGAAGATCCACGCCCTGCCCTTCCACAGGTCGACGCCGGTGACCGGGGTCAGCGCGCTGGGAGCGTCGAGCGCCTCGGTGAGGTTGTCGAACCGGTAGCCCTTCTCCTGCATCTCCGGCAGGAATGTGTCGAGGGCCTCGACGGTCTGGTGGCGGTCGCCGCCGGAGTCGTGCATCAGCACGATGGCGCCCTTGCCGCCGTGCGGGGTGGCGTTGCGGATGATCCGGTCGACGCCCGGCTTCTGCCAGTCCTCACTGTCGGTGTTGTTGACGACGGTGAGATAGCCCTTGGTGCCGATGTACTCCGTCACCGGCCACGACTTGTCGTCCATGGCGTCGGCGAAGGAGGAGTAGGGCGGGCGGAAGAGCGAGCTGCGGATGCCGGCCGCGCCGGCGAGCGCCAGCTGGTTCTGCGACAGCTCCCAGTCGATACGGCTCTTGGACTGGTAGGAGAGGTCGGGGTGGTTGAAGGTGTGCAGGCCCACCTCGTGACCCTCGTCGACCATGCGCCTGACGAGCTCGGGGTAGCGCGAGGTCATCGTGCCGGTGACGAAGAAGACCGCGTGCGCGTGGTGCTTCTTGAGCACGTCCAGGACCTTGGGGGTCCAGGTCGGGTCGGGGCCGTCGTCGAAGGTGAGGACCAGGCGGTGGTCGGGCACCTTCAGGCTGGTGGTACGGCCGCTGCGGGTGTCGATGACCGGGCCGCCGTCCAGGATCTTCTCCGGGACCTTGTCGGTGGCCGCCTCGGGCTGGATGCGGTGGTCGGCGAGGATCTCGCTGTGCACGTAGCCGCGCAGCATCAGCATCGCCACCAGGGCGACGAGCAGGAGCATGGGCAGCAGCAGGCGCATGGGCAGGCGGCGACGCGGGGAGCCGCCACGGGCCGTGGTGGCGGGCCCGTGACGGCGGGTGCGGGATGCCATCAGAGGGTGGTCTCCGGGGACGGCGCGAAGGAGGCGAGGGCGGTGGCCGGGCCCTCGGCGACGGGCGAGGGACTGCCGGCGTCGTTGGCCACGGGGGCGTTGCCGCCCGAGCCGTCGACCGGGGTCTCGGTGGGCGCGACGGTGGTCTCGGTGGGGGTCGGGTCCGAGGTGGCCGGCTTGGTCGAGCCGGCCGTCGTCGTCGGTTTCGGGTCACCCAGGCCGGACGTCGGCTTGCTGGTCGACTTGGACGGCTTGGCGTCGGGAGAGGTGGACGCCCCCGGCGTGGTCGGGCCGGAGGACGCGCCGGGAGCCGCGGCGCTCGCACCCGGCGACGGCGTCGAACCGTCGGCGGCCGTCGGCGTCGCACCGGCCGGCAGACCGGAGGTGCCGGACGGCACCGCCGAGTCGGCGGGGCGCGTGGTGGGCTCGACCTGGCCGGCCGGCTTCTCGTCCTTCTGGCCGGGCACCGGCAGCCAGGGCGCGTCGGAGCTGCCGGAGAGCAGCGTGGCGACGATGACCACGGCGTAGACCGCGCAGGCGATGCCGACGGCTATGCCCAGGCGGCGGAAGCGGCGGCTGCGCCGGCCCGACTCGTCGACGAAGACCGGTCTGTCGGAGCTCTCGGAGCCGCCGCCCGGTTCGCCGGCGGCCGAACGCAGCCGGGCGTCGTGCAGGCTCACGGCGTCGAGCTGGACGGTCACCTCGTGCGGATCGTGGGAGTGGGCGGACTCGCCCACCGGCTCCCACGGGTCGCGCAGCCCGGCGGCCCGGTCGTGCCCGGCCGCGGCTCTGCCGTATCCGGCCACGGCTCTGGAGCCGCCGGTCAGCACCTCGGTGCTGTCGGTCGGCGGCTGCTTGCGGTCGAGGTCGGGGAAGTCCCCGGGGCCGAGGCCGGCGAAGTCCCCACGAGAGACTCCGCTTGCCCGGGTGTCCGGAAACGACTGGGTGGTCGACTCTCCGCCGACGTCCCCCGATGTCGGAACGACCTGGGTCCCTGATGCAGGCTCGGGCCATTCCAGTTGGGCGTCTTTCCGCCACTTTTTCACATGCACGCACATCCCCCCACGGGACTGTTCCGGGTGCGCGTACGACTCGAGCACACGTCGACCGAACCCAGCCCCCACTGGATTCGAGCGCCCCCTTTACCACAACGTGCTCGGACGAAGAATGTAGCGCACGGGCAGGTCCTGTGTTGGCCACGTGTCAATTAATGGGACGGCTGAGAGCCGCATCGATGGCTGGAAACCACCCATCAGTCGGTACCTGAAGCCACCCTTCCGCGGCCGACAACTCACGCGCCGCCCGTCGAAGCGCGTCGAATCCGGGGTGCACCAGGCCCTTCCGCCATACAAGCGACACGGGTGACAAAGGAACAGGGTCCACCAGAGGCCGCCTGATCGTTCCCGGCATGGCCGGAAAATCCACCACCGCCAGAATCGGGTTCCGCGCCTTGGCCATGATCCGCTGGAATTCCTCGTCCCCGACGGCCAGGGGAACGGGCGGCGCGATATCGATGCCACGACCGTCGAACAATCGCCGAGCCAGATCGGTCCATTCGGTCGTCCGCGGGTTCCCGGCCCCCGCGTACACCGTCTCCCCCGCGAGCGCGGCGAGCGGCACCGCCTCGCGCGCGGCCAGCCGGTGGTCCGCGGGCAGCACGACCGCCATCGGCTCGTAGCGCACGAGCTGGTGCTCCAGGCCGGACCGCAGCGCCGGGTCGAGGCCCGCGAACCGCCCGAAGGACGCGTCGAGCCGCCCCGCGAGCAGCTCGCCGGCGGCGCCGGTCAGGCCGCTCTCGTAGCGGGCCATCAGCTCCTGGTCGGGGGCGAGTTCACGGGCCCGGTGCAGCACGCGGCGCGCGGTCACCTGGTCCCGGTAGTTGAGGTCGACCAGCAGGGGCCGCGCCTGCCCGAAGGCGGCGAGCAGCGCGTCCTGCGCGTCCAGCACCCTTCGCGCGTACGGCAGCAGCCGCTCGCCGTCGGCGGTCAGCGCGACCTGCCGGGTGGAGCGCACGAACACAGCGGTGCCGAGCTCCCGTTCCAGCCGCCGCACGTCCCGGCTGAGCGCCTGCTGGGCGACGTAGAGCCGGGCGGCGGCGCGGGTGAAGTGCAGCTCCTCGGCGACGGTGACGAAGGCGCGCAGGAGGCGGGGGTCGAGGTGACCGGACGCGGGCATCCGGCGAACTTACAACAGGAGTGCGTCAATCGGTACGCAGAAGGTGTTGGACCCCTTGATCGGGTACGCGCGACGGTGGTGGCCATGCCGCAGCCGACGCCCCGGAAAGACCTGCTGTTCACCGTCACCGCCGACACCCTCGTCGCCGTCGACCTCCGCCCCCGTACCGGCCACCGCCCGCCCGGCCCCTACCGCCGCCTCTTCACCGTCCCCGGTGCCCGCGCCTTCACCGCCGGCAACCTGCTGGCCCGGCTGCCCATGGGCATGTTCAGCCTCAGCGCGGTCGTGATGATCGCCGGGGCGCGCGGCTCGTACGCGCTCGCCGGCGCCGTCACCGCGACCGGTCTCGCGGCGACCGCGGTGGTGGCGCCGTGGACCGCGCGGCTCGTCGACCGGCACGGCCAGGCGCGGATCGCCGTACCGGCGACGGCCCTCGCCGTGCTCGGCTCGCTCGCCCTCGTCCTGTGCGTGCATCTGCGCGCCCCCGCCTGGACCCTGTTCGCCTCCTACGCCGCCACCGCCACGACCCCGAACACCGGCGGCATGTCCCGCGCCCGCTGGGCCCATCTGCTCAAGGGCGACGACCGTGCAGTGCACACCGCGAACTCCTTCGAACAGGCCGCCGACGAGCTGTGCTTCATGCTCGGCCCGGTGCTCGCGGCCTTCCTGTGCGGCACGTTCTTCCCGGAGGCGGGCACGCTGGCCGGGGCGGTGCTGCTGCTGAGCGGCATGCTGCTGTTCGCGGCACAGCGCTCGACCGAGCCGCCGGTACGGCCGCACACCCGCGCCCGGTCCCCGTTCCGCGCCCCCGGCATGCCCCCGCTGCTCGCCGTCTGCCTCGCGACGGGCGCGGTGTTCGGGTCCACGGAGGTCGTCACGATCGCCTTCGCGGACGAGCAGGGGCACCGCTCGGCGGCGGGCGTCGTGCTCGCGCTGCAGGCGGCGGGCTCGTGCGCTGCCGGGCTGCTGTTCGGCGCGCTGCCGCTGACCGGGCCCGCCGCCGCCCGGCTGCCGTGGTGCGTCGCGGCGATGACGGCCCTGCTCACCCTCCCCCTGCTCGCCGCCTCCCTCACCGGTTCGCTCCTGCTGCTCGCGGGTGCCCTGCTCGTCGCCGGCATGGCGACCGCCCCGACCATGGTCACGACCATGACGCTGGTGCAGCGGCGCACCCCCGAGGGCCGGCTGAACGAGGGCATGACGCTCGCCGTGACGGGCCTGCTCGGCGGTATCGCCTGCGGCTCCGCGACCGGCGGCTGGACGGTCGACCACCTCTCGCCCGAGGCCGGGTTCGGGGTGCCCGCGACGGCCGCGGCGGTGGCCCTGATGATCTCCCTCGCCCACCGCATCCCCACAGATCCGAACAGGATTTCCCGTCCGATGCATTGACGGGCCCGCCGACCCCACCTACCTTCGCCCGTCGAAGCGCTTCGACGTCACGCATCGAATCGATTCGACACGAGGGCAGGATCGCCGCGTGGCGCACTGATACCTGTCCGGCTCTCCTGGAGGCAGGGATGTTGACGGCACGAAGGCGTGTGATGACGATCACGGCCACGATCCTGGGTGGATCGCTGGTCATGGCGGGTTGCGGCGGCTCGGACGGAGGTTCGTCCTCCGACGCCAAGACGCTCCGGCTCTGGCACTACGAAGGCCCCGACAGCGCGATGGGCGTGGCCTGGAAAGAGGCGATCAAGGAGTTCGAGGCGAAGCATCCGGGCGTGAAGGTGAAGTTCGAGGAGAAGGGCTTCGAACAGATCCAGAAGACCGCGCCCATGATCCTCAACTCCTCGGACGCGCCCGACATCATGGAGTACAACAAGGGCAACGCGACCGCGGGACAGCTCGCCAAGCAGGGCCTGCTCACCGATCTGAGCGCCGAGGCGGCCCAGCACGGCTGGGACAAGAAGCTCAGCGCGGGCGTGGCCACGACCAGCCGGTACGACACGAACGGCGTGATGGGCTCCGGCAAGTGGTACGGCGTGCCCAACTACGCCGAGTACACGATGGTCTACTACAACAAGGACCTCTTCAAGAAGTACAACATCGCCGAGCCGAAGACGTTCGCGCAGCTCACGGCGGCCATGGACGCCTTCGTGAAGAAGGGCGTCACCCCGCTCGCCAACGCCGGCGCCGAGTACATGGCGCAGCAGTACCTGTACCAGCTCGCCCTCTCCAAGGCCGACCGCTCGTGGGTCGACTCCTACGAGCTGTACAAGGGCAGGACCGACTTCCACGACGCGGCCTGGACGTACGGCGCGACCACCTTCGCGGACTGGGTGAAGAAGGGCTACATCAGCAAGAAGTCCACCAGCACCAAGGCCGAGGACGCGGGCGTCTCCTTCATCCAGGGCAAGTCTCCGATCCTGTTCTCCGGCAGCTGGTGGTACGGCCGCTTCCAGACGGAGGCCAAGTTCGACTGGGACTCCACCCTGTGGCCCGGCTCGAACCTGACCCCGGGCTCCGGCGGCAACCTCTGGGTCGTCCCGAAGAACGCCAAGAACAAGGAACTGGCCTACGACTTCATCGACATCACCATGTCGAAGAAGATCCAGAACCTGCTCGGCAACAAGGGCGGCATCCCCGTCGCGGCCGACACCGCCGCCATCACCGACCCGAAGTCCAAGGAGCTGATCTCCAACTTCAACACCGTCAGCGGCCGGGACGGGCTCGCGTTCTACCCGGACTGGCCGGTCAACGGCTTCTACGACGTCCTGGTCTCCGAGACGCAGAAGCTGATGACGGGCGGCGAGAAGCCGGACGCGTATCTCGACGCCCTCCAGCAGGCCTACGACAAGGGCGCGCCGAAGCAATGACGGTGACCGTCGAACGGGGTGCGCGGGCCGTCGGCCAACAGCCGGGCTCCCGCCCCCTCCCCCCCCCTACCCCCCACCCATCCACCCCTTTCCCTTCTCCCCGCCCCCCCCCCTTTCTTACTACCCTCTTCTTCCCCTTCCTTC